>NZ_CP136241.1:3718608-4028492 GCF_046529725.1 Methanosarcina hadiensis | reverse complement strand
AAGCTTAAAACTTACGTTTTCCCAGGAGGTCTCGTCTCCTAAGGCTTCATTGATCAGTTTTTTGTTAGTCTCGTATTCAACCAGCAGTTTTCTTCCGAGGTCAGTCAGGAAAGTGCCCTGTTCCTTTCCTCCACGTACAGTAATCACTGCAGGCTCGCCAAGAGCTTCATTCATCTTCTTAAGCATCATCCAGGCATGCTTGTAAGAGATTCCGAGTTTCTGGCAGGCTTTTCGAAGGGAGCGTTCTTCGTCAATTGTTTTTAATAACTCAGCTCTACCAGCGCCCATTACCGTTTTTCCATCTTCGGTAAACCAGAGCTTTGTTTTAGCTTTCACAGACCTTCACCTTTTCAGCGGAATATACGAAACTTACCCTGGACCGGGCATAAGCCGGATACCCGGAGGAATGCCATTTCTTCTGCGGACCGTAGTTAGAAAACTATTGAATGTAGGTTATAAAACCATTCGAGTGATTCCGCAATCAACCTTTTCCGCACAGGAGTTTCAGATGTTTGGTTTCCGTAACCCGCCTTACAGGGAGTTTCTGATGCTGGATTGTGTGGAAGTTTTACTTAAAACTATGTTTTCAGGCTCCAGGAAGGCAAATACTATATCTCCTTCCCTTTCTTATCGGAAACATCAACCGCTGATGTTCCCACCCTATGCTTACAATTAAACCCGAAACCGGAAAGTAACGGTCTATGGATCAAAATAAGAATCCAAAATAGGAATCCAAAATAGGAATCCAAAATAAGATTCAAAATAAGAATCCAAAATAGGAATCCAAAATAAGATTCAAAATAAGAATCTAAAATAGGATTAAAAGAAGAATCCAAAATAAGAATTCAAAATAAGATTCAAAATAAGAATTCAAAATAGGAATCCAAAATAAGAATTCAGAAATTAAAAATGAGTTAAACACAAGTTTACTTGAATTTATTTACAAAAAGGGGCTCGTAAAGCATTGCAGGAATAAATAAATAGTAGAATCGAAGTAAAATTTACTTATTCACATTTAATAGAATGAGAATATATAAAAACAAAGTACTCCAGAATAATTGTGATATTTCAGAAAATTTCTATAAAATGGATAGTATGGATTATACATTAGTTAATCTTTTTAAAGGTGCCCTCATGGATGGTTATAATATCTTCTTAGTATTGCTTGCGGTCTACATAGCCGGACTTGTGGCTGTTGGCTGGTATTTTAATAGTAGACAAAAGTCAGTTACAGACTTCTGGCTTGCCGGCCGGAGAATAGGACCTGGAGCCCTGGGATTTTCAGCCGCAGCGTCCTGGTTAACGGCAGGTGGAATTCTTGCAGTTGTAGGGTATTTTATGCTTCAGGGAATGGGATCTATATGGGCTTTTGTAGCTCCAAATATTATTGCCCTACTTGTTATTGCAGTACTTGTGGGAAAAATCAAACATCTGCCTGCAATTACCCAGCCTGAACTTCTGGAACAGCGTTATGGTAGTGCAGTTAGATGGCCGATTGCCTTAATTATTACTGTAGTTATGATTCTTTTTGCCGTAGCAGATGTTACTGGACTTTCCCTGGTGCTTCAGGTCTTTTACGGGCTTGATCCCTTTTATGCTGCAGCTATTGTTGCAATTGCAGTATCCATTTACGTAACCCTTGGCGGCCTTTCAGCAGTAGTCTGGACAGATGTCATCCAATTCACGTTCCTCTCTCTTTTCACAATAGCAATGGCTTTTGCTGCAGTAGGGACAGTGGCAGATGGAGATCTTAACACTCCTGCTATAAGCAGCTCTGAACTCTTCGGGAGCCTGCCCGATGTATGGTGGAACCCCTTATCAATAGGCCTTCCCATGGTTCTGATCTTCTGCCTTGCCATTATTCCGGGATGGATTACAGAACAGGACCCCTGGCAGAAGGTATGGGCTGCGAGAGATGCGAAATCCGCCCGTACAGGGATGGTCATAGGGTCTCTTATGATCACCATAGTTTTCTCAGCATGTGCTATAATTGCAATAGCTCTAAGTTCCATATACCCGGAGATCCCGGTAATGGGCTTTCCTGCAGGCATGGCACAGGCAGAGCCTGCGCTTCTTGCTTTTATCAGTGAGCGTTTTGCTTCTGCTCCCCTGATTGTAGCTCTAAGTGCAATAGGGCTTGCAGCAGCTTCCATGTCTTGTGCTGACACCTTTGCAACGTCTGGAGCTTCCTGCATTTCAAGGGACATTTACCAGAGATACATAAAGCCTGATGCTACAATGAAGGAGATGCTCGTTGTAAACAGGATCAGTGTGCTCATTATCGTACTCGCTGCAACTGCTGGCTCATTCGTGATTCCCAATATTATAGATGCAATCCATATTGCTACCTTTATTGCAAGCGCTTCTTACTTTTTCCCTCTCATGGGGGGGCTTTACTGGAAAAGAGCGACAAAAGAAGGAGCTTTTGCAGGGATGGTGATCGGATTTATTGTCCAGGTAGCCCTTGTAGTTCTGGACCTTGTAAAAACCTCTCCCCTTGCTCCCAGCTATCTTGAGACCATACATCCCGCTCTTATGAGCCACGGTGTTATTGTAGGAATGGGCCTGAGTGCAATTGCATTCTTTGGGGTTTCCATGATGACAAAGCCCTCAAGCAGGGTTAATCTTGCACCATTCTTCGAGGAAGAAGCAGAAGAGCTTACCCGCTATGAGATAAGCGAGATCAATGAGGCAGACCCTTCGTACAGTGTATTTCTTAAAAACATTAATGAGAAAGTCGCAGGGGAGCGCACCCACCTTCAGCTTAATCTCAGGACTTCAGGAACTCTCAACTGGCACGAACTTGTAGAAAAGCTGAAAAGCAGTTCTCCTGCATGGGTAACTCCTACAGGGCTTGACTCCATATACAGGCTGACCCATGGAGACATGCTCGCCTGCGTAGCTGTTACAAGAGGAAGCGGAGAACAGGACATCTGGCTCAAAGCCGAACCCAAAATCGAAACCGTGGGAAGGCAGAGAAAAGAGCTTTTTACAGCCTATGAAGAGCTAAAGAAAGTGCTTGGCCAGAAAGGATTAAAAGTTGACTTTTACTAACCTAAATTTGAATACATAAGGCAGGAATTCTTTAGAGAACCCTGCCTTAATTTCTTTTTTTGGAACTTAAAATTTCAGGAATACAGAGCTTTTTCAACGACTTCTTTTCCGAGACGGACATCTTCCAGAGAGAAGACTTCCAGGTTGTAGACACCCCTGTAGTCTGAAAGCACCTTGAGGGCGGAAAAATCAACACATCCTTTTCCTGGTGCCATATGCTCGTCTCCATCGTATTTTTCTGTCCACTTCCCACTGTTATCATGCAAATGAATGTGAATGACATCTTTTTTCAGAATCCGAACAAAGTTTTTGAGTTTTTCAGGGTTGCCTCCGCAGGTCAAGTTTGCATGGCCAATATCAAGAGTTGCTTTAAGATAGTCCGAATTAACAATTTCGATGGTTCGGGAAAGTTCTTCTGCTTTACAGCAGAAATTAGAGGAGTCCGTTCCTTCTTTATTCTCAAGCCCAAGTGTTACTCCGTAATTCTCAGCCAGAGTAGCCAGTGATCCGAGGTTACTGACCATTGAATCAAAGGATTTTTCTCTATCGAGCCCGATCCTCCCAGGGTGGATAACAACTACATGTGATTCTATCCTGCTTGCAATTTCCATGGACTCTTCAAGAAGAGTAAACTCTCTTTTTCCCATATTCGCAGTATCTACCTGCAGGGATGCAGGATATCTGGGATCTGCTGCAGAATATGGAGCATGCACAGTACCCGCGAAATTATGTGTTGATATTTCGTCAAGGATACATTCAAGTTTTTCCTTTTCAAGTGCGAGACTGTTGTAAATTCCGAGTTTAGGGACATACAGTTCTATGGACCCCACGTTTTCCCTCAGCTCCTGAAGGGGGCCAGCAAAAGATGAAGCTCCGAAAATCACGTATTAAGCAAGGATATCAGATATAAAGTTCTTTTGTGATACAAGTTAACAGCTTAAACCGCATACTGTATTAAAAAATAGATAAATATATGATAACTTCCTGGATACCAGAGAGAAAAATATAAAGTTTGAGCTTAACCCGTATCTGAAGACTTTCAGGATAAAAAGAATCATAAAAATAGCCAACATATTTATATATAATAAATTGTTACCGGGCCCTCTTTTTAAAAGAATTCGTAAATAGATCATAGGTAAATATATAGACAAGTTTATAAGAATATATTTTTGTTGGAAGAAAAAACAATAAAAAAATAATTTGGACATCTGTAATGGCAGAAATATCCTTTTTGTCCTTTAAAAACGAGAGAATTAGATAAGCTTTTGAATTATATAAAATTTAGAAATATAAAAACCACATCAGCATAAATTATTATTATAAAAATAGTTAATATATTTTTAAAAATAAATAAAAAAATTCATTAGTTATAATCGGAATCTTTATATGATATTGGGAGAAGTAAAATTCGTTCTTTTGTATATATATAGGATTTTGTATATTTTAACTGCCTCAGTAAGTCATATAAAATTGATTGTATATAATATAAACCTATAATAATATTTTAAAAGCGTTCCTATTTCGAAAGGTTTATGAATGATCCTCTCTAATCCAAAAATTAACGTGCGTCATAATCATATTTCTTTGCAATGATATGGCAGACGCTTTTAAAAAAATGTACAGCGTTTTTTGGAATCCAGTTTATTACATGTAATAATATAAAGGAGGAAAATGAATGGAACCACTCATAGGCATGGGAGTGCTTGCACTTATCGGAGTGGCTGCGACCATTGCAGGTGCTTCAGAGGACCTGGAATCTGATATAGGCTCGCAGAGTAACCCGAACTCTCAGGTGCAGTTAGCTCCCCAAATGATGTTTCCCCACAGAATATTTAACAAAGCGATATCTGGAGAACCACCATCCAACGCATTAATGTGTTCGATAGGTGCAGCCGTTGCAACAGTATTAATAAGTGAATTTACAGTATCCCCACTTTTTGCACTGGTATTCGGTTCCGTTATTGCGGCATGCGTACATGGAACTTTTGCAGTAACTGCCACAATGGGCAGATGTGCCAGCCAGAGTCGGTTCAAGCAGCCGATTTATCTGGATATGATAAGGGCTCACACCCCAGCAATTATGGGATATGCGTTCATAACAACCTTCTGTACGCTAATAGTATCATATTTGATGACCGTCGTACTCGGACACCCCTTCCCGCTAACTATGCTGGCTTTTATCTGGGGTATCACAATAGGTGCAATCGGATCGTCTACAGGCGACGTTCACTACGGTGCAGAGCGTGAATTCCAGCAGTTTGAATTTGGTTCAGGGCTGAATGCCTCAAACTCAGGAAATATTGTCAGATATGCCGAGTCAGGTCTCAGGAATGGATTCGACAACTCCTGGTTCTGTGCTAAGTTCGGAGGACCTGTTACAGGGATTGCTTTTGGTATGACCGTATTCCTTGGAAGCTGGATAACAACTATTTTTGACCCTTCACAGGGCCTGACCATGGGATGGCTTTCTGTTGTTGCAGGTGTTATAATTGTTCTTATATTAATTATCTGGAACTGGAAGATAGAAGTAAAAGCCCGCAGTGATTTCGGACCTTACAAAGAAGACAAGTCTGAGGAGGCTTCTGCATGATTGATGCTATGATGGCAAATATTCTCTGGATGGTCTTCATTATAATCGGCGGTGTTCTGATTTCCTGGAGTGTCCACTTCGTGCCTGTAGGTGGTGCACCCGCAGCTATGGCTCAGGCGACAGGTATCGGCACCGGTACTGTGCAGCTGGCAGCAGGGGCAGGCCTGACAGGGCTTGTGAGTGCAGGCTTCATGATGAATGTAACAGATAACCTACCCCTGATTCTTGCCTCAGGTGCAGTTGGAGCAATGATCATGATCGCTGTGACCATGATTGTCGGTACCTGGGTCTATGTTTACGGTGTGGGTGTTGTGCCTTCTTCTGCAAAAGTAAAGACTGACCCCATTACAAAGTACAGGCAGGATCTATATGTATCCCAGGGTACTGAAGGACATGGGCTTCCAACAGTCAGTTTTGTGAGCGGAGTTATAGGCGGCGGTCTTGGTGGATTAGGAGGATCCCTTGTTTATTACTCACTCATTGAAGTCGGTATGAGCGTAGGCCTGCAGGGGTCTGGAGTTACCAATTCGGTCACAGGAAATACGCTTGTAGCAGTTGCAGCAATATTTGCAATAGGCATTTTCTTTGTGAATGCTGTCATTCCTTCCTATAATATAGGGGGTACAATTGAAGGGTTCCACGACCCGAAATTCAAAAAATGGCCGAAAGCGGTAATTTCCTCCTTCGTAGCAACAATACTGTGTGCTATCGTGGCAGTAATTGCAATAGCATCGCTCGGAGGTATCTAAAATGTCTGTAGGTGGATCAGGAGGAGAAGCTAAAGGTGGGTATCCTCCACAAACAATAATGGCTTTAGGTATAGTCGGCGGGCTTGCCGGAATTTACCTGGGTCACTTTGCACCTCCGGCGTATTCTTTCTTCGGAGGAATAGGGGCAATATGTGCAACAGTCTGGGGTGCTGATGCAGTCAGGCGTGTTGCAAGCTATGGACTTGGTACTGGTGTCCCATCAATTGGTATGCTCGCCCTTGGTATGGGTATTCTGGCAGCCCTTTTCGGACTTTCAGTAGGAGGTATTGCAGGACCCATAGTAGCCATAGTTGTAGCAGCAATTATAGGCGGCGTTATTGGTGCCCTTGCAAACAAAGTAATCGGAATGGGTATCCCCATAATGGAACAGGCAATGGTAGAGATTTCATGTGCAGGTACCCTTGTAATTCTTGGACTGAGTGTAGTTATTGCCGGGTCATTTGATTTTGCTTCAGTTATCAATTACGTGGTCGCAAACGGATACATTGCACTGATCTTTATAATAGGCGGTATAGGCATCCTTCACCCCTTCAACGCTTGCCTGGGACCTGATGAGAAACAGGACAGAACTCTGATTCTTGCTGTTGAAAAGGGAGCCATCGCATTAATAATTACAGGCTTTGCATCGTCACTCCACGAAGGGCTGATGACGGCTGGCATAAATATGCTCGTAGGAATTGTCATCTGGTATGTTGCTTTCAACAAGTACTATGCGTTTATTAAGAGAGATGCATATGCAGTGGTTGGAAGCGGTTTGCTGCCAAGTGCGGAGGAATTGCAATGAGCATGATTCGCATAGCTCCCGAGTTAAATTTAGTCCTTGACCCGGAAACGGCAACTGTGGCAGTAGAAAGGAAAGACTCAATTCAGTACTCCATGGAGACTGTCTTTGAGAGAGTTGACAAACTGGATGCAATCGCAGAAGATCTGGTAAATTCCCTTTCGCCCAGCAAACCGCTCCTGAATACATGGCCAGGACGTGAGAATACCTCCTATATGGCAGGAGTTTACTCGAATTCCTTCTATGGAGTTGTTGTAGGCCTTGCCTTCAGCGGGTTACTTGCCCTCGTTATATACATAATGAGACTGATGGAGGGGGGGATATAAAATGGTAAATAAGAGAGAACCAGCCCCAGGATGGCCTATCCTGAAAGGAGAATATGAAGTAGGCGATGTTAAGAACTGTGTACTGGTAATTACCTGCGGTTCACACCTCCCGGGAAAGCCAGTCCTTGATGCAGGCGCAGCCTGTACCGGGTCCTGTAAAACTGAAAACCTCGGTATTGAAAAGGTCGTTGCCCACATTATCTCAAACCCGAACATCAGATACCTGCTTGTAACCGGCTCTGAGGTTAAAGGGCACATTACCGGGCAGTCGATGATGAGCCTCCATGCAAACGGTGTAAAAGATAACAGGATTGCCGGGGCATTAGGTGCAATTCCTTATGTGGAAAACCTGAATGCAGCCGCAATTGCCCGTTTCCAGGAACAGGTTCAGGTCGTCAATCTGCTCGATACAGAAGATATGGGCGCTATCACTTCCAAAGTGAGAGAGCTCGCTTCAAAAGACCCCGGTGCCTTTGATGCAGACCCGCTGGTTGTAGAAATCAGTGAAGAGGGTGGAGAAGAAGAGGAGGGCGGTGTTGTCAGGCCGGTTTCCGGAGAAATTGCAGTTCTCCGCAGCAGGTTGAAGGCAATTGAAGCCCGCATGATGGACATAGGAAACTTGAACAAGTTCCACTCAGGAATTCACGCAGGAAAAGTTGAAGGCGCCATGATAGGGTTGACAATAACCATATCCCTTCTTGGAATGTTACTGCTAGGGAGGTAATGAGAATGGCAGAAGAATATGATAAAGGCGTCCCAATGGTTCTTGCCCCTCAGATGGGTGCAATTGATGCAACTGTTGAGAGCATCCGATATAGAGCACAGTTGATCGCGAGAAACCAGAAGCTTGACTCCGGGGTCGCGGCCACCGGAGTAATCGGCTTTGCAGCAGGTTTCCTCTTTTCGCTGCTGATGGTCATTGTACTCCCATTAGCTGTCGGCCTATGAGCTTGAGAGGTGAATAATATGGACGGAAAAGCACCAGCAGCGTTTGTAGAGCCAGGCGAGTTTAACGAAGTAATGAAAAGGCTCGATCAGATCGATGAAAAGATAGAATTTGTCAACAGTGAAGTTGCACAGAGAATCGGAAAGAAGGTAGGAAGAGATATCGGAATATTATACGGCGGAGTAATCGGCCTGCTGCTCTTCCTGATCTATGTCTCGGTATCATCAATGTTCATGTAAGTGAGGGATCAAAATGTTCAAGTTTGACAAGAAACAGGAAGTTTTTGAAATCGGAGGAGTTAAGTTCGGCGGACAGCCGGGTGAGTACCCAACCGTGTTAGTCAGTACTATGTTCTATGCAAGGCACAAGATTGTGACCGATGAAGACAAGGGTATCTTTGACAGGGCAGCTGCAGAAACCCTCTGGAACACACAGGTCTCACTGAGCGATGTGACAGGGCTTCCCTATGTAAACCAGATTGTAGGAGAAACCCCCGAAGCAATTAAGCGCTACATTGACTGGTTTGTTGGAATCGACAACAGAACCCCCTTCCTGATCGACTCTTCAGCAGGAGAGGTGCGTGCAGCCGCAGCCCAGTACTGTACCGAAATCGGTGTTGCAGACAGGGCAATCCACAACTCTATCAACGCAAGTATCGAACAGTCTGAAATCGAGATCCTTACGGAAAGCGATGTATCAGCGGCAATCGTTCTTGCCTTCAACGCAACCGACCCAACTGTAAAAGGAAAGATGGATATCCTCCAAGTCGGTGGTTCAGGACAGACCAAAGGTATGCTCCAGGTCGCTAAGGAATGCGGAATAAAGTACCCCATTATCGACGTTGCAGCCATGCCTCTCGGCGCAGGCTCAGGCGCAACAATCCGCACAATTCCAACAATCAAAGGAACACTTGGCCTGCCTGTAGGTGGTGGATATCACAACATGGCTTCTGCATGGGACTGGCTCCGCAAATTCAAGAAGACCCAGCCTGACCCCAAGGCGATCTACATGCCTGCAGACATTGGTACCAACCTGGTAGCCCAGATTGCAGGTTCGGACTACCTGCTCTACGGTCCGATCGAGAACGTCAACCAGATTTTCCCGGCAGTTGCAATGGTCGACATTATGCTCGGTGAAACTGCAAAAGAACTTGGTGTCGAGATCGCAGACCTGGCAAACCACCCTGTTACCAAACTGACATAAACTCAACTTTTAGGACTGAGAGGTCCGGAACAAAGAGAAATTTCTCTTTGTTTTTTCTTTTTTGCACTTTAAATTCCGAATTTACTTAAACTGTTTTTATTGATTCAGAAATAAGTCAGAAATAGTTGTGAATCTGTAACATTATCAAGCTTTTTTTGTGATTTTGTAATTGTAAAAAAATAAACGAAGCTCGAAGATCACAGGACGAAACATTACGAAAAGAATTGAATGAAACGATACTTTCTTCAGATTGATGACTGGAAGGAAAGTACCCGGCAGACGAGGAAGTATTAATGAGCCTGCCAGGTACGATGAATCCACTCCCAACTCGCTCAATGGGGAAATAATTCTGCTCGGGATCAGATGAGGATATTGTAGTAAGAATCTGAACGAGCATTGCATACCCCCCACTCGGTCAGGAGCTACATATATCCATTTCCAGCCCATCATTTGTCAAGGGTTAACCGCGTCTTTTATATTAAAGCAATAAAGACAGACAAACTGGTGAGCAGACATTATTGATCTGATACTTAGAGCATTTGAACCCCATTAACTGTTCTAATTTATTTAATTACATGCTGTACACTGTCTTACATATATAAATAAAGAATTGTGAACCGATATTATCTGTTTTAGATAATTTGCCATTCCTTAACTCCAGTACCTAAAAGGAGAGTTTTACCTGATGCAAACAATAAAAATAGAAGAAACAATCGCAGAGAGAGGGAAATTTAATAGAATTTAAAACATTGAATATTATATAATGATGTGAATTAATGGAGTTATAGAAGGAATATTATAAATCAACAAAAATTCTCAAGGAATGGCACTAAACAGAAAGATTTAATATTCGGTAGCACTTACCAATATATAAACTACTGAAGAAAAATTTCAGACATTAAATCAGGGATTAGATATGGAAAAACAACTTTTCTAAATCTTATGTAAAAGGGATGAATATCTACTAAATCAGGGGTATATACTGTGGATCGGAGCATAAAATGCCATAAAACCAGAAAACCTTGGGTGAAGATATGCTGATCAGAAAAAACATATCCCTTGATGATAAATACCTGAAAAAATTACAGCCTTTTCTGGATGCTAACGATGGAAATCTTAGCGCTGCAGTAAGGGATACAATTGAAATTGCAGACACTGCACTTGCACACCACAAAAGCATCGATGAGGCAATCAGGTTTTTAAAAGAAACGCCCGCAAAAGAAGAGCTGAGTGATACGATTAAAAGCGGGGAAAATGTAATCATAAATAAAACGATGCTCGAATGGCTGTTCAGGTATACAAAAGGAAGGCTCACGGATGAAGAACTGGTTAATGAGCTCATCAACCCTTTTGAGATTAAAAATATGAAAGAGCTTGAAGACTACCTGAACCGTATTTTCAGAAATAACCAGTGGACAATCAGAACTTCAATTAAATGTGAGGATATAGAAGATCCTGAGTCTGCCCTTATACTCTTCTCCAATTCCACCATAAACAGCAGGGAGTTTTTTGCCCAGCTTATAGCCCATTTTCTGGCAAAATGGAAACAGCTGGATGTTGAACACATTTTCAGGAGGGCAAATTCAACCCAGATTTCATTTAAAAAGAACCCTTCAGTTTCTCTTAACGAAACCATGCCAGGCGTTCGAAAGCATTTTGGTTATCTTGATATTATATGCAAAGAACTTGATGACAATACAGAGTTCTGGACGCAGCTGATGTATACATATAACGTTGAGAGATACAATCTCGTGACCCTGCACAGGAATCAATTCGAAACTTTTGCGGCTGGAGATATCCCTAACCCGACAAAGATTCTGGAACGCCTGTGCAAACAATCAGTAAATGAGATGCCTCTCCCAGATTTACTTATATATTTCAGAAAGATGTACCTGGCAACACAGCTGGTAAAGAATATAGAGATTTGCCTTGAACCCGGGAAAGAGTCAGCAACTATTTTCCATGATTTCAAAAACGAAAAAGTTATCCGCAGCCTTGTGGAATATTTTTCAAACATATTCAGGGAAAGTGGTACGCCTTTTATGACCTCTTCGTATTCGAGTATGATCGTATTCAGGTTCTATGAAGACAATGAATCTGAGTGCGATTCTGGCTCATATAGAGCAACAGAATTTGTAGAGCCGGATATTATATCTAAAGAATGAAACATTCTCAAGAATTTGTTAGAAAGGTTAGAAAGCCTGGCCGTTCAAGTTTCTGCCAGTTCAAACCTCTACCAGCTCAAATAACTGCCCGATCAAGCCAATCCAGAAAAAAATAAAGAAAAAAAAGTTAAATTTTCTTTAGTTTAAAGGTTAAATTTTCTTTAGTTTAAAGGTTAAATTTTCTTCAGTTAAAGGTTAAATTCTCTTGTTTAACCTTTTGCAACTCCAAGCGGAATTACTCTTGCAATTTTACGGGCGATGCCGAGCTCATGCACGACATTTACTACCTCACTGCTTGACTTATACACTCCGGGAGCCTCTTCGGCAATTACGGAAGGATGAGTTGCCCTTACAGTGATTCCATGAGCTTCAAGGTTCTCTTTTACACTCTGTCCATGGAATTCCTTCTTTGCGTGCGCCCTGCTCATAACTCTTCCGGCCCCGTGACAGGCGCTACCGAAAGAAACATCCATGGAGTCTTTTGCACCGCATAGTATGAATGAAGGAGTTCCCATGCTTCCGGGAATTAAAACAGGCTGCCCTACGTCCCTGTACGCGAGAGGAACTTCCGGATGCCCTGATGGAAATGCCCTTGTTGCCCCTTTCCTGTGGACGTAAACCTCTTTTTTCCTGCCGTCAATACTGTGTTCTTCCAGTTTTGCCACATTGTGGGCGACATCATAAAGGAGGCTCATCCCCATGTCATCGGCATCCCTACCAAAGATTTTTTCAAAAGATTCCCTTGTCCAGTGAGTAATCATCTGCCTGTTAGCCCATGCATAATTTGCAGCACAGAGCATGGCTTTGAAATAGTTCTGTGCTTCCTTTGACTGAGCCGGAGCGCAGGCAAGCTGTTTGTCCGGAATTTCAATCGCATATTTCTTCACAGCCTGAGAGAGCTCTTTCAGATGGTCCGTACATATCTGATGCCCTGCTCCTCTTGATCCGCAGTGGACCATAACTGTAACCTGGCCTTCTTCAAGCCCGAAGGTCGAAGCCACTTCCCTGTCATAGATCTCGTCTATATACTGGACTTCAAGGAAGTGATTGCCGCTTCCGAGGGTCCCTAACTGGGGTTTTCCCCTGTTCCGTGCTTTTGTACTTACCTGGGACGGATCTGCCCCTTCCAGAAAGCCATTTCCTTCACAGTGTTCCACATCTGCTTCTACACCATATCCGGCATCTACTGCCCATTTTGCGCCTTCGAGAAACGCACTGTCCAGCTCTTTGTCAGAAGCCTTGAACCTGCTTTTTGAACCGACACCAGCGGGCACGTTGTGGAACAGTTCGTCAGTCAGCTCCTTTATGTGCGGGATAACATCTTCTTTTTGAAGGCTTGTGCGGATAAGCCTTACACCGCAGTTGATATCAAACCCGACCCCTCCGGGGCTGATAATTCCTTCTTCGACATCAAAAGCTGCAACCCCTCCTATAGCAAATCCATAACCGAGATGGGCATCGGGCATTGCCATGGAATATTTCTGGATGCCCGGAAGCGTTGCTACGTTTGCAATCTGGTCAATCGTACCTGGTTCAATCCCTGCAAGCAACTTCTCAGACACAAATAAGCGCCCTGGGACTCTCATATTGGAAATATGCCCTTTCGGAATTTCCCATTCATTATCGGAAAGCTTATGGACCAGACTTTTGATATCTCTCTGATCGTTTTCAATACCTGATTCCTCAATAGGTTTATCTTCACTCTCTACCATGGTTAATACTCCCTGCTCCTTTAATAGTGCAAATGTAATTTTTTAGATATTATAATTTAGATACTAATATAATTCGGAAATTATTCATTTACTTTATGTTTACCCCAGCTCATTTTGTGTTTCCTTTAGAATCATTAAATTTCCTGAAACAAAATAAAACTCTGTTTAGACCGATAAGAGATAAGACAATGCACTCATGAATAGAAGTAACATATAAAATCCGTAAGGGTTAACAGGATCATCAAAAACTCCTTATCATTAAAATCCTTTAAAAGTCCCTTATCCTTAAATATCAACGACAACCTGGGCTTTCCAGCCCCTGTCAGTTTTCTCAAGCTCCAGCTGATTATATGTAACAGCTTTAATCTCAGTTTCAAAAGGATGGCTTTCAGGATAATACTTTTCACCTGATGCCAGAGCTTTTATTGAGTATTCCCCATCTTCTCCCCTGATTTCTTCTACCCGGAAATTCCAGAAAACAATCTCATCCACTTCAAAGAGATATAAAAGCTCGGAAAGCCAGTCTACAAGCAGGGACTCAAGGTCAGGCGATGTAAGAAGAACTTCTCTTGCCATCTCTCCTGAAACTTTCCCGGTATCAATAATAACATTAAACATAGCGAGAGCTGCATTTTCAAATACCTCTTCCAGGGTATCTCCATAAGCCAGGAATTTTATATCTGCAGTATGTTCCAGATACTCGTACTTTTTTCCTTGAGACGGCATAGTCCAGTATTGGGTTTTGTCTTACTTAACCTATCCGCTTCAGAAACCTCTTTTAAAGCATCCAAAAGGTTTAAAAGGATATTAGCCAGCCTGACCCGGAGAACTGTTAAAATTAAAAAGTGCTTAAGGGCATCATTCAAGCCTGTTCCAAATATAAACAATCCTCTGGAGTGCTGTAATGTGACTGGTCACAGCAATCAGAATAACGGCCCAGCCCAGAATAGTAAAACCTGCTATAGGAGAAAGATAAACCGAGTTAGCGAAAGCAGCAATAATTATCACTACAAGACGGTCAGCCCTGCCCATAATCCCACCGTAATATCTGCCGAGATTCAGTGCCTGTGCCTGAGTTCCGAGGTAGCTTGTTAGGAGAACACCTACGATTGCAGTGACTCCTATCTGCCAGGATACATAACCCGCAAAAAAAATGCTGCAGATAATAAAAATATCCGAATAGCGGTCAATCACATGGTCCAGGAAATCACCTCTCGGTGTTGCTCTGTTTGATTTGCGTGCGATTACCCCATCAAGGGCATCGAAAAGAGAGTTAAACACCACAAGGATGCCTGCTAGCAGGGTGAGCTCCTTATATTCAGGAGAAAGGTAAAAACTGAGCCCGGCAAAAAAGGCGCAGATAAGGGAAACTATGGAAACAGTATCAGGTGAGACCTCATTTTTTACGAAGAAGTCTGCGAGAGGATCAATAACTCTCGTAGCTACAGGTCTCAGGGCATTAAACGTCATGGTACTTGGAATCTTCCTTTTATTTATAGATCGTAATATAAAAGACAGGCTTTAAAGAATGGCGGTTACCCTTCCTATTCGGATAGTATACCGAATAGAATCTACTTATTTATATTATTTCTTTGATTACCTGTCTTTTGATATTTATAGTTAAGTCTGCATTGTTTGAGTATCGGTTTATTCTATAGATAATACTTACTTATTTCATTTTACCGCGTATTTCACTTTCGTCCGGCTGCAAGTTCGTACAGGTACTTTACCCTGCAGGAGTGCTCAAGCTGTGTGGTCACGATGTAAGCCTCTCCAAGGGTTCTGCCGACTGCAAAGGTTCCGTGACTGAATACCACTGCTCCCCTGTGACCTGAAAGTGAATCTGCAAGGTTTTCAGCAAGCTCTCTACTTCCAATTCCACCTCCCACAACCGGGATATCTCCAAGGAAATACTGCCCCTCGCTGTCAACGGGAACAATTACCTCACCTGGACCGGCAATCAGGGATTCCACCACTGCATAAGGGCAGTGGGCGTGAATTATTGCAAGAGCAGGGGCCTTCCTGTAAATCTCCCTGTGCACTACGGTCTCCGAAGATGCAATTATATCCAGGGACGATATGTCCTTAATGTCCACCTCAACAACATTATCGAAGGTGATCTCATCAAGGGCAGTTCCGCTCCGGGTAATAAGCATTCTGTCTCCTGCCCTGACACTTATGTTCCCAAAATTTGACTCCACAAGCCCGTGGTCAACCAGCTTGCGCCCGTATTTCGCCATTTCCTGCCACATTTTAAGCCAGATATGGAGAAAGAGTGCCATAAGGTTTATGCATTGTCAGAACTGTGAAATGTAGAAAAGCAAATAGTGCGCCTTCATCATTAAAAATTTTGCAGAATGCCGGGAAAAGAATCCAGCCATAAACTTTATCTGTGAGTATTGTATTTAGATAAGTCTGCAATCAGCTTCATTGCGCCTCGTTGGCTCAGCCCGGTAGAGCGAGTGACTTGTAATCACTAGGTCGCGTGTTCAAATCACGCACGGGGCTTCTTACTCTTTCTTTATATGCTCTGTTCAAAGCCCACTTCTTCATTGGAAGAAAGATAAGTAGAAATTGGTATTTATTATTTTTAGTCTTCAGAAAATGCTAGATTTATTAAATGCTGCATCGGTTTCTGACACAAACAAGAAGTTAATTTTTGATTTTGTTGATTACTGTTTTTCTGAAGGATTGAGTAAACATCGGGTTATAAAGTATATTTCGATCCTGAAAAATATGTGCCCTGAAGAGTACGTACCAAAAATTGGATTAATTTTAATAAAATTGAAGAAAAGATTCTACAGGTTTATCTCTAACTTTAAAATAACTGACAAAAGCCATAAATTAATATTAAACTGGAAATTAGATAAAGGTGGTGTGAGACCGATAAGCTGTAACCAAATCTCCAGCACAGTCTCAAGGGTCATATATGGCCTCGGCAAATCAGGCAGGCATTTCCTTCAGGATAGCCATTCATACTGCCGCTGACACTAAAAAACGCTGTTAGCACACCAGTGAAGTCCAAGTCCAGAAGCCTTTCTTGTTGATTTTACTTTTCCCAAATACTTTTTAGATAAGTCGTTTTTTATTGTTTCCTTCACAATTGAGCTCTTGACCCGCGGATCGAGAGCCGATTGCGTAGAAACGCATATTTACATTATTACATTATTTTTTCAAAGATCATTGAGGATAGAGTTATCAGCAGGTAAGCTATTGGCAACAATACCAGGATCATGTACATAAAGTCAAGACTTCTCATTATCCGGGCTTCAATACTGTTTCCCCCACGAATTACAGCACCATCATAGCCTATTATGCTATCAAACTGCCTGAAGTATGTCTCATCCATTTCCATATCTCCCCTAACTGCTTTTCTTCCCACTTGTAAAGTTCTTTTTTAACCGTACTTTGATAGTAAGTACAGATACTTTCTATAAATAGTTATCTCATTGAACTAATGTTATTTTGATAGTATCTCAGAGATATTGATAATATCATATTAGTCGGATGAGTATAATAAAACTAAAAAAGTAGAAGCTAAAAGCCTTTTTCCAGAATAGTTCCCCTTATATTTGCTTCAATTTCTGTCATGAAATTCACACAAATTGTTTTTGGAGTCTAGCCTAATAATTTCTATCAGTTTTCTTTCAGCCTAATCTTTAATGGGACTCTCTCCACCAAGTTAAAATCTGGAAGAAAGGTAACATTAGTCCTGTTTGTCTGAACTGCCAGGATGCTGGTATAAGAATTTTAACTCATGAATTCGACCACGTGACGCCTGATGCAAGATACAGGATACAGACTACATGTACGACTCCGGTTGAATAGAAAAGCATAATGTTGTTGATTTAAAGCTTACAATATTCGATACGAATTAATGTTCTACGGGAAGTGTCCTGTAATAAAGGAAACCCAGGGTCAAAGAATATAAGTCAGGGATAAAGAGAAGGATAAAATAAATAGAAAGCTGTTTCCCGGTTTTCAGTTTCCCTATACATATTGACAAATATCTATGAGATCTAAGGATATCTTCCTGAACCTTAGGAGACCTTTTTAAAAATTAATCTACAAAAAATATTTGAGATATCAGTTTATTCAGACGGGGGAATGTTTTAACAGATAAATACTATTTATTCTGTTCATTAACTGCCCTCATTCAGTTTTGACAAATTAGGTCAAGATAATTGACTCTATATAATTATTTACAATTTATTTTATGGCAGTACAACATTTCGAAGCAATTCTTGTAAAATGTATATTTTTATTCTTAAGAAATTATATTAAATTGAACTTGAATTATACGAAAAAATAGGACAAAAATGCCAGTTAAGAATTGAAATGTTTAATAAGTTTTAGTGTCATGCCTGCAGAATGCGTTTTTTATTTGATACAGCAGATTATATCCTGAAAATTTATCCGATTCTTTGTCTTATAATATTACAATTTTACTACTGATTAACGATTAAGTAATATTAAAAAATATTACTAATTTAAATAATCATGATTATCTATTAACCATAAACTTTCTTTTTTATATTAAAAATTGTGCCAATACAAAGTGAGAAAAATCAGGAACGTACATACGACTTTATTAATTTCCTTTAAAAAATACCAAAAATGCTTTATAATAGGACTGCATAGTCCTAGAATGTCAACTCAGGAATTCGATACAGGTGAATCGGTCTTTTGAAAAATCATTTCGGAAGGAGAGTTGACCTGGCTAAAGGCCGTATTAGTTAAACAGGAGGTATTGACCAGAGGAATGAAGTCCAATGGTCAGTGCAGATTTTGAATGGTAGAAGTCAAAACTTCTAATTTCCGGCCACTTCCAATGCCTGTTCCCTATAAGGTGATTGGAGAGTGGAGACTCTGTGTACAACGTGTCCGCCCCGCATAAATCGCAGAGAACCATATTGGATAGGTTCAAAATATTACCAAGACGTAATATAGATTTTTGAATAACCGTATAGAGCCGACTTGATTAGAGTATCTAATTCAATCTAAATAGATATATCGGAAAAAACGTATTACGAGTAAGTAATATAGAATTCTAAGAAAAATACTGGGATCAGGCATAGAATAACCCTAAAAATCAAGATTCTACTTAGATCCCAAAAGATCCAGCCCAAGGTGATACATAATGCAAAAGAGACCTCAGGGGACCCTATCCCTGATAGCAAACCTTCTCTTGATAGTCGTATCGACTTTGGGAAAATAATAAAAAATTACTGAAGATTTTGATTTTACTAAGAATCTGAAAATCCAACCCAAAGGTGATACGATGGTAAAAAGACAGCTAGGAGCCCTATTCCTTGCAATATGCCTTACTTTAACAACCGTACCTACTGTATTAGGTGGCGAGAATACACAGATCATAACCGTAGCCGGAGACGGGAGCGGAGACTACAACTGCGACGGAGTAAAAGATGACGTTGAGATTAACCAGGCACTCGAATTCGCTGCAAACAATCCGGGTACAACCGTCCAGCTTAAAGGCCCATTCACATATGACATATCCGATTCTCTTCTGATCGGAAGTGACACAACTCTTGCCGGAGATTCCGGTGTAACAATTAAGCTCGCCAAGGGACTACCTCTCTGGGGAAACCGTGAGAGCAGCATTGCAGAAAAGAAAGCTATGATTATGATCAGAGGCGATTCTGCAAGCAATGTTAAGATAGAAGGCTTAACTGTCGATGGCAGTCAGAGCGACTATTATCCGGATGTCAGGCTCGGAACTTCCAGTTATAATATGGCAACTTTAATAAATGCTAATGGATTAACAATCCAGGATGTTACATTCCAGAACGGGTGTAATGATGCCATGCTTATCTCGAAATCCAGCAACGTAGTAATAGACACCGTAATTGTAGACAAATGTGGACATGACGGAGTATATGCATATCATGTGGATGGCATTACAGTTAAGAATTCTACATTTATTAACAGGACTAACTCATCCGTCAGGTTCGATTCCGTTACCAATGGGGTCATGACAAACAATGAATGTACCACGTCCGGCGGTGGATACGCAGGTTTAGAATTGCAGGGAACTCTTAAAAACATCGAAGCTTCTGGCAACTATTTCCATGACCTGCCTTCACCTGCAGTAGTACGTTTGAACACTGACGAAACCAATGTAAATATCCAGGACAACAGAATTGAAAACTGTGGATAAAGAAAACGCAAAGACCTTATCGATTGGAAACTCTCAGGAGTTCACTGAGAACCAATCCATTCATTTTCTAAACCAGATATAAGTAGAATATGCAGTTAAGTTGAAGTTACTCAGTTGCCTGTAAAACAAGCAACTTAGATTTCTACATTTTTAAAAAGCAGAACTGGCTTTTCTGAAAACCAATTAAATAACGTTTCTTTTAAATAAGGTTTATTCCTAATGCTTTTGTTTTAGATAATATGGATTCCTCTTATCCTTTAGACCCAGGTCTAAGATGCTGTTCTGTTTATTCCAGCAGGCTTTACAAAACTATGCTTCCATTAATCATTCAGGTAACATACAGGTAACATAAAGGTAATTTATTTTTCTCTTAGCGATAAGTCAATAGCATTATATAATGCCCTCAAAGCTATGCTGAGTCTGTGAACTTCAACCTGCCATATCCTTTTACTGATCTGCCTGTCTCCTCCGGTTTTGACAGCCGCTATCCATGCATATCTCCGGGCTAATTTTGAATTGTGCAACTGAGAATTGAAAACCTGCCCTGTTTTCTGGTTGCTGTATTTTTCATTAATAAGAAACTCATAAATTTCTTCAACTCTTTCGAGCAATTTTTGCTCACTTTCAAAACCTGATGTCCCAAAGACAGTCAGATTCCAGAGACGGAACTTAACTTCATTCGTTTCGGTAACGAGCTTCCTGGAATCTGCAATATCCAGCATTGCCCTGAATTCACGAAAAATGTCCGTGTTCCCGGAAGATGAAGGCAGAGTTTTCCCGAGCGAAATCATAACATGGATGCACTCATGAAAAAGAATTCTGGCTATAAGGAATTCTACTCTCTCCTGAATATTCCAGAATCTGGTAACAAGAGATTCTTCCCAGAGCTGATACGGGTTCACAAGAATAAGTGATCTGTAAATTATCCTTTTCTCCTTCTCTGAAACAGAGCGCTTAGGGTAAAGGGCTACTCCCTGCATTCTCCCGAAGAATTGAACTTTAACTGCGAGATCCCAGCAATATTCCCATTCTCCATCCCGTACGCATTTAACCCTGCAGTATTCACCATTGAAGTGAACATTTTCAAGCAGGCGGTACATATCCTTGCTATGTGTTTTGATGATTGATTTCACACTGGATTCCCTGTAAATGCTGAGGTCAAGATAGGAAAAGCAGGGTACTGAAGTGAAAGAGAAACAGGGTGGAGAAGACGGATTAAGGTCGTAAAAGCCCTGACACCAGGAACCTGAACTGTCCTGTGGAATAGTATCTTTTTGTTCAACTGGTTGATGTTTTTTTTTCATACCATCTTCCCTCCAATATACCTATTAGATATTATTACTGAAGATATATAAAAATTGATCAACAGGAAGAATAAATAAGAAATAGGAACGAGGCGGAAGCAAGATGTATCCTGCTGAAAAGGGAAAAATCCAATTAAACTTTTTTATCATCTTTTCCGCAAACAGGGCAGTTATTCAGCTTTGCGAGTGAAATCTCGCTAAAGCTTCCGGAAAGCCCGTTCCAGAACAAAAGCCTGCCCTCCAGAAGCTTGCCTTTTCCAGTCAGGAATTTAACTGCTTCACTTACCTGGATAGAGCCGATAATGCCCGGAGTTGCTCCCAGTATCGGAAAAACCTCCTTTTTGGAGATTCTCGGGAAAATACAGTAAAAACATGGGGTTTTACCAGGAATTATTGTTGTGACCTGCCCGTCAAAGCCCGTAACTGCCCCATGAATTAAAGGGATATTCCTCTTAATTGAAAGCCTGTTAAGCATATGCCGTGTTTCCATATTATCCAGGGCATCAATTATAAGATCGCATTCAGGAACCAGAGAATCAATGTTTGATTCGGTAATCATCTCTTTAATTGTTTCAACTTCAATTAAAGGGTTCATCGAAAGAAGCTTTTCCTTTGCAGACTCAACCTTTGCCCTTCCAATATCCTTTTCATGGTGAAGAAACTGCCTGTTCAGGTTGGTAGGATCCACAGTGTCAAAATCAGCAAGGATTATTTTTCCTATCCCTGCAATTGCAAGGTATGTTGATACGGGAGATCCGAGACCTCCGGCACCGGCAACAAAAACCTTTGCAGCCTTCAGTTTCTCCTGCCCTTCCTCTCCAAAAAGAAGGATTTGACGGCTATACTTTTCTCTTTCCGCATTATCCATGTAATTTCCTTCCAGAATATTGATTTCAGAAACCTTCAAGAATGATAAATCGGATGTAATAGACTAGTTGTTGAGTTAGACTAGTTGTTGAGTTTGACTAGTTGTTGAGTTAGACTAGTTGTTGAGTTAGACTAAATTATTGAGTTAGACTAAATTATTGAGTTTGGTATGCTCTAACTCGTAGAATTCGTCTCTTTCTTTCAGTACATTGATTTCCTCATGCATAACGTCTTCGGAAAGCAAAAACAAGGACAGAATCCAGAAAAAGGCACGAGAGAATGCATATTCATAGGAAGGGGCATAACCTGATAAAGAAGAGTTTAAAAACCTCGAAGGTAAAAACTTTTTTTTGGAAAAATTAATTAAGGCAAGACCCATAAAAATGGTTACATCATTTTTAGCACTATTGGAACCGGGCACAGCTGCTTATTTTTGTCAGGACCTTTATGAGGTCACGCACGAGATTCTGAAACAAATAAGCGTTGTAAAAAAGAAAAATAAAGGTTTTGGAATTTATGAAAATTCTGGATTTAAAAAATACTATCCTTAATATCAAGCGGGAATTCTCTGGCTACTTCAAAGAGAGAGATGCAGAAATCAATGGGTCTCTTCTGGCACTGCTTTCAGGGGAGCATATACTTTTGCTCGGACCTCCTGGAACTGCAAAGACCTTGCTTGCAAGCAAAATTTGTGAAACCATAGAGGGAGGAAATTTTTTCCATTATCTTCTTACACGTTTTTCCACTCCAGAAGAGGTATTCGGACCTCTCTCTTTAAAGGCTCTTGAAAGGGATGAATTCAGCCGGAGGGTAGAAGGTTACCTGCCGACTGCACACATAGCTCTTCTTGACGAGATTTTCAAGGCGAACAGCTCAATATTAAACAGTCTCTTGACAGTCCTGAATGAGAGAAAGTACCATAACGGCAAGGAGATCATGGATGTACCTCTGTTTTCCGTTTTTGGAGCTTCCAATGAATTGCCCGAAGAGGATGAAAGCCTTGAGGCTCTTTACGACAGGTTCCTTTTCAGGTACAGTGTGGACTATATCCAGCACGAAGAGAATCTTGAAGACCTCATTTTTGAAAATACGGAAGATTTCCTGCCTTCAACGAAACTGTCGGTTGAAGATATAAGGGAAATTCAGAGAAAAGCAAAGGAAATGCCTGTAAACCTTGAAGTAAGGACAATAATCCGGGGGTTGAGAAGAGAACTTAAAAACTCGAATATTTTCGTTTCGGATAGGCGCTGGAAAAAGAT
This sequence comes from Methanosarcina hadiensis, assembly GCF_046529725.1. Taxonomy (GTDB): domain Archaea; phylum Halobacteriota; class Methanosarcinia; order Methanosarcinales; family Methanosarcinaceae; genus Methanosarcina; species Methanosarcina hadiensis. Next base: position 4,005,337 of record NZ_CP136241.1, on the reverse strand, counting down.
TATAAACGTTCTCAGAGTTGCCTCAGCTGTAAACGGGTACAAAAGCGTGGACAGAATGACCGTTGTTCTGCTGCAGCACATGCTCTGGGACCTTCCGGAACAGAGGGAAACTATCAGGAAACTTATCCTTGATAGGGTTGTTTCAGGAGGTACTGACACGGGAAAACTAAAACAGAATGTGCTTGACCTTAGAAATTCCGTATACAGCTGCTTGCAGCAGGAACTTCCGAATACGGTATCCTGTAATAAATGCTTTGAAGAAGAGAAAAAGACTACCGGAGGGCTTAAAAGTTCCAGATTTGCGGGAGTGACAGCCCCAAAAAGCCTCACATTCAATAACGCCCTGGATCTTCTAAAACACCATACTGAATATCCTACTCATACTTACAGCCTTGGACTTGACTATGGCAACAATAAAGGCTCACTGAGTTTCGAAGGTGTGGCAGAGCAGTTACGCCGCAGATATGGATTTGAGTTTAAATTAAGCCTGGACTATGGAGACAAAAAGCTTTACGAAAAAGAGTATGAAAACCTTGAGGATAGGTTGAACTACTTCAGAAAGCATGTCCAGGAAGAAGAAAAAGCCCTTGAAGAGACTCTCAGGGAAAATATCTGGATTTCCGGACAGGACAGCAAAGAGATCCTGATAAAATACCACTCCAAAAATACGGATATTTACGAAATAGCAGGTCATTTAAACGAAGTCCGGGTTCTTTTAGAAAAACCGAAGATATTCGATGTGGAAATAGAAGAAGTGGAAGTCGCCTGAGCCGACCCCGGAAAGCGCAAAAAAGGGAACAAAAAATATGCAGGATCGGAAAAACTCGAAAAAAGGTTTTGAAAGTCTGGCCTGGTCAGATAGAGCATCTTTTGATAAGGACTTTAATCCTTTTACCATATTGAATACGGAACTGCGGGAATTTCTGGCAATTCCCAGGAAAGTGCCCCACAGGCTCAGGGAAGAAATTGCAGAAGTTCTCATTTACGAGCTTCTCTCAGGAAAAGACTATGAGATAAAGGATGAAAAGCGTTTTACGGAAAAATTTGGGGTTTTTTATCCGATATTTCTAAGCATGAGAAATCAGCAAGTCTGGGAAGAAATAAAAAACCTGGCAGCAGAAAACCGTATGGCAGGGATTTATATCCTGAGAACTTTGCTCGAAGAGCTTTTTACTCTCCTGGAAGATTATAGCAAAGTAGAGAAGGAGCTCCTAAAGAAATCCCAAAAAGGACTGGAAAGATCTCTGAAAGCCCTGAAAGAGCTTATCAGTGAGACTCAGGCGCTATGGGAAAGAAATAAACTGGAAAGAAACGAGAGCCTGAAAAACTATGAGTGGGACAGGCATTCAAACGGATTCCACGAAAAAGATGCAGCAGAAGAGATCAAACAGAATGGTCAGGGAGATTTCCTTAAAAAAACTGAAGACCGGATAGAAAATTATCAGGATCAGGAATATGAGGACCTTAAAGCATCAGAAAGGCTCGCCTCGATGACCAGGGAATTTATGTTTATCGAAAAGGCTGGAGAGACTGTGGATTCAATCGTAGAGGAAAATATAAAAATAAAACTAGAGGAACTTATCCCTCTTCTTGAAAACCACCTTGAAATGCTTGATATCCTCTCCATGCTTTTTCCGGGAAGGGCATGGGACTATTCCCTGCAGGCTCTTCACAGGGAATATTTCGAAAATCTTGAGAAGTATGCATCTCTTTTCAGGAAAAGTTCTAGCCTGCGTGAAATCCTTGATAAGATAGGCAGAATTGAGCTTGAATACGGATCAAAAAAACTCCAGATGTCTCCGTACAGTAAAAGCGAAGTTCATACAGTCACCCTTTCAGGTGATATCCAGACATTGCTTCCTATAGAAACCGTTAAGCTCAAAAATCCTGTATTAAAGAGAAAGTTCTATGCTGACATGATTGAAGAAAAGCTCCTGACATACCAGTTGAGAGGAGAAAACTGGAACTCGGATTTTGCAGGAAAAAAAAGGAAGGGGCCTGTTGTCGCTCTTGTAGATACCTCCGCTTCCATGCGGGGAGCTCCCGAGCTTCTTGTAAAAGCTGTGGTTCTGGCAGTTGCGAGAAGGATGATAAGAGAAAACAGGGACGTCAAAGTAATCCTTTTTTCATCAAAATGGCAGACCGTTGAGATTGACCTGACAGACAAAAGACGTATGGGAAAAGAGTTTCTGGAATTTCTCAAATACACATTTGGCGGAGGCACGGATTTCAATACAGCTCTACATTCAGGGCTGAAAGCAATAAAAAAAGAAAAGGCCTTTCAGGGAGCTGACCTTCTTTTTCTTACAGATGGGTATTCAGAATTGTCAGAGAGACCTCTTATCCGCGAGTGGAACGAAATAAAGGTAGAAAGAAAAGCCCGGATCTTTTCCCTGATAATAGGAAATTATGATGCAGGAGGGCTCGATCAGGTTTCAGACCATACTTATATTATCCATGATTCCGGAAACTGGCAGGTAGATGAAAGCCCTGCAAGATTTATAAAGGCAATCAGTAAGCCTGCGAGAATGTTCTAACCTGCTGGATGAGATTTAGCTGAATGGGAAGAATATAATTAATTTCTGCGTTTAAGGCGCCTGCTGACTTCGTCTATGAATTCTTCCAGATCTTTTTTGCCCGGGGCTTTGTGATTAAAAATGCTTGACAGAACAACAAATGCTGCCTTTTTTCCTTTTGTGGAATTCTTGAGCAAACCAAGCTCGATCACGGCAATTATAGTATCAGAGATTAGTTTGCGGTCACTTGGGCTTAAATTGCTCCACTTTTCATTGAGTATTTTCGAAGATGTTTTTATGGATTCTTTTCCTTCGGAAGCCATATCCGAAGCTTTTGAAGAGACAGTTTTTGAGAATTTTAAGATCTGATCTCTTCCGCAGCATGCGGTTCTGGAAAACGTTTTGAAAGCTCTTCCCGGAATCTCTTTCATCCGTGTTTTTTCGTAAGCATTGTTACTTTCCCAGCGGTTTTCAAAAAATCCGCTTCCGGAAGTCCTGTCTTCGAGAGTTTTGCGAATTTCTTCAAAGATTTCATCGATTTCTTCTTTCGATCTCGTCCGTAAATATTCTCTGAGATTATCCAGCAGGTCGGAGTCCAGCCCGTCAGGACAATCGTCAGAAGGTTCTCTGCTAATCTCGACAAATTCAGCATCGATTACAGGATTGGATCCTATGAAAGAGTCACGTAAAGATGAATCCCTCCCTGACCTGGGGCTCTTCCTGAACCTGTAACCGGAATTTGAAAATCTTCTGAATATGTCCTGTTTAACTTTAAGCAAGAAAATCACATCCATGTCTTAAAACGACACAAATTGCTGCTCGCGTTTCTTCTGGAACACCAGTAGCCGGAAGCAGTTCCATTATAACTTGTCGTATATGGTTCGTAGTTATATAAACAGATTTCATACTGGGATTTAATATTTTTTTCTGTTTCCATTGTCATCAGTGTGAAAATATTCTTCCAAGATATCCTTCTAAGATATTCTTCCAAGATATTCTTCCAAGATATCCTTCCAAGATATTCTTCCAAGATATTCTTCTGGAATCTTGCAAACCCAGATATGAGCCGGGATTCAGATAGTGACTGAAAAGTATGATATATAGAGAAAGAGTGGTTTTAAGGGCATTAATAGCTTTTTTTCCCAATAGGGGAAGTAGTGTAAAATGAAAAGCAAAAAAGAGGATTTTTGTCTCATCCTTCCCAGGAATAACTGCAGATTGATTCGTAGTTTAAGCAATTATTTTATAAGTCCCATGCATTAGTGAGTATTAGGCGAGGTGAAAAGTATGAGTGGACTTAATATAAAGGCATTAAAAATAATCGTATGCGGGCTTTTGATTGTATCTATTCTCTCTATTGCCTGTGCAGGGGCGGGAGCTGGTAGTAAGGCTGTGCCTGCAGGAGCTGGGGCTATAGAAGAGAAAATTGTAGGAAATCCTGTTGTTGTCAGTTCTGTTGCTGTACCTGAAACGGATGCAGGATATTATTATCCTGAGTTTGAAAAAATCAGTGTAGATCCAGCCTATAAGTACCTGGAACTGAATCCGGGAAACGGTAAAAACTTTACTGTGACCGTAAAAAACAACGATAATAAAACTGTTGAATTGAACCCAAGACTTTTAATTATACCCTATACTGAGAAGTACATAGATGAAAGCTGGGTCAGCATAAGCCCCACAGCAAAGGACCTGAAGGCAGGGGAGAAAGAGGAGTTTGAAGTAAAGGTAGATATTCCTGAGAATGCAGACCTCGGGAACTATGCCGTACTAATAGCTTTTACAGAAAAAGTGCCTGAAGGAGATGTAGCAGGCTATTACCCGAACTTTCCCGGAACAATGCAGCTAAACCTGCGTGTATGGGTTCCGCCAGCAGTTCAGATCCTTACTCCCTACGTTAACGACCTCGTAGAAGCCGGAGAGACCTATACCTATGAAATAAAGCTGAAGAACACAGGCGATAAAGATGTAGCAATCTCCCCTGAGCTTACGGAAGGAGGCGACATCATATATTACGACAGCGTCTACCCTTACGGAGGAATAAGATATGCATTCGGGAATGATGCAATAAGCTTTGAAGCTCCGGAAGTGGTGAAGGCAGGGGAGACTGCTATCGTAAAACTGACACTAAATGTTCCGGCTGATGCAAAAGGGAGCTATACAGGAACTCTCGATCTGAATATTGATGACCCAGGGATCAGTGAATACGAAGGAAAAGTATCCCTGAATTTCCGTATTCTTCCGGTTCCGGAAGAGCCTTACGAAACAACCTTCAAAACCATAGATAATGGCACGATAAGCATAGAGATAAGTGCTTATCAATATGGATACGGCCTGTATACTGAAGGAGGAAACAGAAACCTTACACCTTCGTTTGAAGTGAGCCTGAAAGACCCTTCAGGGAAGGAAATTACGCCTGCTCCTGTAAGCAAGAAATACAGAGGTTCGGTAAACATAGTAGATGATTCATACCCTTACCTCCCATACATGTCCTCAAGGGTTGCAGATGGCACGGGAACCAATATTCAGGGAAGCTATCAGGGCGGAACTACAACTTTTGTAGAGACCTATACAGTCCCCGGTGCTGAAGGAGAATGGATGCTTTCAATCCTTCCCATGAATACGGAAAACTTTGAGTATTCCATCACAACAGGGGATCCTGAAAAATAACGAATGTATCAGGCTTGACTTTCGTCAAGCTTTAAACTCTTTTTTGTTTTTCCGGGATAAAAAGCGAGCAGTAAAAACTAAGACTTTTTGTCTGGACTTAGGATAAGGTTTCTGATTAACTGTTTTTATCTATTCCGAATCCGAATTGGAATCTTTCAGTTGTTTCTCTCACGTTCCTCTTTGGGCCGGAACGTCTACCAGGTAAGGAAAACACTAACAAACCCACATCTCAATTAAGAGGATCAGCAAATAGAAAAAGATCCTGCGTAGGTTAATATTTCCTTTATTCATTCTTTTTTTAATTATCTTGAGTTTAGATACAATAAGAAATAACCGGATTTATAACAGAACAGGCTTTAATCGGAGAATTAAAAATATGAAAGTATAGCCTGAGCCTGCAACTATATATTAAATGCTTGAAAACCTGATAAGGTTCAGTATTCCAGGGTTAACTGCCCCAAGGTTTAACAATGTAAGTGCTTTCTATTAAGCATTGGAATATGCACCGCAGGCAATGTAAATAAATATAGAAGAAATAAAGCAAGCCTGTTTCCCGGAAATGTGAAGATAATAAGCCCGAAGGAATAAAATACTCTGAAGATAAGAGGGGGCATTCACAGGATAAAGAGAAGTGGGACAAGAGAAGTGAGATAATTCAAAAATAACTTACAAAACATGGTTTGTAAGGATTTCATCATTTTATAACTCATATTTTGCTGGAGGTAAAAAGTACAATGAGAGAAGGTCCGGACCCTTTTGGGGTAAGAGACAGCATCGAAACAACTGCCGGAAAAGCTACGATTTACAGACTTGGTAAACTGGAAGAAAAGGGCTTTGAAGGGATTTCCCTGCTCCCCTACTCTATAAGGATCCTTCTGGAATCCCTGCTCCGGCATGCTGATACTGAAAGAAGGATAATAGCTGCCGAAGATGTAGAGGCTCTGGCCCGCTGGAGCCCAGAAAATGTAAATGAAAGGGACATCCCTTTTATTCCTTCAAGAGTAATCATGCAGGACTTCACAGGTGTCCCCGCAGTGGTTGACCTGGCGGCCCTCCGCTCGGCAATGAAACGCCTTGGAGGAGATCCTGCCAAAATCAACCCTGTAATCCCTGCTGACCTGGTCATTGACCATTCGGTTCAGGTTGACTCTTATGGCACGGCATATGCCCTTGAAGAGAATGAGAAAAAGGAATTTGAGCGCAACAGGGAACGTTATACCGTTCTCCGCTGGGCACAGAAAGCCTTTGATAATTTCAGAGTTGTTCCCCCGGGAAGAGGAATTATCCATCAGGTAAACCTTGAATACCTGACTCCTCTTGTGCACCTGAAAGAAAAAGAAGGAGAACTGTTTGCGTTCCCGGATACTCTTGTCGGGACTGACTCCCATACAACAATGATCAACGGAATAGGAGTGCTCGGCTGGGGAGTAGGCGGCATAGAAGCCGAAGCCGTAATGCTCGGGCAGCCTTACTATATGCCAGTCCCTGAAGTTGTCGGTTTCAAACTCTACGGGAAACTGGGTCCCGGAGTTACAGCGACTGACCTTGTCCTCACGATTACAAAGATGTTAAGAAAACATGGGGTGGTAGGCAAGTTTGTCGAGTTCTACGGACCCGGCTTAAATTCGCTCAGCCTTCCGGACAGGGCTACAATTTCAAATATGGCTCCGGAATACGGGGCTACTCTTGGGATATTCCCACCTGACATGGAGACCCTCGACTATCTAAAAAGGACAGGAAGGAGCGATGAGCAGGTCACCCTTGTGAAAAAGTACCTGGAAGCACAGGACCTGCTTTACTCTGTGAACAAACCCGAACCTGTGTTCAGCAGCAATCTCGAACTTGATATGGGCACGGTAAAGCCCTGTCTTGCAGGCCCCAAACGCCCGCAGGATCAGCTATTCCTGAATGAGGTCTCAGAAAATTTCTGTGAAACCATGAGGCAGACCTTTATAAGAAAGAAAGAAGCAGGTACAGAGCTTACAGGAGATCCTGCTTACCTGCGCTGGAGTGGGGAAGGAGGGACACCTGTAGAAGAACCCGGAGCCTCGGAAGAAAGAGGAGTAGAAAAAATCGACTCCATTGAGAGGAACACCAGGCTCACACATGGTTCCGTTGTGATCGCATCCATTACTTCCTGTACGAATACCTCTAACCCGTCGGTTCTCATAGGAGCCGGGCTCCTTGCAAAGAAGGCTATTGAAAGAGGCCTGAGGGTTAAGCCCTTTGTAAAAACAAGCCTTTCCCCGGGATCAAGAGTTGCTACCGAATATCTCGGAGCTGCATGTCTACGTCCTTATCTTGAGGCCCTGGGATTCCATCAGGTTGGGTACGGCTGTACGACATGTATAGGAAACAGCGGACCCTTGCCTGAAAAGGTTGCAAGAGAAATCGAAGAAAATGACCTTACGGTTGCAGCCGTACTAAGTGGAAACAGGAATTTCGAAGGCAGGATCAATCCGCATGTTAAAGCAAACTACCTGGCTTCCCCTCCGCTTGTTGTCGCATACGCAATCGCGGGTACTGTAAACATAAACTTCGAAACCGATCCTCTTGCCTATGACCCGAATGGGCTCCCTGTGTATCTCAGAGATATCTGGCCCATGCAGGACGAGATAAAACAGGTAGAAAAGAACAGTGTCAGGCCTGAGATGTTTAAAAAAGAGTATTCAGGCGTTCTCGAAGGGGCAAAACTCTGGAAAGAGCTTGATGTCCCTGAAGGTACCCTTTACGACTGGGACCCGTCATCAACTTACATCCAGGAGCCTCCTTATTTTATAGATTTCCCGCTTACTCTACCTCTGCCAGGGGATATACAGAATGCCAGAGCCATTGCAGTCTTTGGAGACAGCATCACCACGGACCACATCTCTCCGGCAGGAGATATTCCGGCAGAGAGCCCGGCAGGCAGATACCTGACATCATGGGGAGTTGACCAGAAGGATTTCAATTCTTACGGGTCCCGCAGGGGTAACCATGAGGTCATGATGCGCGGCACCTTCGCAAATATCAGGCTTAGAAACAAGCTTGTAAGCAGGGAAGGAGGATGGACTGTCTCCCACATTAAAGGAGAAGACTTCCCGCCTGAAGCCTGCGGAGAAGGAATTCCGATTTACGATGCATCTTTACTTTACGCGGAAAACAGTGTTCCTCTGATTGTTCTCGCAGGAAAAGAATACGGAACAGGCAGTTCCCGCGACTGGGCAGCAAAAGGCACATTCCTCCTTGGGGTAAAAGCAGTTATTGCCGAGTCCTTTGAGCGCATCCACAGAAGCAACCTTGTGGGTATGGGAGTCCTTCCCCTTCAGTTTAAGGCAGGAGAAAATGCGGAAACTCTCGGCTTAACAGGAAAAGAAAGCTTTGATATCCTTGGCATTGAAAAAATGGAGCCTCACGGAGAGCTTACTGTACTGGCAAAAGATGACAGCGGAAAAGAAACAGAGTTTAAAGTGACGCTGAGGCTGGACTCTGCTGTTGAAATTGAATACTACAGAAACGGCGGAATTCTGCACAAGTTCCTGCGGGACTCCGTGAAGAAATAAATGTTTTTGCTAAATACAAAAACTAATTTTTTAAAGAGGTCCCATAAGCATGAACAGGGCTTCTCCTTTTCAGGACCTCTCTTTTTATCCGGGTTAATAACAAATCTTACCAGGAAAAGAAATATTTTATAAATGCTTCGTCAGGAAATAATTATATTTAAGGTCAAATACAGCTAAAAGGTTAAAAGGAAGGAAACCTTAACTTTAATAAATATATTTAAAATGATTTAAATTTACAATTTCAACAAATTTAATATACTAATTTGATGATAATACAATTGCATTGTCGCTCTATTTTTGGACTCAAGAGTCCTTCTTGCTAAATCTTTCATGTATAATCAGAGGATCCCACAATTTCAAAGTTTTTTGAAAATCCTCTAGGCATAACTGCGAGGTAGAAAATGAGTAAAAATATATGTTTCATAGACGGGCTGGAGGGCATTCTGAAGTACAGGGACGTCGATATCAATGATCTTATCGATCTTCCCTATGATGCAGTTTCCTATCTGCTTATCCAGGGAGAGCTCCCCGGAGAAAAGGAACTTGCCGAGTACTCAGCCCGCCTGCGTGCGGAACGTGAAATTAACAGGGAGGTAATGGACGTAATCCGCATGTGCAATTTCAATATCGATGCTATGGAAGCCCTGCGCACAGTCGTTTCTTTCATATCGCAATTCGATCCGGACCTGAATGACAGCTCTCAAGAAGGTAATATGAGAAAAGCCATAAGGTTAATCGCTATGCTCCCAACAATTGTTGCTGCTTATTATAGAACTGCAAACGGAAAGGAACCTGTACCCCCCGATCCCTCCCTTTCTCATGGAGCCAATTTCCTGTACATGATAAGAGGAAGCAGGCCGGACCCTCTGGAAGCCGAAGTCATGGAAAAAGACTTCATTCTCAGTGCCGAACATGAACTGAATGCCTCCACTTTCTCCTCAAGAGTTACAGCTTCAACCTTATCAGACCTTTATTCGGCTGTTGTTTCCGGACTCTGCACACTCAAAGGTCCCCTTCATGGGGGAGCAAGGGCAGAGGTTATGACCATGCTTGAAGAAATCGGCAGCCCTGAAAATGCCGAGAAATTTGTCCTCGAAAAAATCGAAAAGAGAGAGAAAATAATGGGCTTCGGGCACCGGGTGTACAAAACATATGACCCCAGGGGCACAATATTCAAGCAGCTTTCAATGAGACTGGCTGAAGTTAAGGAAGATATGCACTGGTATGAGACCGCCGAAGCAATAGAAAATACTGTTGTCCGCGAGCTTGTAGAAAAAAGAGGAAAGCTGATTTATCCAAATGTTGATTTTTATTCAGGAGTTATCTACAAGTATATGGAAATTCCTCCACAGCTCGCAACTTCAATCTTTGCAATAGGTAGAGTTTCAGGCTGGATAGCCCACTGTTTTGAGCAGTATGAGAAGAAAAAGATTATAAGGCCAAGAGCCTTCATGCTCGATGAATGCTGAAACTTTCTAATGAACCCTGTTATGCCTGAAGACCAGAAATAAAATGGTTTTTCAGCAAAACAGGTTAATAAGCATAAACCAGCTTAAAAGACCAGAAGTTTCACGAAAAAATTGTTTTTTATAATTCTAATTCTATCACAATGGCACTTTTATCCCGTTTGATCACTCAACTGATCTCAGGTAACAGAGCTAGACTGTCTTCGAAGGAATCAGATAATCTTTTTATTATCTAACAGCTTTTTGATATCCAGATACCCATGACTTACAGAGATTTCATAGACCGGTTAAAAGAAAGTGGAAAACTGGTCGAAGTTCATCAGCCCGTTTCTCCGGAATTCGAGGCTTCGAGAATTGCAAAAAAGACAAAGGCTCCTGTTCTCTTCCACAATGTCTCGAGCTCAAAGGTTATTATGAACCTTCTGGGATCCAGGGATGAGCTTGCTTCCATGCTTGGGGTTTCTAAAGAAGAAATAATAAAGAAGCTTTCTGAAGTTTCCCCGGAAGGCGAAGTGAAACTGGTTTCAGGGTCTCCTACGCTTGAGGTAATAGAGGAAGATGTCGACCTTACAAAACTTCCAATTCTCACGCATTTTGAAAAAGACGGAGCCCCCTATATAACTGCAGGAATTGTTGTATCCGAGTACGGAGGGGTCATGAATGCTTCGATCCACCGCCTTATGCTTGCGGGAAAAGATAAACTCGCAGCCCGCCTTGTCCCTCCGAGACATACTTACCTCCTTCATAAAAAAGCTGCAGAAAAAGGCGAGCCTCTTCCCGTAGCCATTGTTCTGGGCTGTGACCCTACAATTATTTACGCAACTTCTACGAGAGTGCCTGTTGGAAAAGAATTTGAATATGCAGCTGCCCTCCGGGGGTCTCCTATAGAACTTTTTGAGTGCTCAAACGGGATAAAAGTGCCGCATTCGGAGATTGTTCTCGAAGGATATGTTGACCCGAAAGAAAGAGTTGACGAAGGACCATTTGTGGATATTACCGGGACATATGATGTTGTGAGGAAAGAACCCGTTATCCGTATTACCAGAATTATCCATAGAAAAGACCCAATCTATCATGGAATTCTTCCGGCCGGTCCGGAACACCTTCTCATGATGGGAGTGCCTTATGAGCCGAGAATCTACAGGGCAGTAGGGGAAGTAACAACCGTAAAAAACGTGGTCTTAACGGAAGGAGGCTGCTGTTATCTTCATGCAGTCGTACAGATAGAAAAACAAACCGAAGGGGATGCAAAAAACGCTATAATGGCTGCCTTTGCCGCCCATACGAGCCTGAAGCATGTGGTGGTTGTGGATGAGGATATAAATATCTTTGACCCGAATGATGTCGAGTTCGCAATTGCCACAAGAGTAAAAGGCGATATGGATATCCTGATCATCCCTAATGTCCGCGGTAGTTCCCTTGATCCCAGGGGAGCCCCTGATGGAACAACCACTAAAGTTGGGATTGATGCCACAAAGGTCCTGATTGAAAAAGAGAACTTTGAAAGGGCAGTGATTCCTGAAGAATAACTGAGGAGTATTTTTAACTGATCAGGCAGGAGAAACTAAAACTGATCGGGCATCAAATATCCTGCCTTCAAATTTTATTTCATCTCAATGTTTCTGTACTTGCTTTGACCCATATAACGATCGGATGTGCCAGTAGAATCGTTTCAACATTTCGTATCCTGCATCTATTACCTGGCAGTTAAAGAGTGAATTTTCATGTACCTTACAAAAGAAGAAGAACAAATCCTGAATGGAGAAGCCGGAGAGACTCTCAGGCAGGCAATTCAGATCCTTGTGTCTCTTGGAGACATCTACGGCGCAGACAGGCTGATCCCTATCAAAAGCGCCCAGATTGCAGGCGTCTCATATAAAACAATAGGCGATGCCGGGCTTGAATGGATCTCGGACCTTAAAGGGCAGGTAAAGGTCCCTGCTATCCTTAACCCGGCAGGAATGGACCTGGAAGACTGGGAAAGGTTAAGGATCTCTCCTGAATTTGCAGAAAAACAGAAGGCAATTGTTCAGGCTTACAGAAAACTCGGGATCCGCTGCGAATGTACCTGCACGCCTTATACACTTGAAGGCTTTTCAGTGGGTTACGGCGACCACCTTGCCTGGAGCGAATCTTCAGCCATTTCTTATGCAAATTCCGTAATAGGAGCCCGGACAAATAGGGAAGGAGGCCCTTCAGCCCTTTCGGCAGCGCTACTCGGAAAGACTGCAAACTACGGATTCCATCTTGATGAAAACCGCATTCCAGAAATCTCCGTAATTGTAGAGTGCTCACTTAAAGAATCAGACTACGGAGCTCTTGGATATGTGACAGGAAAACTCATTGGAAACAGAGTACCTATTTTTCAGCTTAAAGGCAAGCCAGAAACTGATGAATTAAAAGCTCTTGGAGCTGCAATGGCAGCTTCGGGTGCTGTGGCTCTCTACCATGTGAAAGGAGTAACTCCCGAAGCGTGCAGAATGAATTTTGGAGAGCCTGAAGAAAAAATAATTATTGAAAGAAGCCAGCTGGATGAAGTTTATGAGAGCAGAGGAAAAAATGGCAGAGAACCAGAGTTAATCACTATTGGCTGCCCTCACTGCTCTGCGAATGAACTTAAAAAGGCAGCTGAGCTATTGAAAGGAAAAACAGTCTCAAAGGAGACCTGGATTTTTACATCGAGGGAGCTTACAGAACGCTATCCTGAGTATATTAGGACCATTGAAGAAAGCGGAGCTAAAGTTGTATGCGATACCTGCATGGTGGTTTCTCCGGCAACCAACCGCTACTCCTGCGTTATGGTAAATTCGGGAAAAGCCTTTGCTTACGTGCCAGGGATGTGCGGAGCTGAAAGCGTATACGGGAATATGGAAGCCTGTATTGAGAAGGCAACAGCTGGAAAAGAAAAAAAGGTGGGTGGTTCCCATTAAACTTAAAGGCAGGACAATTTCAAGGGGATGTGCAGAAGGTGAGGTTCTGGTTTCCAGAGACCCAATTTCTTTCCTTGGAAGTGTAGACCCTGAAACCGGGATTGTGGTAGAAGAAAAACACTCTCTTGCAGGAAAATCGATCAAAGGGAAAGTTCTAGTTTTCCCGCATGGAAAAGGCTCTACTGTTGGTTCATATGTGATGTATCAGCTTAAAAAGAATGATGCAGCCCCGACAGCAATCATAAACCTGGAAACCGAGCCTATTGTAGCTGTAGGAGCAATTATATCCGAAATCCCGCTCGTTGATATGCTGGAAAAGAACCCTTACGAAGTTTTAAAGGATGGAGATACTGTCCTTGTAAACGGCAGTGAAGGATATATCGAACTGATTAAATCGAAAGCAGCCGGGCAGAGGAAAGAGATATTTTAACCTGACCTGAATGGCATTTTTTTAAGATGTAGGGGTAAGAATTTATGCCTGCCTCCCAATGCTTTGAAAGCAAAAAGAAAGAAACGGATTAAAAAGACGCGGGTTAAATTATAAACCATAAAAGCTAATTAAAAAGCTAAAAGAAATCTCAAGCCTCAAAGGCGTGAAATCTAAAATGAAACAGGAAATAGAAGACTACAGGAAGGAGCGTGATAAACTCGAAATTGAGGAATCAATTTCACGCATATATCCTTTCATAACCAGGGTATTCGACGTATACGAAATCCAGAAATCCCGGGAGATCCTTTATTTCTTCGGCACTCCTAAGGCAGATACCGAGAATATAATGGGAGAACTCTGGGCTCCACTTGAACAGAGAGGGCTTATGGGTACCCTGAGATACGAGCTTGGTGAGCATGTTCTTATTGTTGCTCCAATGAAGAAGGCAAAGGAAAAAGTCTGGGTGAACTTTGCACTATTCATAACAACGGTATTTACAACCATGATCTGCGGAGCCTGGATGTTCGGAGCTGATCTATCGAATGAGCCCATGAAGATTTTCCAGGGTTTGCCATTTACCTTTGCAATAATGGCTGTACTTGGCTCTCACGAAATGGCTCATTACGCAATGGCCAGGTATCATGGAATGAAAACTTCCCTGCCTTATTTTATCCCGTTTCCGACCTTCATAGGCACGATGGGAGCTGTAATCCATTATAGGGGGCCCATCCCTAACAGAAAAGCTCTCTTTGATGTGGGAGTTGCAGGACCTCTGGTAGGGCTTTTTGTCTCAATTGCAGTCACTGTAATAGGCTTAAATCTTAACATGTCTTCAGTTAATCCGCTTTCCGATTCTCTGATGTTCGAGCCTGGCTTTCCACCTCTTTTCGTAATGATCCAGAAAGCTGTTGGGGTTACAGGAAGCAATTTGCATCCTGTGGCTTTTGCAGGCTGGGTGGGAATGTTTGTAACCCTTTTGAATCTTCTACCTGCAGGGCAGCTTGACGGAGGGCACGTGCTCAGGGCGATGCTTGGCAAAAAAGCGGACAGGATATCTTCAATGATGCCACGTATCCTTTTCCTTATAGGTTTTTATGTAATCTACTGGCTAAAGGGAGACGGCTTTATATGGATATTCTGGGCACTCTTCCTCTGGGCTTTTGCAGCAGCCGGACATCCATCTCCCCTTCATGACAAAATAGAACTGGATAAAAAACGCATCCTTGTAGGAATAATTACTTTTATACTTGGTTTTCTTTGCTTCACTCTGATTCCTTTTAAACCCATAATCTGAAAAAGGTACTTAAAAGTTTGAAGCTCATAGAAACCTGAAAAACAATCGAAAAGAGGAAAAAAATAACAATGGAAGTGAATTTTCGATACAGCAAAAAGAACTCTTACAGCTTTGCGGCTCTTTCACCTGTGCTTCCTGAAGCCGGATTTACGGACAGGCCCATTAACGGAATAATGATCTACAGTTTTACTACGCGGCAGGCAGCGAAAGTATTCAAAGAGATCGAGAACGCAGGTACGGACTCAATCTTCATCGCAGGAGGACCGCACCCTTCCGGATGCCCGGAAGAGACACTGGAATATTTTGATTACATAGTTATTGGGGAAGGCGAAGAAACGCTTCCGGAACTTGTAAGGGTTTTGAAGGAAAGGGGAGATCCGGAAAAGGTAAAAGGGATCGCTTATAAAAACCCGGAAACCGGCGAGATGGTCCTGACTCCTGAAAGGCAGCATGTGAATCTGGACTCATATCCATGCTTTGACCCTAAAAAGCTTCGTGCTCCCATTGAAATCAGCAGGGGATGTCCCTGGAGCTGTAAATACTGTCAGACCCCAAGGCTCTTTGGAAGGGAAGTCAGGCACAGGAGCATTGATTCTATCCTGAAGAACGCGCAGCACTACGACGACCTCCGCTTTATAGCTTCAAATGCTTTCGCTTATGGAAGCAACGGAATTCACCCGAGGTTTGATAAGGTAGAAAAACTGCTCTCTGCACTTCATGGACTGCCTGATAAAAAAATCTTTTTCGGGACTTTTCCTTCTGAAGTCCGCCCTGAATTTGTGACCGAAGAATCTGTCGAACTGGTAAGAAAATATTGTGCAAACGACAGCCTTAGCCTTGGGGCTCAGTCAGGGAGTGACAGTGTCCTTAAAGAGATAAGAAGAGGTCATACGGTCGAAGACAGTATTTCCGCTGTGGAATGCTGTATTGAACATGAAATTGTGCCGGCAGTTGATTTTATCTTTGGGCTCCCCACAGAAACCGAAGAAGACCAGGAAAAAAGCCTGGAACTTGTGCGCTGGATCTGCAAAAAAGGTGGGACTGTCCGGGCTCATTATATGACCCCGCTTCCGGGCACTCCATATGCATCAGCAGTTCCTTCGCAGGTTAGCGACCGTGTCAGGCGGGAGCTTGGAAAACTTGCCCTTGGGGGAAAACTAACAGGTTACTGGGAGAAACACAGGAAAGTTTAAGAAAGTTTCAGGGCAGTATAAAAAAGATAAAAAGAATATAAAGGATATTAAGGCCCGAAGAAATATTGATCTCATCTCCTAGAACCTAATGTCTTGGAACCTAATGTCCTGAAACCTAATGTCCTGAAATCTAATGTCCTGATCTTTATCGGCTTTACAAACTTTTACTAAGCCTCTAAAGCCGATCAATACAGGTTTAAGGGATATATCTGGAGATAAGATTTTTCAGGCCCTTTCTGCTCGTAACACCATTTCAAGGCCCTGGTTCATTAATTCCTCTGCCCTTTCCTGCTTTTTTGCTTCAGCAAAGATTCGGAAAATCGGCTCGGTACCCGAAGGACGTATAAGGACCCATCCGTCATCATACCAGATCTTGACCCCGTCGATTGTATCCGTCTTAAGCCCCATGCTTGAGGTCTCGTATCTGATCCTTCCCATAGTACCCACGATATCTTTGGAAGGAGTCTTGGTTTTTGCATTGAAGTACGCAGGTACGCTTTTAGTTAGTTCGGAAAGCTTCTTTCCTCCGGCAAGGATTTCCAGGATTTTTGCACATGCCATTGCTCCATCACGGCAGTACTGGTGTTTGGGGAAAATAAGGCCTCCATTGCCCTCGCCTCCGAAAACGGCATTTACTTCCATCATTTTTCTGGCGACATTGATTGAGCCTACAGCAGTCCAGTGAAGTTCGACCCCTTCTTCTTTTGCAACATCAGCCATACGCTGGGACGAACTGACCGGTGTAACTACAGGTCCCTTTTCACGTTCAAGCATGTACTTCGCCATCATTGCAAGCAGGACCTCTTCATTTACAAATTCTCCGTTCTCATCCATGAAGACAATTCTGTCTGCATCCCCGTCATGAGCTGCCCCAAAAGCTGCCCCTGTCTTTTTAACGAGAGTGGATAGCTCTGTCAGGGCATCAGGAGTGGGTTCAGGATTTCTCCATGGAAAAGTCCCGTCAGGCTGAGCCCCGAGCGTAAGGACTTCACAGCCAAGTTCCCTGAGGAGAAGAGGAAGTGTAAGGGAACCAGCACCACACCCGGTATCAACCACTACCTTAAACCTCCGGCTGCGTATGGCTTCCAAATTGACAGCGCGCACTATGCTTCTTATATAGTAATCGTTAACTGAAGGATCAATCCTGAAACTTCCCGTTTTCTCCCATGAGGCAATTGAAAATTTGCCTGAAAAATAAATTTTTTCAAGTTCCCTCTCTCCTTCCCTCGGGAACTCCGAACCGTCTCCTGCAATTATTTTAATTCCATTGTATTGCCTGGGGTTGTGGGATGCCGTTATAACGATACCGGCATCGGCATAGTCGCGCACATAGTATTGAATGGACGGAGTAGGGACAGTCCCCACATCAATCACGCTCAGGCCTGTTGCAAGAGCTCCTGCAATTGCTGCGGATTTCAGCATCTGTCCAGAAATGCGGGTATCGCAGCCTATTGCAACCGTACCTTTTGAACCCATGTACGTGCCAAGGCTTCTGGCTACATTGATCGCAAGTTCAGGCGTAATAAATTCGTTGGCAATACCACGTACACCATTAGTTCCGAATAATTCCATCTAAGATCTCCATCTCATCATTTGCATCAAAATTATACTATTATAAGGAAATTAGATTCTAATCAGGTTTATTATTGTAGCCAGAGTCCTTATAGGAGAACAAAGTTTCGGTACAGCAGGCCAAATTATCTATAAAGTCAGGCCAGCGGCTCCGGAATAGATAATTTCAAGATACATAGCTAAGGAAAAACCGATTAAGTTACCCATAACCCTTCCTCTGACTGCTGTAAAGCACCTGACTATAAGGCTGGAAAATACATATATCTTATTAGCTAAAACTCGTTAGTAATGGACACTGCCAAGATAGAAAAGATCAGAGAGGCTATTAAAGCCAGAGAGAGTGCAGTCATTGCATTTTCAGGGGGAGTGGATAGTTCGACTCTTGCAGCTATCGCATTTGATGAGCTCGGGGAAAAAGCCCTTGCCGTGACGATAGATTCTCCGCTTTTTCCCAGGCAGCAGCTTGAAAATGCTTCTCAGACAGCCTGTGAAATAGGGATTCAGCATAAAATCCTCCCTTTCTCCCTGAACAGCATACCTTATTTTTCCGCAAATACACTTAACAGGTGCTACTTCTGCAAAAAAGCCCTTCTTGAAACTCTTCTGGAATTCGCGGAAAAAACCGGGTTCAATGTTGTGCTTGAAGGAACAAATGCTTCTGAAATAAGAGGGGAAAACCGTCCCGGGTATAGAGCAATAAAGGAAGCAGGAGAAAAGGTTTATTCCCCTTTCGTGGAGTTTGATGTCACAAAAGAGGAGATAAGGGGGATTGCTGCAAACCTCTCACTTTCTGCAGCTAACAGGCCTTCCGCAGCCTGCCTTGCCACACGCATCGCTTATGGGCAACCCATTACTACGGAAGCTCTCGAGAAGATAGAAAAAGCAGAGGATTACCTGCTGGACCAGGGTTTTACACAGTTCCGGGTAAGGATGCACTCAAACCTGGCCAGGATAGAGGTTACTGACAAAGAGTTTGATGACGCTCTCCGTAAAAAAGAAAAGATTTCCAGACACCTCAAAAGCCTGGGTTTTGACTACGTAACCCTTGATCTTGAAGGCTTCCGCTCAGGGAGTATGGATGAACCCTATATGCGGAAAAGAGCTGAAGGGAAAATAGAAACAGAAATGGAATAAACTCAGAGGAAGTATCCAGATTCAATTAGTCAGAAAAGGAGATTGGTCAGATAAGGCGGATTGGTCGGATAAAGCAAATTGATCGGTTAAACCGGATAAACTATAGAAACATTGAGTTCTGGAAGATATGACAGAAATTCTAATCAGAAAAGCCGAAAAAAGAGACCTCCTCTCAATTCAGAAGCTCTTATCCACCTACTTTCTGGACATGGAAGATCTGGGGCCTGAGGAGTTTGTACTGGCTGAAAAAGAAGGTAAGGTTATCGGCTGTGCTGCACTTGTCAGGAGCACATATGGAGAGAAGAGTTTTCTCGAGCTTCATTCGATTGCCGTACACCCAAACTATCGGGGAAAAGGTGTCGGAATCCGGATTATGAATTACCTGATAAATACTCCGGAATGCCCGGATAAATCTGACAGCTCCGCTTATGAATTGTATGTGAGGACAACTGCTCCGGGTTTTTTTGAAAAACTTGGCTTCATAAGATTACCGAATACTGAGAAGTTATTCCTCTGGGAGGACTGCAAAAATTGCGAGCACTTTGAGAAATGTGCCCAGCATGCCATGAAATATTCCCAAGATAAATAAAAAAGAAAC
Source organism: Methanosarcina hadiensis (assembly GCF_046529725.1). Classification (GTDB taxonomy): domain Archaea; phylum Halobacteriota; class Methanosarcinia; order Methanosarcinales; family Methanosarcinaceae; genus Methanosarcina; species Methanosarcina hadiensis. The sequence goes on along the minus strand of NZ_CP136241.1, from coordinate 3,985,995 downwards.
CTGGCAGGGTTAACGAAACATTATTTTATAGAAAAGCATATGAAGCAGCTTATGCTTACTCTTGGAATCGTTAATACTTATGATAAGATCAAAGTCCTTGATGCTCATTATCGGGCAATTGCCAGAGCTGCCCCAATCTGCCATGCTTTTGGGTTCCACCTTGCCCTTTACGACTTCCCATTCAAAATGACCGCAGAAGAACTGGTAGCGTTCGTAATGGAAAAAACCACTATAGGAGAATCGGGAAGTTATCTTAAGATCCTTTACGAAAAAAATCATCTTTCAGTATCCGACCTCCCAAAAAAAGGGTTTCCATCCCATTTTGGAGAGATAGTTATTACTACTTCAAAACCAGACAAAAAGAGACAGGTATTACCTGTGAAAATTGCTGAAGAAGCCTTGCGCAACCGATCTTTTTTATTTCTTGTAGGACTCGGGCATAAAGGGCTTCCAAAAGAGCTTTTTGAGAGGGGAAAACACCACCTTGATATAACCTCTAAAGGGCTTTCTCTCGAAACATGCACTGCTATAGGAGCTATTCCTGCCCATCTTGCTGGACTTATGGAGAATTTAGAGACTACAAAATGAATCTGATTAAATTTTCTTGAGTCAGACACTATGGGATATTCAAAGAATTAACTTAAAATCACGATCAATATGGTTTGCAGGCCTGAGACAAGTGACTGTATACCTAATATCTTAGTTTGATAATCTCAAGATAGCTTTTTTATATTTATTTTTATGTAAGCTTCATTAGACTTTTCAACAAATGGCAGTATTATAGAAAATTATTTATTGCACTAAATAGGAAATAGGTTGCCTATTTCCTTTGAGTATGAGATACGACACAAAAAAACAGAACTATAAATTAAACGAGAGATCCGGTAGACGAAAGAACAGCAAAAAAGGATGACTCAAAATCTGTTTAATATGGGTTCTTATTGCAGGGGGAAAGTATTTCATTAAATGTAATTAGAAATTATTTGCAGGCTCGAAGATAATTAATATAGAAGGATAAAAAATGTCCACAGAGTAAGATCAGTTCAAAAAATTTTCCGGAACGAATATATATCACGAGTGACAATTAATAGATTGTTGTGGGTAAGAACAACGTCTGTTGCGCTATTATGGGGTTTGCGGCCTGAGGGACTGAAATTCTGACCTGCCTCAGGGTTGTCCAGAATGACCGGGAATTCCACCCAAGGGATTCTACGGAAGACTTGAACTCTGACCTGCAGTATAGGCTTTCAATAAAGGATGAAGATTTGTCCTGACCGCACAGATATCCATAGGGAAAACTTGTGTCCGGATGGAGAGAATCTACCCCCTGCTGAGCGCAAACATTGAAGAGACAGGAGGAAAACTATGAGTGAGCGAAATAACGAAGACAGAAACAGAAACGAATACGAATATGGATACCGGCAAGACAGGTATCACACAGTTGTAAAAGGCTGCACAGACAGCCTGGACACAGATGAATTAGACCTTTACCGCTATATGATAGGCGGAATGCAGGGTAAATAACCTGCACAACCTTTTTTTATTTCTCAGTCCTAGAAAAGAAGCATGTACGATGTATATGCGGTCCGTGAAGATTTTCCTGTTTTAAAAGAAGTTGTGTACCTTGATAGCACGGCGACCACGCAGACTCCGGTTCCTGCAGTTGAAGCTATGGTTGAATATTTCTACAGGTACGCTGGCAACCATGGGAGAGGAGCGCACCGCCTTGCAAGGGAGACCACAAACCGGTATGAAGATGCAAGGGAAACTGTTGCTCGTTTTCTTAATTCAGATCCTTCAAAAACAGTATTTACAAAAAATACAACCGAAGGAATTAACCTTGTTGCAAACAGCTATCCTTGGGAGGCAGGAGACCATATCGTTACGACCATGCTTGAGCACCATTCAAACCTCCTGCCCTGGCTGCGCCTGCAAAAAAAAGGAGTTAAAGTAACAATAGTAAGCCCGGACCGCGAAGGCATAATTGACCCTCAGATAATAGAAAATGCCCTTACTGAAAGTACAAAACTCATTGCTGTAACGCACGTTTCTAATGTTTTTGGCTCGGTCCAGGATATCAGCAGGATTCTAAAACTTGCCCGCAAAAACGGAGTGAAAGTCCTGATTGACGGCGCCCAATCCGCAGGGCATATGCCGGTGGACCTGAAAGCACTCGGATGTGACTTTTTCGCAACTGCAGGGCATAAAGGGCTCCTTGGTCCGCAGGGAACCGGTGTACTCTATATTAAGGAACCGGAAATGCTTGATAGCGCCTCCGTAGGAGGAGGAACGGTTTCGGAAGTCAGCGGAGGTGAATATACTCTTGAGCCGTCCCCAGCATGTTTTGAATCCGGTACTCCGAATATCCCCGGGGTCATAGGGCTTGGCAGAGCAGTAGAATATGTGGAGAAAATTGGGGTTTCCGAGATTGAAAAGCATGAAGCTGAACTTTCCTTGCAGGCTGCAAAAAGGCTTTCAGAACTTGACCATGTTGAGGTTTACGGACCTGAAAACCGGGCAGGAATTGTGCCTTTTAATGTAACAGGGCTTCACGCTCATGATGTCGCCCTGATCCTTGACCAGACGAAAAAAATTTGTGTACGTAGCGGGCACCATTGTGCAATCCCGATCACCCGTTTCCTTGAAGTGGAAAGTACAGTTAGAGCTTCTTTCGCCCTTTATAACACACAGGAAGAAGTTGACGTTCTCGTAAATGCTGTCAACGCGCTTAAGGCACTGGTATCCTGAAAAACTGGACCAGTATCGGGTAGAAGAAACCCTACCCTCCTGGCAAAATATGGTTGTACATCTCTTTTTTTATGGGTCCGGACTCACAACCGGCATCAGGATTATTTTTCATAATAAATATTTACTGACTATGCAGAGGCCAACACTATAAATTAGTTTTATTTTAACATCCAAATTAAATTGTTTTATATTTAGCTGTTTTCGGATATTAATTAGGATATAAAGAGATGATTTTCCTTATTTTAAACGATAATAGAAAAAATAATTTAATTTGTTTCACATTCTTATAGAAAGATTTTATAGGAAGTTGCAGTCTATATAACGTAAGGAGAAATCTGAAGGCGAGAGTATGGATGAAGTAACAGAAATCTCGAAAAAGAAAGGTTTTATTTCGGGGCTATCAGGGAAAAAAGGCAATAATGACTCCATTTCAGATATATTGAATAGGGCTAAAACTTATTTTAATAAGCCTTTGAAAAGCATGCCGATATACGACCAGGAAAAAGACGGGCCTCTTATAGAGTTTGAAGTACCTGAGGGATTAAAGGAAATAGAAAGGTACTGGCTTCAAGAGCCATATGCTCTAGCAACGATTCTTGAAGACCGCAAAACAAGGTACTACAGATTGGTCGAGCCTGCCCTGACAAAATTTGAAAAAGAATTGCTTGAGAGACTTTATGAGGATTTCCAGGACGTTTTGATTTTAAACCCTACAACCTCAAAGATAGAAAAAGACGCACTGCTTGTAGACAGAACACTTTTGCTTCTTGAACGTTATAAAGCTGAGATTTCGACTGCATCCGTTCATAAGATAATGTATTATCTCAGAAGAAATCTTCTTGGCTATGAGAAAATCAATCCTCTTCTTTATGATCCTTATATTGAAGATATATCATGTGACGGTGTAGAAGTTCCAATCTATATTTATCATATCAGGTATCTGAATATTGAAAGTAACATTTCTTTTAGGGAAGAAGAGCTTGACTCCCTTGTAGTTAAAATGTGTCAGTTGAATAATAAGCACATCTCTGTTAGCCAGCCAATTGTGGATGCAACGATTCAGGACGGATCAAGGCTTCAGGCCATGCTGGGGAGAGAGATTACTCCCCGTGGCAGTTCCTTTACTATCCGTAAATTTAGAAAAGACCCTATTACACCTATTGACCTTCTTGGTTTTAAGACGTGCGATATGGAGATGCTTGTATATCTCTGGCTGGTTATTGAAAACGGCTACAATATGCTCTTTGCAGGAGGGACAGCTTCCGGAAAAACATCGATGCTTAACGCCACATCTCTTTTTATGCCCTCTACAGCCAAAATAGTCTCCATAGAAGATACGAGGGAACTCGTACTCTACCACAACAACTGGGTCTCAGGTATTGCCAGAGAGAGTTTTTCCGCAGACTCTACAGGAGAAGTCTCAATGTATGACCTTTTGAGAGCTGCCCTGAGACAGCGCCCTGATTTCATAATTGTGGGTGAAGTTAGAGGTGAAGAGGCGCGTACCCTTTTCCAGGCAATGTCAACAGGACATGCAACAAGCTCGACAATGCATGCCGGAGATGTGCAGACTGTTATAAACAGGCTTACGCACGAACCCATAAATGTGCCCCATATTATGCTGCAATCACTTGATGTGCTCTGTATCCAGGAACAGGTATACATAGAAGAGAAGAGGGTCAGGAGAACGAGGAGTCTTGTAGAGGTCCTTAACGTTGATTCTGAAACAGGAGACCTGGGAATTAATGAGATTTTCAACTGGGACCCTTCAGAAGACGGATTCCTGAAGGTTGGGGACTCCCATATAATGCAGGAGATAATGCATGTCAGAGGATGGGACTCAGCCCAGGTGAGAGGAGAAATGGAGAACAGGAGGAAGATCCTTACTTACCTTTATGAGAAGAATATGAGGAGCTATATCCAGGTATCCCTTGTAGTGCAGGCATACCAGAGTTATCCGAAGATGGTCATGGAAGCTATAGAAAACGATACCCTGGAGTCCATGATACAGGATATGGTTGATTAAGAGGGGGAGCATGACTTACACTTCTTTGGATGAACTGGCATACAGAGCTTTCGGGGACTTCTTTTATAAAAATAAAGAGAGTTTCCAGGAACTTAAAGTAAAAATGCGCCACTCTCACATTCCAATGTCAGTGGACCAGTACCTTGCATCAATCTTAATGTACTCAATGATTGCAGGCATAATAGGAGGACTTTTCGGGCTATGGCTCGGGCTGAAAACCTTTGGAGACCCTGTTTCCCGGCTCAGCCTCTTTGTGGATTCTACAAGGGCAGGATTTGTAGGAGAATATTTTTATCTGCTTGCTATCCTGGTCTCAATTTTGTCATTTATTATAAGTTTTCTTATAGTCTTCGGAGTTGCATATATCTATCCTTATTTTCAGGCGGATATCCGGAAAGCCTGTATTGACAAGTCTATGCTGCCTGCGGTAACTTACATGTACGCCCTGACAAAGGGAGGCATGTCAATCTATGATGTTTTCAGGTCTTTGAGCAGGTACACGCATATATTCGGTACAAGCGCTGAGGAAATATCCTACATTGTAAGGGATATGGATTACCTCGGAAAAGATTTTATAAGTGCCCTTAAAGCAGCCAAGGAACGCACCCCTTCGGAACGATTCAAGGATTTCATTGACGGATTAATTCTGGTTTCAAGCAGTGGGACAATAACCGAATATATAAGAAATAAGTCCGAGCAGTACCAGGACCTGGCTGAGATGGCGAACAAGAACCTGTTAAAGACGCTTGACGTCCTTGCAGAGGTTTATGTAACCGTGCTTGTTGCAGGTCCGTTATTTATAATGACAACACTGATAGTACTGCAATTTTTCAGGCCTGCTTCAGCCCAGATACTCTACATGCTTATTTATATTATAATACCTCTTGCGACCTTGCTTTTCACAGTGCTTCTCGATACGGTAGGAGAACTTTCTATGAGCCCGAAAAAGGGCGAGGCACCCGAATATCCTCTAAACTTCTCAGATATTAAGGAACTCGGTTCAAATCTCAGCGCAGATGAGGAAGAGAAGAGGGATAAAAAACTAAAGCTATACAGGCAGCTTTACAATATAAGGGACCTGATTTTTAACCCTTACAGGACTATCCGGGATGAGCCAAGGTATACGTTCTTTTTTGGAATTCCTTTTGGGCTATACTATCTTACCCACCTTCCGGAAGCTCTTAAAAGAAGTATCAATTTAAATTTCCACTGGAACCCGAACTTTGCCCATATCAGCGATAGCAGCGTCCAGTTTATCAGCTCAATTGATGACTACATTGTCATTTTCATTGCTATCGCACTCATTCCCTTCATCATATTTTACGAAATAAGGGCATGGAGAATGCGGAAGATTGACGAAAGAATGCCTGAAATGCTGAGAAACCTGTCAAGCATGAACGATTCAGGCCTCCTTCTATCCAATTCCTTAAAAATAATGGCAGAATCCAAGATGGGAATTCTCAGTAAAGAGCTCAAAAAATTAAAAGAAGACCTCTCCTGGGGGACTTCTACTTCAAGAGCCCTGAGTGAACTGCCCCGCCCTGCCTGATGGCGAGGACGGAGCTTCCTTCGAGTGATTATGTCATTTGGATATTTGCAGTGATGCAGGTATCCATCTGTAATCCTGTTTGTCGAAGATTATCAGAAAACTTCTGATAGCTTGTCCACAAAGCATTTTGTGATAAGAAACGCTTCATTATATTGATAGCACTATTTCTATCACGATCAATTACGTTTCCACAATCACATTTCATAGTTCTTTCCCAAAGTGGCATGTTATGTCGTGTTCCACAGATACAACACTCTTTGGATGTATAGCTTTCATCAATTCTTATTACTTTTTTACCTGCAAGCTCCGCTTTGTAGGTCAAGAATTCGATGAATCTGGAAAGATATCCTTGATTTTGTGTTGATCTGTTCTGAGAACGTTTTCTTTTTCCAGTTACTTTCTTTGACTGAGCCATACTTTTTACGTTAAGATCTCCCACGATTATTGTATTGGCTCTGGTGTTCTCGATCATTGTTTTAGAAAGTTTATGCTGGAAATCTTTAATCTGATTAGACTTCTTTGCTTCCATTTTTCTGTATGTTTTGTGTAGTCTATTCCATCTCTTGCTTCCTTTTTTACAATGATCTCTTCTGGATTTAATTGAATCTATCTTTGTATTCCAATATTGATCTGCTCTGGGTGTTTTTACTTCAAAGAATTTACCTTGAGTATTTACTGCTGTAACTATTTTTGTAATACCTAAGTCTATCGCTTGATACAAATCGTTATCAACATACTCTTTTATTGGATTTTCTTCATATGTAATTGATACATAGAAATTACCCCTACCTTTGTATGGATTATCATTATAGATTTCAATCTGCTTGATTGTCAGCAAATCAAAAGCATTTCCAATTTCGAAAGACAATGGAATTTCGTTTGCCTTATGAGAGAAACTGAGCTTTCCATTATTGATTTTGAATCCACTCTGATTATAAACCAAAGTCATAAAGTATTTTCCACTTCGAAACTTGGGGGGTCTTGCAGATTTATCCCCGTTTTTCCAGAGCGAAAAGAACGATTTATAATTAGCATCGAGCTTTTTAAGAACCGATTGCAATACTTTGGAATACACTATATTGTATTCAGGGAATTTTACTTTTAGTACTGGAAGCTGATTCTGTTGTTCTACATACTTTACACTTCTCTGTTCAGTTTTCCACGCATCTTTTCTTTCAGCTAAAGCGAAATTATAGAGGCATCTACACTGTTCAGATAGTTGCCAAAGAACATCTACCTGTTCTTCAGTCGGATTTATCTTGATCTTCTTCGTCAGATGCATATTTGCCTTGATTCTCCACATATTTTTTAAGTACGTCTAGGGTTACTTGCCCTGTCGATGCGATAAAATACGATCTTGACCAAAACGTATCTTCCCATAACATAGTCTTTACTTCAGGGAAGTTTTTACGAATCTCCCTTGAAGTTATAGTTTTGATTGTGTTGATGTATTTTGGAATATCAAGCGAAGGTTTTGCTGAAAATAATAAGTGGAAGTGATCTTTGTCACACTCGATATTCAGTACTTCAACATCGTATGTTTCACTTATGTTATGAATTTTAGTTTTAAGAAAATCGACAACTAAAGGGTTCGTTAGAGCTTTTCTTCTATATTTCACACACTGAACGAAATGATAATGGAGTGAATATACAGAATGGCTTCCACGATCTAGTTTATACTGCATAGTTATCACTATATTGATGTAACTATAAGTATAAATAATTATGCTACTGTTGTTTTGTAGAAGTTGACGGCTTTCATCCCCCACCTGTCGGGCTACGCCCTCCGAGGAAGGGGACTTCCCGCCTTAAAGGTAAACTGGAAAACAATATCAGGACCGCCACATCAAGCCGGATTCTTCATACCCTTATTAAAGCAAATGAATCCACAAGCGACCTTAAAAGTGTGCTGTCCATTACCGCAGAACAGGTCAAGAGTGAGGAACGGTTGAAAAAGGAACGCTCTTCTGAGATGGTTGTCTATGTTGTCACTATCTACGTTTCTTTCTTTGTCTTCCTTTTCATAGTCTATGTCCTGGCTATGTATTTCTTCCCTGAAAGCGCCTCATTTAAAGGTTCTTCCCAGGGAATGGGGTACGGAGGAATCGGAAACGGCTACTTCAATATACAGGAGTATACGATGCTCATGTACCACTCAGCCCTTGTCCAGGCTTTTACTTCCGGACTTATTGCCGGAAAGATGGGACAGGGTTCAATTTTCATGGGCCTGAAGTACAGCGTCAGCATGATGCTGATCACCTATGTAGTCTTTACAATGTTCGTCTAAGGTGTTTTTATGCTAAGGACTCCCGGAACCGGAAAAGGGCTAAAAAAAGAGGCTGCAGTTTCAGAAGTAATGGGCGTTGTACTCCTTACAGGTATAGTAGTTATCATGCTCAGCACTCTTGGAGTATACGTTTTTTCTATGGAAGGACCTGATGATGTCCCCCATACAAACGTCCAGGAAATTATGGACATTTCCACGGACACGATTTACCTGAAAAACAATGGAGGAGAACCTGTAAGTACTGAAAATTTAAGGATAATAGTAAATGTCAATGGCAAGAAATATGAATATAACTCCACTCAAATTTACGAAAATCTTGAATACAGCAATGTTTGGAAAATGGGGGATACTATTGAAATCAATACAAAGGATACATGGGGCGTTAACCTCAACAATAACGACAAAGTGGAGCTATTCCTGGTCGACACCCCCTCAAACGAGTTGATCCAGAAAAGTACGCTTACTAGCGAGCCTCAAAAGAATTCCGATTTAAATTTATGTTTCATTCCGATGGGAGATATAACGGATACGTCCGCATCAGGAAAAGATTCATCAAAGAAAGGGTATGGAGACAAAAAACAGGTTCATTTTATAGATGCTGATGATGAAAAGCTAAAGGAAAAAACCAATGAAAAAAGAAACTGCACAACTTATTACCCCCCTACAAATGTAATTAATACCAGTATATATCAAGAATTCGAATTCAAGATTAAGCCCTCTGCATGTGGATTAAGGCCAAGAGACACTTTAGGGAATGCAACTCTGATTATTGTTTATTATACACACGATAGCTCGGGAAAAGACTCCAAAGGTGTTGCTATTAAACTCAAATATTATGACACGCTCGAGAACGGACGCGGAGAATGGGTATACTCTGATACGGTTCTTCCTGCACATAATACTAACTTTGAACCTGAACTTATCAACCTTACAGATCGCATCAATACTCCTGCTGATCTGGCTAATTTCAAAGTACGGATTGAAGCCTCAACGGAAGCAAATGAGAATGCAGAGAAAGAGATAAACATTGATTACATAGGTTTACAGGTAGAAGAAGCGAGCGCCGCAAACGAGTAAATTCTTGATAGAATTTGGGATAGGATTTAATTGACGGTTAGAAAAAGGTTAATTGGTAGCATTAAAAAAGAAACATGAAAAGTAAGGGAGTGGGGAGAGCTTGCCAGAAATGAAAAAACTCATCAAAGACTCCAGTGCTGTTTCGGATGTCCTTGGAGAGATACTCATGACAACAGTCGCGGTTATCTTAATCGGTTCAATAGCTGTGTCCATTTTTTCATATGGCGGACCGGATGATAGCCCACACACTCAGGTGAATGAATGGATAGACGTTGAGACGGATACGATCTATCTGGAGAATAGTGGAGGAGAGTTTATCGATACAGGAGATCTTGAAATTGTGGTAAATGTCAATGGAATCCGATATACTTATTCCTCTTCTAACATTTCCGAAAACCTGGGGAATAAAAACAGCTGGGAGCTGGGTGATAGAATAGAGATCAACACCTCTAGCAATATCTCTAGTGGATGGAACCTCAACATACAAGAGGGAGACGAGGTAGACATATACCTGATCGATAAACCTTCAAAGAAGGTATTCCAGAAACTTCGGCTCTCCACCGGAGAAAATTGAGGATTGAGGCTGACAGTTGCAGGAAACGCTGGCGAGAGAATTACAAATCTCAATGTTAGCTTCATGGTGTTGCGTGTAACTTAGGAAACTAAATCAGGAAAGGGAAATAGATGAAAAAGCGATTCTTTGAATTAATCTCTTCTTTTTATAGATCCGAATCAGGAATAGCAGCTGCTGTTGCTGCAGCCCTGCTTCTCGGGATTATAGTCGTCGCTATGACAACAGTTCAGGTCCAGTACGTGCCCGTCTGGAAAGAAGACGCAGAATACGCCCATATGTCCGACGTCTGGCAGGATATGTCCAGGTTCAAGTCTAACGTTGACATTCTGGCAGCAGGCTTAGAGATGAATCCGAATTCCAGGATAACCCTGAACAGCCCGATCCAGCTGGGAGGGTCAGATGTGCCTTTCATAGGCGGCATGAAAACAGGAGGAACCCTTACTGTAAACAATGCCGTCTCAGGAATCTTGATAGAAGTAAATGATGATATAGGTGGATACAACACCAGTCAAACTTTATCTGATATCGGCTCGGTTTCATACCGCCCTACAAATATCCATTCCGTGGAAGAAACTTATTACTATGAAAATGGGGCGCTTATCGTCACCCAGAACGGCAGGTCCGTAATGAAACTTTTCCCAGGAATCGTGCTCGAAGATGGTGCAGGGATAGCTTCCGTAAACCTCTCGGCAAGGATCGCGACCCTTGAAGGAACAAGAGGTGTAATGGCCAGTAACAGCATAGAGAACATCAGGCTAACGTCTCAAGATTTCATAAACATATATGACTCTGACCATGAATATACCAGTGGAAATACAACTAAAAAAGCTAACGTTACTTCCGTAGACCTTATAATCTACACGGAAAACACGGAAGCCTGGAAAAAATATTTCGAAGATTCAGCTAACGAGACTCAGCTTCAGGAAGGAACGGATTACAATATAACCAGAGAAGATTATTCCGTGAAATTTTCCCTTTTCCCGGTAAACAAAACTATCAATTTTAAAGCATACAATGCGATAATAAAAATGAAAACAGACATCCAATAAAGTCTATTTCATTCCCTTTCCTTACAATTCTTTAAGGCTTGCAGCCTCGAGACGAATAGAGAAGATTTAAGAAAAATAAGTCCGGTAAAATTCTCGCATCTTTTTTACTATTTCGTTTCCAGCAGAAAACAGATCTCTGCATATAATGAGCTCTGTCAGCTTTTCAGAGTTTTTTCTATTAATTTACTGACAGTTTTTTAACTTCATATGAAAAAAGGAAAGAATAATAGAGAAAAGACGAATTTACCATTCTTCTGCCAACAGATGAGTAAATCAACTGGCTTGTCAACAGAAGTCATAATTACAAATAACGAGTCTAATATGATGACAAGAATCCCTGTAATAGATCCTTAGCTAGAAAGATGAAACTCCATCGGGATCTTTTATGAATTTTTCAAATATTCGAGCAAATCCCCTAAAAGTAAGTTTCTCAGGCTTTGCTACTTCTGCAAAAGGAAAAAAATAATGACCATTTGCAATAACACGTGGATTAATTAATTTAGGCTGCGGCTGCAAGCTTTTGCCCGCCTGAATAAAGATTATTCCAGTCCCTTAAAGGCAGGAATTAAATAATTAATAAAGTTCAGTTTAAACTATGGGGTAAGTTGTATTTATATAGAGGTTACGCGGTTGAACTGAAAAACAACGGTATTAAACCATCAACCGTCTAAAATGCACATTTGATCGCAATATCTCTTACTCCTGCTTTTGTACCTCAAGTGCGTAAGTACTATTATAGATAATTCAGTTGAAAAGGAATTGTTGACAAGGTTAAGGCATTAAATAAAAAATACATAGTAAAAAAATAATAATTTCTTCTAATAACTTTTTGATTTTTTAAATTTACATCAATCACTCATTATTTGAGAAAGTAAGCGTCAATTAAGTAAAAAGATAAATAATCTAGAATAGAGTTAAAATTTTACAATTTAATTATTTTGAGTCTATGTGAACAAAAAAGAAATCGATAAACCCATTAATATATCCAGTAAAGAATTAAAAATCTGTATCAATTAAAAGAGCTCGTTTCAAAACTTCTCCTGTAGCTTTTCCCAATAAATAAAGAATGTTGCTATTATCACTAATGCCCTGAATATTCTGTCCAATCTTTCATACCTTATGATAATTCTTCTGAATCCTGTTTTTATCCTTGAGAAAAACCTTTCTACTGCTAATCTTTTCGCATACGATTTTTTACTAAATCTTCTAGGTCTTCCTCTTTTTCTCCTCTTTCTGTTTCTTTTGTTTTCAGGAATAGAAGCTTTGATTCTTCTCCTGCGCAGGAACTCTCGTACCTGCGTATCATCGTAAATTGAATCTGCTACTATTTCTTCTGGTCTTGTTTCTGGTCTGTATCCAGTCCTAACCTTTATTGCTCCAATAGTCTCTTCAAATCTATAAGAGTCATATTCCGCTCCTGAACCAATAACAATGCTTAATGGAAGATCTTCTAAGGCTACAGCTACATGAATCTTTATTCCTTTTCTCTTTTTGAATCCATTATATTCGACACTTTCTCCCCTTTTTTTGCTTCTACAAAACTGCTATCTATTGCAACAATTTCAAGGGAGAGTTGTCCATTATGATAAGAATCATCTATGAGAAAATTAAGGATTTTATCCCAAACACCTTCTTCAGACCATCTTTTTAGTCGTCTCCAAGCAGTTACGTAAAATCCGTATTGTTTGGGCATATCTCGCCATTGACAACCTGTAACAAGAACATAAAGAATCCCATTAATGATCTGACGATCATTTACTCTCTTCCTCCCAACCGAAGGTTGGGGAGGAAGGTGTGATTGAATATGAGTCCATTGAGCATCAGTAAGTTCTTCGAAATATATACTAACCCCTATATAATATAAAATCAAATAATATATAATTTTGAAACAGGCTCATTAAAAAAGAAAAATAAAAAGCACCTGAGAGGTGCAAGCGTTTTTTAGATTAAAAATATACACTTAAGATCTCAGTTTTTTGTCACAAATAAGCTGGTTAGTAACTTTGTCAGTAATCTTAAGGTTAAAGACTTGTCCAGTAGGTAGATCTGTATTTGCTGTACTAACAAGATCGAAACTTAAAATATCTCCAACGGAGAATTGCCCATCAGCGTCTAAACGAGTTGCGGTTGGGTAAGCAATTATGCCAGTCGTCGAAGCCACCACACTAGAATCTAAATAAGTAGGAATCGTCCCGTCCTCAAGTGTAAAGCGGATTTGTGTGTTAGTCCAAACAAGAGTATCTCCACCCATATGTTCGATTACTAGAGTGTCTCCGTCAACAATTTTTGCATTAATGTTCGCCTGCGGTGCAGTTTTAGCAGGTCCCTGACCAAAAACGGACGAGCCGATTGCGGCAGCGAGGATGACGGTGATTGCAACCATCAGCACGACACCGATTACCGGGGACACTGCTTTGTCATTCTTAGACATTTTTTTGAGATCCATATGTTTCTCCCTCCTGAGTTAAAGACTTCAGAAAGCTATCCAATCTGAAGTTTAACATTAGAATTTACAAATTACAATTACAACTTTCTAAAACTTCACTCAAAGATATTCTCCATTCGTATATAAATTTATGCTGAACTATCTTAAGATATTTATTAATTATAGGACTTATATTTTATAACAGTTTTACTATGGATTAATGAGCAAATAGAAATAATTTGCACAGTCAGATTAATATTCAATTAATAACATTGTAGAGAGTTAAGTAAAAATTTATAGAAGGTGGCTTTTATCGTGGAGGGTAAAAAATACAGGGCACTGAGCCGGGACTGCCGGGCAGTTTCAGAGACGATAGGGCAGGTGCTTATGGTAGCCGTAGTTGTGCTGGCTTTTTCTTCAATAGCTGTTACAGTATTTTCAGATGGGGGGGCAATGAATCCTCCACATGTCCCACGTACTGATTTGCAGCAAAGCATTGCCAGGTCCGGAGAGACCGTACAAATATTCCACAGCGGAGGAGAGGCAATCGACCTTGAGGACATCAAAGTAATACTTAGCGCCGATGGGACACAGGCAGAATTCAATATGTCAGACTCCAGTGTCACATTATGTGATGCAAAAGGCAATACTTCTTCTGATGATGTCTTTATGCTCGGAGATTCCATATTAATCAACACCAGAGGCAGCGGAATTAATATCACGGATGAAAATGCCATCATAGACTTCTATTTTGTGCATACGGAATCCAACCAGGTGATTAAAAAAGGAATACTCTGAAGAAAGTTAAGGAATTGCAAAAAATTCTTTACTATTTTTAAGAAATGATTTATAAACGGGCTCGCCCCCGACTCAATTTTATCTCGATATAAATAAATTTTTAGTAGACATCAATAACAAAGCTTGACTGGAGATTCAAATACGGGATGCAGAGACAGGATATTGAGTGATGAAATCAGCTCGATAGGTTAATATACAATAATTAATAATTTAGAAAGTCAGGATATAATATTATACAGGTGGCATTTATCGTGGAGGGTAAAAAATATAGGGCGCTTGGTCAGGACTGCAAGGCAGTCTCAGAGGTTATGGGGGCGGTGCTAATGATATCTGTTGTTGTGCTGGCCTTTTCTGCAGTTGCTATTACAGTGTTTTCCGACGGGGAAGCAGTGGACCCGCCACATACTCCGCATACCAATCTGCGGGAAAACATTAACACTTCAGAAGATACCGTGGAAATTTTCCATAATGGGGGGGAAGAAATTGACTTTGAAAATATAAGGATAATACTCAGAACTGGAGGGAAGCAGGCAGAGTTCAACATGTCCGAATCTGCTGTCAAAATTTTTGATCCCAAAGGCAACCAGCTGTCCTCTGACGGCGTTTTTGAGTTAGGAAACCGCATCGTAATTGACCCCACAAGTAAAATCAATATTACAAGCGGAAATGCAGTTGATCTCTATTTCGTGCACACAGCATCCGATCAGGTGATTCAAAAAACAACACTGTGGAGAGATGTCAGAGATTTACCTTACTGGATAACTCCTCACACTTTTCCTGCTGGAACAGCATATGATAATTACACGAAGACATGGCTGGATACAGAGTTAGTCGACAAAGATGATGATGAATCCACAAACAGCTTTATACCACAAAAAGAAGTAATATGCGAAAATTTCACTTTTGGGATAAATATAGAGGAGTTGGGCATTCCAGAAAGCGCATTATTTTCCAATGTTACCCTGAAAATTATCTCTACAAGGCATGACAATAGTGCTAAAGAAATGGAGCTGAAAATTTATAATGGATCTCAATGGACCTCTTTAGGTCTCATCTCCTTCAAAGGTAAAGATGAATATGTGGTAACTCAATGCAACATAACGAAATATGTTAAAACCCCCATAGAGCTAAAAAATTTTGAAGTTGAGATATCAGCTGACGGGCACGCGTCCGACAACAG
Source organism: Methanosarcina hadiensis (assembly GCF_046529725.1). GTDB lineage: Archaea > Halobacteriota > Methanosarcinia > Methanosarcinales > Methanosarcinaceae > Methanosarcina > Methanosarcina hadiensis. The sequence continues at coordinate 3,970,282 of NZ_CP136241.1, read as the reverse complement.
TGGCAAATATTTTATGATTGATTTTGTAGGTGTCCACGTGGAGTACTAACATATGAAGAAGGGCATCCAGATCAGGGGTTGAAGAGTATGACAGAAAAGATTTCAAAAAATTCGCAGACAAGCAAGCCCTTTTTTCTCCGTTCGGAGTCTGCATCATCGACGGTTGTAGGAGCAGTTTTGCTGCTGGCGATCATTGTTAGCGTATTTTCGGTAGTCAGGATTGGTTATATCCCGGAATGGAAAAATGATGCGGAATATTCCCATATGAATGATGTCTGGAAGGACATGGCAGACCTCAAGTCAAAAATCGATTTAATAACCATAGCCCTGGCATCAGACCCGGATCCTCAAAATAATGAAATTACTATGAGCGTACCCTTTCATATGGGAGGCGGAGATGTTCCGCTTATTGGGACAATAAAGTCAAGTGGAACTCTCTCGGTAAATAAAAACGAATGTAATATAACCATAAGTCCAGATTCCAATGGGAGCTTGATAGACCCAATCACATGCGGCTCTGTGAGCTACACATCACAAAACAGGTATTATGTGAATCAGAATTTCATATACGAAGGAGGAGCCCTGATCCTTTCCCAGGGAGAAAGATCTTCTATGATGCTTTATCCTTCGATCCGTTTCTCCAGAACACCGGCAAATGAATACAATGTTTCTATAAACCTCGTGGAGATCGATAAAAATCCTTATTCACCTGCTGATGTCATTTCGTCTAACACTGGATGCTCTCTCCGAATTTCCGGCAAAAAATATGAGCCTCTCTATGATAACAACAACATAAGTTCATTCACCTTAACGGTTAATACTAACCATCCCGATGCCTGGTACCTGTATCTCCAGGAAACAATAAAAGATGCAGGGATAACTGATTCTACAACACTTACCCAAAACGTAGATAGCGTGAGTTTAATCTTCCCCTCCGGATCAGGTGGAAAGGATCTGAACCGGCTCTATGTTAGTAAGACAATAGTAAAGGTGGAACCGGGAATAGGAATCTAAGCTGAGAATATGAACCAGGGAACGAAGGGAAACGAAATGTCTCGAAAAAGCCTATTAGAATCCGAATCAGCAGCTGCGATTGCGATTGCAGCTGTATTGCTTTTGGGGCTTGCATTTACTATAATCTCAGTGGTCAAACTAAACTACGCTCCTGAATGGAAAATTGATGCGGAAAGAGACTATAGTTATGATGCATGGAGCAATATGGAGGACGTGAAAAACAGGGTAGACTTATTCACCCGGTTCATGGATTCTAATAGCAATTATTCGGGATATGGTCTTTCAGCAACTGTTCCGTTTAGCATGGGAGGGGGAGATGTCCCGGTATTCGAGCCCTCCAAATCTAACAGTAAGCTTTCGGTGAACAGCGAAAAGTGTATAATGAATATAACTCTTGCCAATCATTCTTTTCCTCATACAATTGACTGTGGGGGTGTTACCTATTATTCAGAAAACAGGCAATACCCTGATCAGGTTTTCAGGTATGAGAACGGAGCCCTCATCATGGCTCAGGGAGAGAATTCCCAGATGAAACGAAAACCTTCCTTCGATATACAGAAAACTGACAATGAAAATTACGCAATTACCATTGATGCCATTAACCTCACAGGAGAAACTGCATCCTTATCCTCCAGTACCCTCACTGCCCTGCGCCTAACCGGAGATTCTATAAATCCTATTCTCAACAGCAGTACCGACTATCTGAACGAGAGCATAAACTCTTTTAACCTGAGCATTTGCACGCATTACACGGATGCCTGGGCTACTTACCTTAACGACACAGCAAAAGAAGCAGGACTCGTATATAACACTGATTACAAGATAATCTACCCGGGAATCGGCTGCGTATGCCTCTCTTTCCTTCCCACAGGCAATAACTACAGCATCTACATCAATAAGACCATAATCGGTGCAGAACTTGAAACCGGAAGCGGCATGGACATTGAAAAGACTAGCGGTTCTGAGCCTGACGAAGATGAGGATGAATCCATTATGAAGCTAAATCGGTGGTATACTTTTCAGGTATCTGACAACGAGACGAGTATAGTTCTTCTAGAGGATAATCAGACAGGTGTCAATATCTCCATAGACACTTCCAGCAATGACGAGGTACTTGTTGGGTATAGCCCTGAAAATGCATATTCGCATAATCTGAAGAACAACCCCTATTGTGAAATATTTAGATTCGATACATATACGAAGTTTGAATCGACGGTGTCAAAAGTGACTATCAGGATGATTTATCGTGCAGAAGAAAATCCATTAACAGGTAGGTTGGCGGTTTCAGGTAACTCCTTTGATAAATTGGAGCCTGAAAATTACAACCAACAAAATTGGTATTTATTCAATGAAACAAAAAATGTATATGTAAATCATCCCTCAGAACTCAATTTCTCTATAAATATTGATCAAACAAGTGGAAATAAACAATTTTATATTGACTATCTTGCCGTCTACTTAAGTTAACGGAAAAGAAAAAGGCATATGGATACTATACCCGCTTATACAGAAAAAGCGAGAAAACAGATCCATATGCCTGAAAAATACACAACCCCCTACCCTGCCAGAAGAATCCATTCCGACGGCAGGGCTGAAGATACCGAAGTTCTACTTGCAAAAGAATGCCCTGTTAAACTTTTTCTCAACAGTAAACCGTTTACGACTCTTTTTGCCTCCCCGCTTGAATTGAAAGAACTTGCAGTAGGCCATATGATCACGGAAGGGATTATCAGTTACGGAGAGATTGCAGGGATTGAGGTGGAAGGCAATGAAATTCATGTCCTGGCTCAAAGGAAAAAAAACTCGACTCCGGCTGAACTCTCCCAACAAGCAGGAGAAGCCGAAAAACAGATATTTGTTGAGTCAGATGCTGTTTTTGACCAGGAAGCACTTTTTGCAGGCAATGATTATCTTGAGTCCGATACATACAAACTTACCAGGGGTACCCACCTTGCTGCTCTTATAGACAGAAAAGGAAAGGTTGCAGTTCAGATCGTTGACGTGGGCAGGCACAACGCCGTAGACAAGGTTGTAGGAGCTGCTTTTCTTAAGGGGCTTGACTTATCAAAACATTATATGCTTTCCACTGGCAGGCAGCCAGCTTATATGGTCACAAAGGCAGCCCGCGCAGGAATTCCCCTTGTCGCCACAAAAGCCATGCCCTTTGATTCCGGTGTTGAGGCTGCAAAAAAAGCTAACATATGCCTTGTTGGACAACTAAGGCAGGAATCAATGCTAGTATTTGCGAATGATTGGCGGGTCAAAACGGAAACATAAAAAGTAAGAAGAGTTAAACGTAAAGAAAAATTGCAACCAAACTTATCCATAAGCTAGTCTGCTTGAGCGAGCGAAGCGAGTATTTCAAATGAGTATTCTAAACCATAAATTAGTCCTCTTGAGCGCAGCGAAAAGGACAGCGGGCTCCCGAATCGCAATTCGGGATTTATAGAGCTCCTTTTGTGCTCTTTATTTCTTTGCCTTCAATTTTTACAGCCCTTTTCATCGCATAAGCAAAAGCCTTAAAGAGAGCCTCGATTTTGTGGTGGTCATTGTCCCCATAAATGCTGGCGTGTATTGTAATCTTCGCATTTGAGGCAAGAGTTTCAAAGAAGTGTTTCACGAGCTGGGTACTGAGCTGCCCTACCTGGGGAGTAGCAAAATCGGCTTTCAGCACAAGGTAGCTGCGCCCTCCTACATCCAGAGCAACCTCAGCAAGAGCCTCATCCATTGGAATCCTGGCTTCCCCGAAACGGGCGATTCCTGCCATATCTCCCAGAGCTTCGGCAAGAGCCTTTCCAAGGACTATTCCCATATCCTCTATGAGGTGATGCTCGTCAACATAAAGGTCTCCTTCTGCACGCACTTTAAGGTCAAACTCCGCATGCCTTGCAAAAGAAGTAAGCATGTGATCAAAGAACCCGATCCCTGTACTGATATCCGCAGTGCCTTTACCATCAAGGTTAATCTCGAGCTGAATGTCAGTTTCCTTTGTCTTGCGGGAAATTTTGCTAATTCTCATATAGGATCACATTCTCTTTAAAATAATTAAACACTTTGTAAATACTTTGGGTTTTTCTGTTTATTTATCAAATAAGTAACCTTATCAGTCTTCAAGGGCAGCCTCGATTGCGTCCTCAAGAGTGAACCTGCCCATGTAAAGCGCACTGCCTACAACAACACCTGCAGCTCCGGTTTTCTTTAGACTTTTTATATCCGCCAGAGAACTTACTCCTCCGGATGCGATTACAGGAATGCTAACAGATTCTACAAGCTCTTTTGTCGGGACAGGGTTTACTCCCTGCATCAAGCCTTCGGTGTCAATATTCGTAAAAAGAAGGCTCCCAGCTCCAAGCTCTTCAAATTTCCTGCCCATTTCGACAGGAGTATGCGCACATTCTTCGGTCCAGCCTTTAATCGAGATTTTTCCGTTCTTTGCATCCAGCGCAACGTTCACACGTGAGCTTCCAAAAGTACCGGAAAGCTGTTTTACAAGCTCAGGGTTCTGGAGGGCAGCAGTTCCGAGAATCACTCTAGCAACGCCGAGTTCAAGAAGGGAAGATGCATCTTCATAGTTCCTTATGCCTCCTCCAACCTGAATACTTACACCTTTCTCCCTGCAGGCCCTGACAATCTTTTCAATAATAGGGGCATTTTTTCTTATCCCTTCGATTGCTCCGTCAAGGTCCACAAGATGAAGAGTTTTTGCCCCTTTACTTACCCAGTCAAGGGCAACTGCGAGAGGGTCATCAAGGGATACGATCTCGCTGCCAGGCACTCCCTGTACAAGCTGGACGCATTTACCTCCCCTCATATCCACCGCAGGAATTATTTCAAAAACCATAAAAAGCTACATCTCCACTATCTATCTGAAAATATCTTTCTACTTCATTATTCCGTATCTTGCTCTTCTGGACCCTTTCCTTCAGGGCATAATCCTTTCGATGGGAACGACGAGGACATCTCTAGCGCCGACTTTCTTCAGCTTGTTTACGACACTAAAGATCAGGTCTGCATCTACAACGACATGAACGGCGAGTATCGATTCTCCGGAAGTCTTGCTGGGCTCAACTTTCATTACCGTTGGTCCTGACATCCCCGGAAGAACCTCTTTTACGGCTTGAAGAGAAGCCTCAGGCACATTCATCATCAGATAACGTTTTTTCTTTGCGTTGAGCACGCTTTCGAATGCTGTCTTTATATCGAGAATTTTCTCTTTTGTCCTCAAACTCTCTTTGTTAGCGATAAGATAAACACTGGAAGAGAAAGCCGTATCAATAGGTTTCAGGTGGTTGATCATCAAAGTTGTCCCTGAGCTTGAGATATCAACAATGGCATCTGCAATCCCTACGTGAGGGGTCATTTCGCAGGCGCCGCTCACCTTTATAACGTTCACGTTAACTCCGAGTTTATTAAAGTATTGCCTGGTAATTTCAGGAAACTCGGTTGCCACTTTTTTGCCTTCAAGGTCCTGTGCTTTTTCTAAATCAGAATCCTCAGGGACAGCCAGCACAAGGTTTGCCCTGCCGAATTTAAGGTCCAGAAGAGCTTCAACATTTGCTCCTCTTTCGGTAATCAGGTCCATACCCGTAATACCGACGTCCGCAGCTCCGTCCTGTACATACTCAGGGATATCAGCAGCCCTGGCAAACAGAATATGGATATCGGGGTCTGTAGTTTTTGCAAATAGTTTTCGGCTTTCGGCTCCTCCGCTAATGGGAAGCCCAGCATCTTTAAAAATAGAGATTGTGGGTTCGTAAAGGCGCCCTTTATTGGGAATTGCAATGCGAATCATCTGCTCTGTCCTCTAATAAGTGATCTGGTAGGAAATTCTCCCTTTAAGCTCATCCGTATAAAACGTTTATCCAGAATACTCTTGTATAATATAGACTTCACGGTAAGTTTTAGCATAACCTGTTCTCACTTACCTTTAATTATAAAGAAATGCTGCTATTTCAGGAATGTGTTCCCACTTAAAGGATGTATTCCTGAGAATTTCTGGGAAGATGCTTAATGTAAAAATTATATCTGCACCTGACGATGAGATATAAAACGGATCTCTGAAAAATAATATTACCCCCAGTAATGAACACATGAGAAACATTATATAGCCGTAGTAATTTAATAGAAACAGACTATCGAGTCATATAAATAATATTATTAATGTTGTAATAACATAAGTAATTAGTTTGTAATTAATATAAGAAAGTAGATTGATTACGGCAACAGACTAAAGATTAATAAAGCGGTAATATCAACACCTAGAAATAAATATACCAATAATTTTGAAAAAAGAGGATCCAAATGGCCCGAAATATAAAAGTGGAAGAGCTCCTGCAAACCCCCATAGAAAAGCAGCAGATAGAGCTTGTAGAACGCAAAGGGATAGGGCACCCTGACAGCATATCGGACGGACTTGCCGAAGCCGTAAGCCGAGCGCTATGCAGGGAATACATAACAAAATGTGGAGCCGTACTTCACCATAACACTGATGAAACTCAGATAGTAGCCGGAAGATCCAGCCCGAAATTTGGGGGAGGAGAAGTTCTTCAACCCATATACATGCTTCTTGTAGGCAGAGCTACTAAGGAATTCGAAGGCGCTGAGCTTGCAACAGAGTCTGTAGCAATCAAAGCTGCCCGGAACTACCTGAGAAATACCATGGTGAATATTGACCTCGAAAGAGACGTGATTATAGACTGCAAACTCGGGACAGGATCTTCAGACCTCAGAGATGTCTTCAAGAGAGACAGGGTCCCGATGGCAAACGATACATCTTTCGGAGTCGGACATGCCCCGTTTTCTGAGCTTGAAAACATTGTATACAATACAGAGAGGCAGCTCCTGACTGACCTCAAGTCCCGTATGCCTGCAATAGGAGAGGACATGAAGGTTATGGGGCTGAGGGACGGAGATGACATCACCCTCACCATTTGCAGCGGCATGATTGGCAGATATATTGACGACCTGGACAGTTACATAAACATGACCCAGGAAATGAAGACCTATACGGAAGAGCTTGCAGCACGTTATACCGAAAGGAACGTAAAGGTCTTTGTTAACACAGCCGACAACCTGAAAGCGAGTTGCGTTTTCCTTACAGTTACCGGAACCTCGGCTGAAATGGGAGATGACGGTTCCGTAGGTAGAGGGAACCGCTGCAACGGGTTAATCACGCCAAACAGGCCAATGAGTATGGAGGCGACCAGTGGAAAGAACCCGATTAACCATATTGGAAAAATATACAACCTCCTCTCGACGCAGATGGCACGGGACATCGTAAAGCAGGTTCCGGACGTACAGGACGTATATATAAGGCTGCTCTCCCAGATCGGAAAGCCAATTGACCAGCCTCTTGTAGCAAGCGCTCAGATCATTCCAAAGGAAGGTACCTCCTTTGCACACGTCAAGTCAGAAGCCGAAGTCGTAATTGATGATTGGCTCGCGAATGTGACAAAGATCACAGAAATGGTTATAAGAGGAGAACTGAACACCTTCTAATAAAACCAGAGTTAAATCGTGATAATACGGAGAGGAACCTTCAGGTTCTTTTCATAACTTTTTTATTATATCTACCTTTAACCGGTCCATTAACAGTGCGCAACCCTGAAAAATCATTTTTACACCGGAATCACAGCACAAAAAAGGACCTTAACTTTTCAGGTTGCTTGCCGAATTTAAGTATTTGGTATATGAAAAATTTGTACATGTAAGGAATTTTACTCTCATCCAGCGAAAAACATAAATACCATCACCATATATGGAGATGGTGCACTGAAGCAGTGTAGCACCATGCAGCACTGGATCAGTATCATTGTCCCGCCTTAACTCAGTGGTAGAGTGCGCGGCTGTAGTTCGGCTCGTGCGGGTAACCTCCCGTACATCTCTGCGCAGGCACCGCGATGTCCCCGGTTCGAGTCTGGGAGGCGGGACCTGAAACATCCACCAGAATCGAAATAAGTCTACGGGAACATTTATATATCGGAAAGACATTTAAGGTTTGCTCGCAACGCGGGCAAAACAGCAGCTAAAAAGACCGAAGTGTCCGGATAGTGTAGAGGCCTATCATGGAGCCCTGTCGAGGCTCCGACCCGGGTTCGAATCCCGGTCCGGGCGCTTCTTTTTTTTCAATTCGTTTACTGTATAAAAATAATTATTCAGCATATCCCGATCATATTTTTATAATTCAAGAGACTTCAATTTTTTATGATTCAAGAGACTTCAATTTTTTATGATTCAAAAGACTTCAATTCATTTTTTACCTTAATTCAGTTTTTATTTTTGTTAATTCCCTGTTTCAGACCTCTTTTGAACCATGAAATCTACCAGGATCTGCAACTCTAATTTGAGATCCGAATCTATAATATTTCTATAGTATTATTTATGCATTGTATTTCTATGGTATTTATCTATGCATTCCTTTTTTGACTTCGTTTTCTGAATCTTTCAGTTTTCCAGCTCCAAAACTAAAAATACAATACAGAAATCCTGAATTCCTCATAAAAACATGTACTCATAAAAACATGTAAAAGGTAAGAATAAAAGAATGAAATTGAATCAGGAGACCATGAAATGGGAATCGAACCCTGTAATCCGGATAATTCTGAGAAAAGGGCTGATAGAATCAATGGCCTCTATGAAAAGATAGAAAATACCAGAGAAAAAATGGAAGCCGAAGTCCGTACATTTATAGAAGCTACAAAAAAGTTTTCCTTTGAGTGGATTCAGAGAGAAATGAACTCACATCAAAGAGAAATGAACTCAAATGTATCTCAGATGAAAAGTGAAGCTTGTACTGGAAATGTGGAAATCGACAGAGATAGGGTGAGCAAACTGTTGTGCCCTGAGGATCTGTCTCACCGCATACAGGATATTGTCGAAGAGCACCTTAACCGAGACGATTACTGGGTACACAGAAGCGGATTGCGGTACGCAGACATTTCCCATGACTACATAGGGTTCAAAAAAGAAAAAGCCCTCGAGGGTCTGACATCCAGCATTAGAATGATTCTTGGCTGTGCGGCAGAGATTTTTGCAGATGTAAAAGATGAAAACTCCGAAGAGAAGGTGTGGGTAAAAGAGCGAGGAAGGCGGAAATACATATGCATCCTCAGGTTTTCGGACGAAATGACAGCCTCCCTTGACCGTTATTTCTCAATGCTGGAGGAACTGTTTGCCCTTGAATACGAGATTAGTAAGATGATAGAAAAGGAAGCAGAAAAAGGGAAGGAAAAATAAACCTGAAAAATCCTGAAGAAGGAATCTGAAACAGGCAAAATAACGTTAAAAAAGGGATATTAAGGTAAAATTATTGTCAGGTACGAATTTGTATCCTGCCCAGATTTTGTTTTCATATCCAGCTTTATGCGTGTGCCTGCAAGCTGACGATAACAACTTTATCTACAGACACCAGAATTACCCTGCATGAAAGAGACAGACTTCAGCATAAAAAAATCCCTCGAAGAAGCAAAAGCAGAAGCTTACCTGATGACAGGGAATATTCATAATGCCGATATTTACTATGTAACCCGTTTCCTGGCATCTGACGACTTTACGTACCTTCAAACAGGAGCAGGAAAAGAAATTCTCTTTATTTCGGAAATGGAGCGTGGAAGAGCTGAAATAGAGTCAAGGATTTCAACTATAAAAACAAATCAGGAATTTGGCTATCGCGAGAAAATCAAAGAGAAAAAGGATGCATCCATTGCTTATGCAGCCTGCATATCCGAACTGCTTCAGGGAGAAAATGTAAAGAGAATTTCAGTTCCCTACGATTTTCCGGTCTTTTATTCAAACTATCTTACGGAAGCAGGTTTTGTTATCGTTCCCATAAAAAGTCCTTTTAGAAAAATGAGGAGCGTAAAGAGGCAGGAAGAGATTGAAGCCATAAAATACGCCCAGAATGCAGGAGAAAAGGCTATGGAGGCAGCTATTGCCCTTATAACAGGAGCAGAAGAAAAAGAAGGGATGCTCTACTTTGAGGGAAAAGTACTCACCGGATCTAAAGTGCATTCAGTTATTGACCATACCCTGCTCGATTTCGGGTGCGAAGCCGAAGAAACTATTGTCTCCTGCGGGGATGATACGGCAAATCCCCATGGTACTACTGACGGCCCTCTCAGGGCAAATGCGCCCATTATCCTGGACATCTTTCCAAGGAGCAAAAAGAGACGCTATTTTGCAGATATGACACGCACGGTACTCTGGGGAAAGGCTTCGGAAGAACTGAAAGCAATGTATGAAACCGTATTTGAAGCCCAGAAAAAAGCGTTATCCATGGTTAAGCCAGGAGCGCAGGCGGCTGAGATACATACCGCGGTCTGTGAGTTTTTTGAAGCAAAAGGCTATCACACGTACAGGAGCGGGTCAAAAGCCGGATTTACTCATTCCACAGGGCACGGGGTAGGGCTTGACATCCATGAGCTCCCCGGAGTAGGAGAAAGCAGCTTCCTCCTTGAAACAGGCAATGTGATAACTATCGAACCTGGCTTATATTACCCTGGAATCGGAGGAATCCGTCTCGAAGATATGGTGCTGGTTACTGAGAATGGATATGAGAACCTTACAAAACTGGAAAAGAAATTTGTATTAAAATCGTATTTATAAATAAAACAACAAATTATAACCGGGATCCAACCTTAAATTAACCGGGACCCAACCTAAATTCTCATAGTTACAGGAAAATAAGCATTTAAAAAGCAGAAAAGATATTAAGCCCAGAATTTAGGGGTTTATAAAAGAATAAATGGGCCTTCTGACAAAATGCAGCCATAATAAGGTTTACAGAGACGAAATAGCCAATATGCCTTTATGCGGGCTCTCAGACGGGGTTAATATGACTGATAATGTGTACAATAGAGAAGATGTTCTTGAAAAGTATAGAGAAGCAGGCAGAATTCTGAAGATTGTCAGGGCTGAAGCTGCAGATATGATAAAAATAGGAAATAGCCTGCTTGAAGTCGCTGAATTTGTAGAAAAGAAAACCATGGAACTGGGAGGGAAACCTGCTTTTCCCTGCAATATCTCGAGAAACCAGGAAGCTGCCCACGCAACCCCAAAAGCAGGAGATAAGGATGTCTTCGGAAAAGATATGGTGAAACTGGACCTTGGAGTCCATGTTGATGGGTACATAGCAGATTCTGCGATAACTGTAGACCTTTCAGGCAATCCTGATATTGTAAAAGCCTCCCAGGATGCCCTTGCAGCAGCTATAGACCTTATGAAGCCAGGAATCAGCACAGGAGAAGTGGGAGCTGCAATAGAAGAAAGTATCCGGAGATACGGCTTAAACCCGATTACAAACCTTACAGGTCATGGTCTTTCCCAATATGAAGCTCACGATAACCCTGCAGTGCCCAACAAACACGTTGAAGGCGGATTTATCCTGAAAGAAGGGGATGTGCTTGCAATCGAGCCTTTCGCAACTAACGGAAAAGGGCTTGTGCATGATGGGAACTGGTCAGAGATATACAGCATTGTAAGAAAGAAACCTGTCCGCATGCCGGTGGTTAGAAACGTTCTGAAGCAGGCAGAAGAATACAGGGAACTTCCTTTCGCAAAGCGCTGGCTCCAGTCGGACAAACTTGACTTTTCATTGCTCCAGCTGGAAAAAGCCGGAGTTCTTCACTCCTATCCCGTACTTATTGAAAGCGCAGGAGGGCTTGTGTCCCAGGCAGAACATACCGTAATAATAACTCAGGACGGATGCGAGGTAACAACTAAATAAATAATGTAAAGATATAAAGTCAGGAAAAGTAACAATTAAATAAATAAGATAAAGATATAAGGCAAGAAAAAACAGAAAAACGAATAAAAGACGGATAAAAAGGGTAAAAAAGAGTTGACATTCTTGAAACTGTATTCTCTTCTCCTGGCCAGTATTTTACTGGCAACTCTCCTCACTCCTGCTCTTCTTGCAGATCCATGCTCTGCAGCTTTTATTCCTGGCAATAACATCACAATAGAAAGAAACGGAATGACATGGGACTATGACGAAAAAACCACAGGCGATGAAGCTATCTTTTTCAGGAGCATTATAGATGGAGAAGCTGGCAACAATAACGGTTTTGTTAATGCCTGGGAAATTCTGAAAATGGAAGTCCTTTTAAGTGACAAAATGAGGAAAGCAATAGAAGAAAAACCTGATGTAAAACTTAATTCGACTCCGGAAACTGTTGGACTGGAAGATGTCGAGTTCTGGATCCCGGAAGAAGCCCTCGGAAGGACTGATAAAAACTCATCAATTACAAACCGTGCTGTTGTTACATACAGTTTTAAGGAGGAGGCAGGTCCCGAAACAGAGATATGGCTCATGGGCACTCCGGATTCAAGTGTTACAATCACTCTTCCGCCCGGCCTTGGTGCAGATGTAACTGAAGGGCTCAACAACAAAAGCCCTGGATTTGAAAATAACCGTACGGTACTGAAGGGAAATTTCAGTTCTGGCAAGAATATTACCTTATGGCTTTCGAAAAATGAAAGTTTTAAAGCCGAACTGCAGGATATGGAATCAAACAAAAATCAAATTGCAGAGAACGAGAGCATAACAGGGGAAAATAGTACCCGGAATGAAATTAATGTAGAATCAGGGATCACAGAATATTTAAGAAATGTCCTTAAGAAATTGGCCTGAGACGGACCTGAGTCCAAAAAGTTAATCTGGTTTGAGGCTAATTCAGAAAAACATGCTCATAGAACAGGTCCCACTTGAAAACGGCTGCGCCCTTGGCCTCCGGTTTGAGATGCAGAAGTATCCTCTCCTGGTTATAAGGGCAGAAAAAGGTTTCCTGATGTGCGGCTATCTCAATATCAGCGCTGCAGAAACCCTTGGGGACGCTGCTGCAAAAGTAAAAGGCGTGCAGAGTTTCGAAGATATGCTCAAAGCCACTGTTGTCGAAGTAACAAAATTTGCCAGTGAGCTTGGAGTTAAGACCGGAATGACTGGCAGGGAAGCCCTGGAGAAAATGTTCTGAAGAATGGCCACGCCCTGCTATACAGGCACTCTGTACCTCTTACAGGGGCCTGTAATATCTTACTGGCTCATTCATGCAATTTTTCGGAAAACTTTTTCCTTACATTAACCCGTCTTTGCCTGGACACAGCCCATTTATGGCTTCTGTCTCGAGCAGTACTCTTTTAGCCAATAAATTTAATTTTGAACAAATTAACGAACTTACTCAGGATTATTCATGTTATACGCTTTTGAACTATCTGGAGAACACGAAGACCTGCCAGCCGCCGAAGTCCTTGCCTGCCTCAAGATCGAGGAACTTGACTTCCGACCCAAAATCAGGATTGACCAGTGCCTGATAGTAGACATAGCAGGCAAAGAAAAGGATATTGAAAAAATTCTGACAGGCACCGTAACCGAAAGGCTGGCAATGACTCATCATGTACTGAAAGTTGTAGGGATTGCCGAAAACAGCCCTGAAGCCGTCCTGGAGCTTGCGGAAGCTTTTGAGCCTGCAGGATACATAAAAGAAGGAGAGAGCTTTGTTGTCAGGGCAAAGAGGATCAAAAAGCACGTTGATATCCCGTGCGAGTACCTGGAACAGAAGGTCGGAGGCTGCATTTTCAGGAAAGGCTTCAGGGCAAACCTGAAAAATCCTGATGTCGAATTCCGGCTTATCCTTAGCGAAAAAGCAGTGCTTGGAACCCTTATATCTTCGGTTGACAGGAGCGCATACGAAGCAAGAACTCCGCAGAACAAGCCCTTTTTCCATCCAGGCGTGCTTATGCCAAGGGTAGCCCGTGCCCTTACAAATTTATCCGGAATAAAGCCGGGAGAGCTTTTTCTTGACCCTTTTTGCGGCACTGCCGGAATACTTGTAGAAGCCGGCCTTGTTGGTGCAAGGGTTATAGGGATCGATGCCCAGGAAAAGCTTGTCCTTGGGGCTCATATGAACCTTGAAGCCTATAAACTGGATTATCTTTTGATGGAAGGGGATGCCTGCAGGATTCCTCTAAAGGATTGTACTATCGATGCAGTTGTCACGGATCCACCTTACGGGAGGTCGGCAGCAATACTTGCAGAGTCTCCGGAAAAACTTTATTCAGGCGCGTTTTCGGAGATCCAGCGGGTCCTGAAGCCCGGGGGAATTGCAGTGGTTGTCTCGGATAAGGCATCAGTTGAATATGGAGAAAAAGCGGGACTGAGAGTTCTCGAAATCTATGTTCAGAGGGTGCACAGGAGCCTTACACGGATAATAACTATTTTCCAGAAGGAATGAGGAGTAGAGATGTTCGGAGAATTAAGGGATGAAAAGATCGTTTGAATATCATGAACTAAAGTCTAGATTTTGATTTTAGATACTTTCAGAGCCCACAAAAATATAAAAAACAAGCTTTTTAGGGTGTATTGTATATCACCCTAAGCCTGTCACTGGAAACAGAGCGAAAGTCTTCTTTCTATCATTAAGGAGCTGTTCGTTTAACATACAATCTTTAATTTAATGATTCAACTGTTATTTCATATGGTTGTGCAGTATTTATCGTTAAATAATAATCTCCAGATCCTCTTATGATGGAATAGTCTGAATTCTCACCAATAACATTTGCAGCTACATTTTTTAAAGATCCATCCGAATTATAGACATAAATTTGGAAATTCATATCTCCATATTGACCGGGATAAGTTTTCCAAGATATCTTCCATTCTTTTGACGGAATATGGAAAGTTTCTGTATTTTTAGTTGAACTTCCTGACCAGCTGGTAATAACATCAGAAGCGGTTATACTATCCACCGATGCAGGTAGATTATCTAAGGCATCATCTTCTAATGTATTTTGAGGGCTTGTGATACCAAAGCCCACAAATAGGCAAACTACGAGTGCAAATCTTAATGCTCCAGAAATTGTAAAATTAAATTTTTGTTCTATTGTCTGTGAAATCGGCGGGATTAAGATCAAAACACTTAAAAATAAAAATATAGATCCAAGGTAATTTCGTTCAACCAGTGAACCAAAGTAAGCCATAAAAAACAAAATTCCAAATACCCAACGAGCTGCTACAGTTAATGTAAGTCTTCTAGGCGTTTTTTCCTCCAGATCTTCCATCTATTCACCTTCTACTCATTTCCAAAGATGTCAATGAATAGAAAGGTAAGGATATTTTAATATTTCTAAAAATTTCTAATTTGTGTGAAACTTTTTTTAGTTACTATTAGTTTTTACATGGAAAGTTATCTTTTAAATAAAGGAGGAAAAAAAGCAGGAAAGCTCCAAGTATTGGAACCATCAGTTCTTCGGGTATGCATGGCTTAAAGTCAACGGATATGACAAAATTAAAAAAATAAGTTGGATTACTAGTAAAGTTTACTCATGGTTGATTAATTCCTCGAGCACTTCAGCCATGACCCTGTGCCTGAGGATGCGTTTGGAGTTCTGGTCACTTGCCCTTCTGAGTGAGTAGTCATCTTCAATCCAGTTTATTTTCTCTTCGTAGTTTACACCCATAAGGGTTAGTCCATAGGCAGGAGCAAGCTCGATTCCTTCCTCATAAATATCCGGGCTTAGCATCTGGACCATCCAGTCGTTGTCGCGTACTCCTTTCCCGATCATTGCAAGGGCGGTTACTATTTTCCTTACCATATTCCAGAGGAAACTATTGCCAACAACGTCGATTTTCGTAATATTCCCATCCACACGGATACTGACCCTTTCCAGGGTACGGACCGTACTTTTTTCTCCGTTTGATCTGGAAAAGTTTTCAAAATCATGGGTTCCGAGTAACAGTTTTGAAGCTTCCCTCATCTTTGAGATATCGTATCCTTCGCCGCTCATTATGTACCGGTAATGCCTGGAAACAGCGTGTCTCCTGGCATCAAAATCGTAGGGAACTTCCGCATGAGCCCATGCCCATATGGTGGGAGGAAGCTCGGAGTTAATGATTCTGGGGATTGCCAGGTTAGGCCTATCAGTATCAAAGGCGACAACCTGCCCGAGGGCGTGAACTCCTGCATCAGTCCTGCCCGCGCAGATGTAGTTGGCAGATTTGGGGCTTTCTATAATCCTGAGATTCCGAAGAGCTTTGAAGAGTTCCTTCTCCACGGTTTCAACACTCGGCTGAATCTGGGACCCGTGATACTCTGTGCCTATGTATGCAAGTTTTAAAGCTACTCTCATACAATCCCTGATTACTTAGTTTTTTTCTTATAATAGACTTCTCTTACTACTATCAAAAATATTATAAAAATGCATCCGAAAAGGAACCAGATCCCAGGATGGAGGGAAAGTGTATCGTAAATCCCATGTATCCCACCAAGATGCGTGAAGCTCTCTGTAGGGACCGGAGGAAGCCCATGGCCTGTTTCCAGCTCTTCAGGAACAGGAACTTCAGCACTATCCGCTTCCAGGGCAGTAGCTTCCTGAGGCAGGCTTTCTGATCCTGCGCCATCTATTGCCTGGTCTTCAGCAAAGTTCTCAGGGCTCTCAGCATCCATCTCCTCTTCCATGACCGGCTGTTCAATAGCAGATCCCGGAATTTCTGCTGCTTTGGGGCTCAGGTTTTCATCCTGAACACTTTCCATAATTGTTGCTTCCGGATAAGTTTCATTTGCCGGGCCAATAACTCCCGCTCGTAAAGGAGCAGTAGCATCAATTAATTTTTTTGCCCGCAGATAGGCTGAAAGGTACTCTATTCCTGCGGCTGCGAATACGGCTGCACCTATTACTCCGATATATTTCTGTAACAGGCTTATTATGGAGAGTTTGTCTACCGAACTTCTGGAAGGCACAAGTACGATAAGTTTTTCCACGGATTCGTAGATCTTAACCTGGCGTCCTTTCTGGCTCCACTTGATCTGTTTGACCTTAATCAGGTCTGATTCAACCAGAGAATCAAGATTATATTTGACCGTTGTCAAAGGAAGCTTCAGCTCTTCTGCAATATTCGTTGCAGACATGCTCTTCTTCCCGAGGAGTTCAAGAATTTTCAATGAGGTCTCGTTGGAGAGAATCTGGGTAATTTTTCTTGAATCCCCATTTACAGGGAGAACAAGCACCCTGTTATCCTGCTCCTCGAACCCAGGGTTTCTGGGAGGTTCGCCGGTTTCAGGCAAACTGTCTCGATCTTCAAGCCCGTTCATGCTTATGACATGTGTTAAAAACCTTTTATAAGTACTTTTTCATTATACTCTATGTTATACTTTACAACGAGCTCAATATATGCGTTTATTTTCTGCGGGTTATTATAGATCCATTACTATATTTATATATAGAATCCTGCCCTTAAGCTTAAATATAGCATCGTATATTCTAATCTAAATTTTCCGCTGGTAGCAATCATGATCACAAAACAGCAGATTCTTGAATTTCTGAAAAATTACGATTTAGATAACATTACTATTGCAACAGTCTGTTCTCACTCAAGCCTCCAGATCTTTGACGGAGCGCGAAAGGAAGGTTTCAGAACTCTTGGGATCTGCGTTGGCAAGCCGCCCAAGTTCTATGAGGCATTTCCCAAAGCAAAACCTGATGAGTACCTTATTGTCGACAGCTATGCGGACATAATGAATAAGACTGAAGAACTCAGGAAGAAAAACGTAATTATTATTCCACACGGTTCGTTTGTTGCGTATCTGGGTACAGATAATTTCGCAGAGATGGCTGTGCCCACATTCGGGAACCGGGCTGTACTTGAGTGGGAGTCAGACAGGAGCAAGGAAAGGGAGTGGCTCCTTGGAGCAGGAATCCACATGCCCGGAAAAATAGACGACCCTCACGATATCAACGGGCCTGTAATGGTCAAGTACGATGGGGCAAAAGGAGGAAAAGGCTTCTTCGTTGCGAAAACCTACGAAGAATTCGATGAGCTTGTAGACCGCACCCAGAAGTATACAATCCAGGAGTTCATTACCGGCACCCGTTACTACCTGCACTATTTCTACTCCCCGATACGGAATGAAGGATACACTCTGAGTGAAGGCAGCCTCGAGCTTCTCAGTATGGACCGCAGGGTAGAATCCAACGCAGACGAAATCTTCAGGCTCGGTTCTCCCAGAGAACTCATCGAAGCAGGTATCCGCCCTACATACGTGGTTACCGGGAACGTGCCTCTCGTTGCAAGAGAATCTCTCCTGCCTCTGATATTCTCTCTTGGAGAAAGGGTAGTTGAAGAGTCCCTCGGCCTTTTTGGCGGGATGATAGGGGCTTTCTGCCTTGAAACCGTCTTTACTGACGAGCTGGAAATTAAGGTATTCGAGATTTCTGCCCGGATTGTCGCAGGAACAAACCTTTACATTTCAGGTTCTCCCTATGCCGATCTTATTCAGGAAGACCTCTCAACGGGAAGGAGAATAGCTCAGGAAATTAAAGAAGCAGCCAGGAAAAATCAACTGGAAAAAATAATATCCTGAAACTACTGGATATTCTGAAATTACTGGATATTCTGAAGCTTCTAAACATTCTGCTAAATATTCCGAAACTGCTGAAAACCCCTCAGCAGTTTTTAGGGAATTAAATTTTTATAAACTTTCTGAGTTTTGAACTTTATTTTGGGGCAAAAATGCTGTGAACTACCCCGCCCTGCCTGATGGCGAGGACGGAGCTTCCTTCGAGTGATTACGTCATTTGATGGTAAGATTCTAAGAATCTTTCCGACATCGGTAATCCTGTTTGTCGAAGATTATCAGAGAATTTCTGATAGCCTGTCCACAAGGCATTCTGCAATAGGAAATTTACCATGATATTGATTGCACTATTGCAATCTCTATCAATAAAATTGCCACAATCGCATTCCATATTTCGTTTCCAGAGTGGCATGTCATGGATTTTTCCACAAACATAACACGTTTTGGAAGTATAGCTTTCATCAATTTTTATTACTTTTTTACCTATAAGTTCAGCTTTATAGGCTAAAAATTCGATGAAGCGAGATAAATATCCTTGATTTTGGGTAGATCTATTCATAGCTCTTTTTCTTTTTCCTTTAAGTCTTTTGGATTGAGCCATGTTTTTTGTTTTCAGATCTCCCACAATAATAGTATTGGCCTTAGTATTGTTGACCATTTTCTTTGATAGTTTATGCTGGAAATCTCTAAGCTGATTAGATTTCTTTTTCTCCATTTTACGATAAATATTGTGTAGCCTTACCCATTTTTTGCTCTTTCTTTTACAGTGATCTCTCCTGGATTTTAGAGCATCCAGTTTTGGTTGCCAGTACTTATCAATTCTTGGAGTTTTAACTTCAAAGAATTTACCTTGAGTATTTACTGCTGTTACTATTTTTGTGATCCCGGCATCATTAGCCTGATATAAACCATTATCAATGTACTCATGTGCAGAGACTTCATAAGTAACAGAAATATAGAAATCTCCTTTAGCATGGAAAGGATCATCATTATAGATCTCGATTTGTTTTATATTTTCAAATTTCTTTCCGAGATCAAAAACAAGTTTGGTGTCATTTATTTTATGAGAGAAAGAAATGACACAACCAATCTGATAAAATCCACTTTGATTATACGGAATTGTCTGAAAATATTTCCTGCTTTTGAAATTTGGAGGTCTGGCTTTTAGATCTCCATTTTTTCTGAGTGCAAAAAAAGATCTATAATTTGCATCAAGTTTTTTTAGAACGCCCTGCAAAGTCTTTGAATAAACAGCTTTGTATTCAGGGTTTCTTTTCTTGAGATCCGGCAATTTGTTTTGTTGATCCACGTACTTGATGCTCTTTCTTTCAAGTTTCCATGCATCTTTTCTTTCGGCTAAAGCTAGATTATACAATGAACAACATTTATCTGAAAGTTCCCAAAGGACTTTCAATTGTTCTTCTGTTGGATAAATCTTAACTTTTGTCGTTAGATGCATAGCAGTATATAAACAAGAGGTCTGTGTATAAATAGGCTATCAGAATTTAAAAAAGTAAATTGTCGGGAAGTTGACGGCTTTCATCCCCCACCTGCCAGCCTGATGGCTGTAGAGGAAGGGGACTTCCCGCCTTAGAGTTAAAGATCAAATTTTTCCTTTTCTCAAATAGAAGATCTTTCGCAAATCAGGGCTCTTTCTATACTGGAATCTCTTTCAGAGAAAGAATAGCTAGTTTCTTCCCGAGAGACCTTTTTTGAAAGAGCAATGTAGTAAGTAAAAAGTTCTTTACCCCATTCTATTGCCTCACTTTCAGAACTTACTAGAAGGCTCTGGTCAAGTTTTCCTTTTTTATTTAAAAGCATTAATGCCATGAACCTCTCGGTTACCGTAAGCGAGACTACGGAAGAAATGCCGTCATATATGTAGAGGCTCGAGTTTTTCGGCAATAGTAAATCTTTGGTTTCTCCAGGCTGAGAGCTGAAAATTCGTTCAAAAAAGTTGTTTGTAAAAATAAAAGTGGATGTTGTCCTTTTCTTCAAAAAATCCTGGTCGAATCCTGAGAAACAGGGCTGGAAAAAAGAAGAAAAATACATAATTTCCGTGGATTTTTTGAGGGAATTTATAAATTCTTCAGGAGGCTCAAACATCCTGTTAAGCTGGGGTTCAATCACCTTATATCCGGACAGCATCTCAAGTTTCAAACGTAAAAAAGGAGGGATTCCTGTAAGATCTTTCTGTGCCCAGTAATCAGGATTATTTTCAAAGACCGAGAGTGTTCCCAGGAGAGGAGCCATCTTTTCGGTAACAATTAATCCGACCATAGAAAGACTGTATTTTTTATCTTCCTGCTTAATCAGCCCCTTTTCGGCAAGTTTTTTTATCTGGGGAAGCACCGCAGTACAGGAAGAGTCCAGAAGTCCTGTAATTTCTTCAATGTTCTTTGGACCTTCCTTGAGAAAAAGTAAAATTTTTCTTCTTTTATCTGACCTTAAAAGTAAATCTATCAGTGTAACTTTTTGAAGAGAATCCACACTACCCACCACCATACTCAGCAAGTTATAAGCTGCCATAAATATGCAGCCATCAAATAGGCCTTAAATTGAGCCATAAGGGCAGTAAAACCCCGTCCTGACTTTTCCAGGATCGGATGTAACCGCCTCTGTCATAAACCATAACTCCCCTTAAGCAATCGTCTGCCAGGTGCAAAATTTCTCTTGTTGTCTGCCTGGCAGGAGACATGATATAAATTGTTAGCATATTATCCATGGTGCAGACTCAGGCACAGATTCTGCGGAACTAAATTCTATCCCGAAAATAAATAAATATTTCTATTTAGAGAAAATGTATATAGACTCTCATAAAGATTGAATATTTTTCGAAAGAACAATGTAACAAAAAGAGACAGGAAATTGAAAATAAGAAATATAACCTATCAAATTCAAAAACATTTTAAATAATTAGATAATATACAGATGAGCAGCTTTTGATCGCAGGCAACTTTTGATCATTAGCAGTTTTGATTCTGAGCAATTTTTGATTAAGAAATATACTCTTTTGGTGTTCGCAGCATGGGCTTATTTGGTTTTTTAAAAAAGAAAACAAAAAATTCTCCGGATTCCCCTAAATTAAATTATTCGACTAATGGTAGTTCGATATCAATCGGGGATTTTAAAGGGGAATATCATCAGTCACCAAACAGCAAATTTATTTTAGCATGGAACAGTCTAAGTGAAAATGGGAAATATATTTTATTAGAGCGCGGGAAGGTAAAACTTCAAGTTAAAATGAAACACCTTGATAATGGGATGGTCTCAAACTCGGGTGTGTTTATAATCAGCGATTCGACTTCCAAGGGCATGTATGGAGTATTCAATATAATAAACGCAGATGGAGAAACTCTAATCAGGCAAAGGTGCAGGGCAAATATAGGCTCAACCGGCATTTCAGAAGACGGACATTTTGCTGTCTGCCAGGCTCTGGAGAGCACCAGTAAGTCGGACAGTTGCAAGCTGTTTTTCTTTGATATAAAGAATGAAAAATTGCTATGGAAAAAAACACCCGAAACAATCGGGTCCGAGCTTAACTGGGCAAAAAGCTACCGTTTTGACACTAAAAAGAAGATCCTGTACCTGATACACGACAAAAGCCGGATTTACCGCTACACTTTTGAAGGGACTTTCATCGATTCTAATTTATACAGGCTTCACTGCATCGATACAGGAAATGATATTGAATTCCTTGAAGCCATAAAAGAATTAAAAGAAGAATTATCTTCGAATCCTAACCCCAAAGAATATAATGCATTCATAGATCCCCTGAATAAAAGACTAAAAAGATATTCTGACAAAGATACGAAATCAAAAATTCACAGGACTTTAGGCGAAATTCTCCAATTGCAGGGAAATGATGTTGAAGCAATAAAACATTTTGAAACCGCATTAAAACTTAATCCGAGGATTGGGGTTAAGAGGACACTCGAAAAATTGAAGAAAGCAGATTGAAAATAAACTGAGTAATCATATAATAAATATTCACGCGGGAAAATACATATTTACAGTGGTTTCCACCTCTTTTAACCAGTTTTGCCGTTTCTCAGGTTTGCTGGTAACTACTACTCCAAACATTTTTCTGTAAAAAGTTTTTACTCCGCAAAAATCAAAAATACATTTTTTCCAGAGAACCTCAAGAGGATCACCAAATACCTGCAGTTCTCTTTCTTTCGGCGTATCTCCTGTATTGAAAACAAGGGCTGTTTTTGCTTTTAATAATCCCTCTGGTACTCCTTCACCGCCGTCTCCCTCTTTAAATTCGTATGCAACTCCCGGACGCAATACCCGGTCTACCCATCCTTTTAAAATCGCAGGCGGCTGTCCCCACCAGTTGGGGTGGACTATAACAATCCCTTCTGCTTTACTAATCTCATTACAGTGTTTTTCAACTACTTTTTCTAAAGAGGCTCCTTTACGAATTTCCTGCGCTGTAGTTATCGGATCAAAGTTTTCTTTATACAGGTCATGAAAAACTACATCGTGTCCGTTTTTTAGCAGAGCCTCTACAATTGTGTTTGCAATGGCATGATTAAAACTATCTTTATTTGGATGCCCAAGAATTACTGATATTTTCATTAATTTTTACCTCTTTGCCTTATAAGGTGCAATTTCTCCCGGAAAAGCCTTGCTAAATAGACCTTTGTATTCCTTTAATGGAATTTTTAAACTCCGTTAATATTTCAATTAGAGTAAGTCCCATCCTTGCTGATATCTAACAAAATCAAATATTGGAAAGATGATGGAAGATTTAAGAATTTAAACTCTGAAGTTTTATTAAAGTAGGACTGAATAAAATATTTTAAGTATTTGCCAGTCAGATACAATCAGAATGTCTGATAGAGAGAATAGAGATGTCAGACCCGCTTTTGGGGGAAAATTCGGCGGAACATTGCGCGTGCTCGGGAACGAAGAAAATAATGGAGAAGGGCTCCTGTTTCTTGGAAACTATATGGCACTCGACCATTCGAAGGGAGCTGACGTTTATCTTGACGCCCTGAAGCCTCATGCCGTTTTGATATGCGGGAAAAGAGGATACGGAAAATCCTATACAATGGGTTGCATGCTTGAAGAACTTGCTTTTCTTCCTGAGCCTATTAAAGGAAATCTTGCATCTCTTATTATCGATACCATGGGAATTTTCTGGACAATGAGAGATCCGAATATATCAGAGGCTGGGAGACTGAAAAGCTGGGATCTCACCCCGTCTGGACTTGAAACTGAAATTTTCGTGCCAGCCGGGAATATTGATGCTTATAAGAAACGAAACATAGAGGTAAAACCTTTTTCAATTTCAGTCAGCGAACTCTCAGGCAGCCAGTGGTGCAGGGTCCTCAGGATTGAAGAGGTTTCTCCACTTGGAATTCTGCTTGTAAGGACTATTGAATCCCTTCGGGAAAAAGGAGAACAATACTCTTTTGACGATATTATCAATGAAGTATTTCTGGACAGCCGCTCTGACTCCTCATCAAAAGGGGCTGCTGAAAACTGTTTCAGGGCTGTAAAATCCTGGGGGCTTTTCTCAAAAGAAGGAACGCCTCTGTCAGAACTGATATCAGGAGGCAGGACAACAATCCTTGATGTAAGTACTCTTGAAAACGAAAACGTCTGCGCTGCAGCAGTATCGATTCTGGCGGGCAGGCTTTATGAGGAAAGGATTGAGGCAAGAAGGCTCTACGAAAAGAAAAAGATGGGAGAAAAATTAGAGGAAAAAGAATTCCCTATGGTCTGGCTGTTCATAGACGAAGCCCATATTTTCTTACCCGCAGCGAGGGAAAGCCTTGCTTCCGAGGTGCTCATTAACCGCTGCCTCAGGCAGGGCAGGCAGCCAGGACTCTCCCTTGTGCTGGCAACCCAGAGGCCCGCAAGCCTTCACCCTGATGTTGTTTCACAGAGCGACCTTCTTATCTGCCACCGACTCACCTCAAGCGATGACATCCTTGCCCTTGAAACCTCCAGACCTCTTTATATGCAGGAAAGCCTCAGGGCATACCTGAAGAAGATGGGAAGTGAAAGGGGAGCTGCATTGATAGTGGACGATCATTCCGAATCTGTCCATATGGTCCGGGTCCGTCCGAGAAGGAGCTGGCATGGAGGAGGAGAGCCGAGCGCCCTTGAGCTCTGCAGAAGAGAAAAAGAAGGAGCAAAAACTCAAGCTCAGGGTAAAGGTCCGAGTAACATACATGAAGACTGAACAGACCTTAAAACAGGTATCTGTTTATCGAATTTTTGGGAAACAGGTAAAAAGCAGAAAGATTGTTAACCATTTGTTAACCTGTTTTAGATTCTATCAGAAAATAATTTTAAATATGACCTGTGATACTTTCAAACCTGTAAGTTTGGCTGAGTTACAGGCTGTGAACTTTATCAACAGCATTTAATACAGCAAATTACTGGTGATTTCATGAAAGGAAGAGCCTGGAAATTCGGAGATGACGTGGATACGGATGCAGTGATACCCGGAAGGTATTTGATTTTCAACACCCCGGAACAGCTTGCTAGGTATACATTTGAAGGCGTGCGCCCTGATTTTGCAAAAAATGTTCATGAAAATGACATCGTGGTTGCAGGAAGCAATTTCGGCTGCGGATCTTCGCGTGAACACGCTCCTCTCGCCCTTAAAGGGTCGAAGGTATCCTGTGTGATCGCAAAGTCCTTTGCAAGGATCTTTTTCAGAAACGCAATCAATATAGGAGTTCCTGTCCTCGAATGCCCGGATACGGACAAAATCGATGACGGAGACGAGCTTGAAGTTGACCTTTCAACAGGTGTCATTCAGAACATAACAAAAGGAGAGACTTATCAGGCAACCCCACTCCCGGACTTCGTCCGCGAAATCGTGGATGAGGGAGGGCTTATAGAATATGCCCGGAAGCTTGCCTCCAAACGCTGAAAAACAGGAAGCCCATCACGAGAAATCCTGATCCGTGTTTGACATCTCGCACTAAAAGGCAGTTTTGCCTGTAAATTCAAAAGGAGTAGAAACATGACGCAGTATAAGGTTCCGGTCCTCCCAGGAGATGGGATTGGGCCAGAAATCATCGCCGAAGGCAGAAAAGTTATAGATGCTGCAGGCGAAAGATTCGGTTTTGATGTAGAATGGATTGATTACCCGCATGGAGCAGACCACTACCTGGCTACAGGCGAGCTGATCTCGGAAGAGACTTTAAAGGAATTATCCGGTTACCCTGCTATTTACCTTGGCTCCATCGGAGACCCGAGAATTGCACCTGGCATTCTCGAAAAAGGAATCTTATTAACTGCACGCTTTTACTTTGACCAGTACGTAAACCTGCGCCCTATAAAACTCCTTGAGGGCGTCTTGACTCCGATAAAAGACAAGACCTCAAAAGACATCGACTTCGTCGTGGTAAGGGAAAACACCGAGGACTTCTATGTAGGAGTCGGAGGCCGGGCAAAGAAAGGAGAAAGCAAAAACCTCCTTGAAGTCAAAAGGGTTCTCTACTCCGCAAAATTCGGCCTTGACATAGAGACCGACAGCGAAGAAATAGGGTACCAGATCGGCCTTATCTCCAAAGAAGGCACAAAACGCGTTATAGAGTACGCATTTGACCTTGCCGAAAAGAGGAAAAAACACGTATCGTCTGTGGACAAGGCAAATGTCCTTTCAGATATTTACGGCTTCTGGAGAGAAGAGTTCAATGCGGTCTCTGCAAAGCACCCTGATGTTACCACTGACTTCAACTTCGTTGACGCCATGACAATGTGGTTTGTGAAAAACCCTGAGTGGTTCGATGTTGTTGTAACCCCGAATATGTTCGGAGACATCATAACTGACCTCGGAGCCATGATTCAGGGCGGACTCGGCCTTGCTCCCGGCGGGAACATTAACCCGAACGGCACAAGCATGTTTGAGCCAATCCATGGTTCAGCCCCGAAGTACAAAGGTCAGAATAAGGTCAACCCGATTGCTACAATCTGGGCAGGTGCAATGCTCATAGAGCAGCTCGGAGAAAAGGAAGCTGCAGATACCATAGTTAATGCAATCCAGAAAAATATCCTGGACGGCAAAGTAAAGACCTATGACATGGGCGGCAAGAGCACAACCTCAGATGTCGGAGACGATATTGCAAGAATAATAAAGGGAGAATAATTCAAATCTCCCTCCATACATTCCTCTTTCTTTAATAAAATCACATCTCAAGGCAATCTTAAATTAAGTTCGAAACTTCCGGGCTTATTTTTTCAAATAATATTTTTTTAAGGATTATTGAGAGACAAACCTTATCCTATTCATCTTTTCTGTCCTGATTCTATAAGCTGACTTTTCTCCAGACTCTTCTCTATAAACTGGCTCTTATATTCATCAGATGTAAAGTTCTTTGCTTTTTCACTAAAAGTTGAAGTGCAATATATGCATATTTGTTTAAGGAGATAATGAACTGGAGTAATTATCCAACAGGAAGAGCAAAGAGTAAAGGGGAGCGATAGGTATGGTCTCGATCAGACCTTTTAGTGAGGGCGATAATCAAAGAATGCTTGAAATAGAAAGGCACTGTCCGCAAGGCGATGAAAAATGTGCAATGGGTGTAGATAAGAAGGATATCATTGCCCGTTATGGAATGTACGATAACTGGATTGTTCTTGTGGCGGAAGAGGATGCAAAAATTGCCGGCTGGATTGGTTTAACTGTAAAAACGATGCCTGAAAAAAAAGAGAAATATGCGTATATTACTGAAGTGATGGTTGATCCTGCTTTTCAAAGAACAGGAGTCGCCACGAAGCTTGTTAAAGATGCGGAAAGAAAGGCTCAGGAAATGAAGGCAAGTTATGCTTACTGTTACATATACGAACCAAACAAAGCCTCAAGGTTCTTGTTTGAGAAGATGGGATATTCCGAGATGAGAGGTATCAAATTTCCAGGGATATCGACCTATAAGAAGATGGATGTCCCCCCAGAATATTCAATAAAGCCTGTTGATACAAAGAAAATCGGTGATGCAGTCAGCCTTATTGATGAGTATAACTCAGGGTTTATGCATTTCATGCCGTTTACAGATCAAGCTTTCGAATCGCATTTGAAACTCATTCCCGGATATGGGCCGGAAAACTTCTGGGAGGTCAGAGACAAAAAGAATAATATCGCAGCCTGTGCTGGTTTATGGGACAGCTCGAGACTGGTGAATTTGTATTACGCCAGAGAGCCAGCGGCAATGAAGATAATGAAATCGGTTTTTGGAGCATTAAACCATATTATGAAAGTGCCTAAGTTTCCAGCTGAAGGAGAAATTTCAGGGTACTTTATATCGTGGATTATGCATTTGACAGGAGAAAAACCGATGCTATGCTTGCACTTCTTAAGTACCTGAATAACATCTCAATTGACAGAAAGCAGGATTTTCTTATGGCTATGGCAGACCCTGAAGATAGTCTTCTTACAGTAATAAAAAAACTAAAACCACAGACTGAAACCTGGAATGTCTTTGCCAAATCTTTCAAAATAGAGCTCCCGCTTTTCAGTCCGTTTTACGTGGATATTAGAGATATGATTCCATAAAAAATAGATAAAGGTCAGGCTAATTGAACCCAGACCATCAAAATATAAATCAGATATCCAGAAAACATTCTGGACGACAAAATAAAAGCCTGCGACACAGGCTTCAGGATCGCAGTCTCAGGTGTCGGAAGCTATGCCGGAAGCTATATCGAAAGGATAGTAAAAGGAAAGAAAATCGGATAGAAAGAAATTAGATCGGAAAGAAAATTAGATATCCATTTTAGGGCATTCATGGCAACTGCCGGAAACATAAAGTTTCCCGCAAATCTCACATTTTACTATTGATTCCACTTCAGGAAGATTATTAACGGCAACCATCAATTTGCTTATTTCCCTGGGAGGTTCTTCCACACATTGAGAAGTGTTTAAAGTGCTACTGATCTCTTTACTTAATGCGACTCTCTTAGATTCCGCATCTTCTAATCTGGCAAGAAGCCTGCTAAGTTCCTTTTCCTGTGCACCCAGTTTCTCTTTGAGCATAAGGAGCTTCTCTAATCTTTCAACATAATCGGAGTCTGAAGTTATGTTTTTCATCTCCCTGGAATTTCATTATTGAATCTCGATATCAATGCCTGCTTCCTGTGCAGCATCGTTTATTAAATTTAAAAGTAAAAATTTATGACATTGCTTCCCTTCCTTGGGTCCGCAGTGACAGAACAGGAAAACAGGTTTTGAAGCTGCTTCCCTGGCAATTTTTAGCATTGCCTCTTTTGCAGAGGCATTATTCATTTCCTCTAAGTATCTTAATTTGTAGAGATTCCAATCTGATTTAGTTTTTTTGCTGTCTTTATAATCGTTAAGTGCTTCCACACTGGGCGCTAATTCCTTCGACCAGATATATGTATTATTCCACTCTTCCGCCTTAATATACCGGAATTTCCACCGGGAAACAGCATAAAAAACAGCATCAGGATATTTTTGTTTTACTTTACTAGCAATATGATAATATGCTTGTGAGAGCATGGCTCAGGCCCCCTGTCTATGTATTCCGGTTCCATAAAATCTTTTAGGATATAACCGGTCTTTGAATGCTTAGAAAACAGATATATTTAGCTAAATATATAATATCACATGGATTTACGGTAGCTGTATAATTTTCAGCCACATGGGGGAAGTATGGATAAGAAAGAAGATCAAAGTATGATTGGGGTCTGCCCGAACTGCGGAAAACCTTTCAGGATAGAGGTGGAAGGCGGTGGAGAAGAATGGCGCTACTGTGCGGATGTCTGCATAAATCCTGCAGCAATACCAACAGGAGCGAGACTTATGCCGGATCAGGCTACATTACGTTATGTAGATGGTAATATGAATGAGTATATACGAGAAGACTATATCAAAACCCATGGGATTGATCCTTTGCCGATCTGGAAAGCAATGGAAAAATGGCGTGAGGAACAGATAGAGAAGTGGAAGATGAAAACTTAAGACTTAATAATTCTACTATCTTTATCTCTTTTTAGTTTTTTAAACCATATTATGACTAGGATATCTAATCACAAGCTGGATTTACTAAAAAGTATTCTATCGAAATTTTTACAGTTAGGGAAGATAAATTTATACAAAATCTTTTTCAAAGGATTTGTTCTTCAAGACAAGATAATCTTTTATGAGTGAGAATAAATCTACCATTGACTCTGCATCCTATCTTTTTGTGATGAAGAACAAAGATACAGAGTCGATCATATTTTACAGAACTTTCGCTACACTACCGACAAGATTAATGCTTTAATCAGCTTCTATAGATTGTGGAGCAAATTTACTAAAGTAAATGTTTCGAGCCTTATCCGTGAGATAATAATAAGTTCTTTCTCCATATTCTCTGTACAAAGTTTCTTTCTTTCTCATAAGTAAAGAATGTTCAGTTTCCAAAAATTGCGCCCTTTTTGTAACTTTCTGATAATGACAATCCAAATCTTGTGCAAGTAACGAAGCAAATTGAGGTTCATCTATTCGAAGCGCATTGAGGAGTTTTAAATCAAATTCCATCAGTTGGATTTCTTGTTTAACTGTTGGAAGTTCAACTTCAACATGGATTATCTCACAGACGCCCTTTCTACATTCTGGGCAAAGCATATGGTATAGCTCTAAAATGTTTAGTTTGTCCATTGAATAGGATGAACCACATGCATTGCACCGAATTTTCTTTGCAGCATCAATACACTCTTTGATAGCATCAGAATAATCAAATCTTCTTTGAACAATATATTTTCGATCAGTTCCTCTTCCGAAATTAATGTCTTCTTTCTTGCAGAGACCGTAGTTCAGGAAGAAGAAAACTATAAGCTTGCCATCTTTGTCCTTCTGTTCATTGTATTTGGTAATAAAAAAATTAAGTTCTAAAGTGTTTAGTAATTTCTCCATTTCTTTTTTAACATAAAAGTGACTGGTCACAGGCCTTGATTTCTCACTTTCAAATACTTTGGAATTTAAACTAGGAATTTCAGTCTTATTTTTCTTGGACATCTTGATAATTTGATTTAATAACTCATTCAAATGGTACTTCTCTAGTTTCTCGTCAAAAGATTCCTTCATATATTTATTTTGAGAAAAAAACACCTCCAATGAGTCTGTATAATATTTTTCAGCCGCTAGCTCTAAATCTTTAAGAGTTATAAGCGAACCTTTTGAAACGCTAGATTGATTAGCATACCAAAGAATCCATCCAACGTTTCTTGGAACATTTGAAGTGGTATCAAACAAAACTTTGTAGTAATCTGAAATATCATTCTTGGATAGATCAAAGAAGCTAGCTGGATCTTTATCTAAAAAATAATTGAATCTGCTAGTAAGAAGTCTTGAAATATTTAAAGTGGCCTCTTGTTCAATATCTCTGACGTGATTAGATAAATACAGATCATAGTAATCTAGCTTAATTTGATCAATCTTTGAAGGATCTATATCACCGAAATATATTCTACTCGGATAAGCCGCTATTTTAAACCTAAAATAGCCATCAGACCAGTTATTTAACGGAGCTATTATAGTATCAACAAATATTTCCATCGCATCTTTGTCGATTTCTGAGAAATCATCTAAACAAATGAAAACGTATTTAATTCCAATCTTAGAAAGTAAGTTTTTAATTTGAGTCAAAATTGACTTTGGATCGAAAAACTGAAGTAATATTTCTGAAAACTTCTCTTTTATCTCTTCTCCACTTTGAACTGTTTCAGAGAAATCCCCACTACTGCTTGCTTTTAAGCTTACGTCACTACTTGAAATGCCAACACCAGAGGCAAACCCACATTTTTGGGCTTGAGTAATATCTTGGCTTTTAGCCGAAAACATCTGTTTTTCCTTAATGATTAAAATATCTTCATAGGTCCTACTATTAATGCTCTCAAAAATTTTATCTAATTCTTCATTGAACGAGTTCCTATTATGACCAAAGACTTTAGAAATTTTTGCAAGATAGAATTTCAAAGTGTTAGTTTTAACTTCTCTTTTTATATCTTCAATATTTTTTTGAGGAAGCTTTTAAATAAGAGATATCTTTCTAGTTCTTCTCCATGTAAAACATTTACGTATTGCGAAGAATCAAAATCAAATGGCCTTGACTCATCAAAAATTGTTTTGACATCGATATAAAGCGATAATTTATCGTTACTCTTCCTTATTTCATGCTGAAGCCTAGCTATTATAGTTGATTTCCCTGTTCCTTTTCTACCAATTAAAAAAGTTGTATTTGGAGCTAAACAACTCTTTAAAACTAAATTATTTTCTAAAGGATCAACATATAACTTTTCAATTATATTCTCGTCATTATTAATATCCGAGAGATCAGCTCGTTGACACTTTTTTAAAGAATTTGCCATAAATAATAAATTATCTTTATCCTCTTCGGTGAAGTTATCCATAAGTCTTCCTCAAATATTGAAGTACATGATATTTTGATGAAATAACTTACTTATTTATTTTTTGAAAAAATCATGACCTTCTTTTTCAGTTGCCTTTAAATCCCATAAAACTCCTACTAATCCTCTGATCGATGTGGCACGGAAAAAGCAATTTGAAAAGCCCCTGCATGGGGATAAGGAAAGCGTGCGCTTTGCAACCCCTGAGCCTATCGCCCGTTACAGAGCTCAGCGCCTGAGAGCCAGAACTCTTGCTGACATCAGCTGCGGGATAGGAGGGCAAACCGTCTTTTTTGCGCAGCAGTGCGAGTTCGTATATGCAGTGGAAATTGACCCAAAAAAAATAGAATATGCAAAACAAAACTGTGCAATGTACGGGCTCGAAAATGTGAAATTCATCTGCGGGGACGCACTTGACCCGAAAGTAATCGAGCAGATACCGGCAGTAGATGTTGTTTTTTCAGACCCTTTCCGCCCTGCCGAAGAGGATAAGAGGCAGGTCTCAAGCCTTGAGCCAGGGATTCCTAATGTGCTTTCAGCATATGGGGAAAAGACAAAAAATTTTGCTTTCGAAGCCCCTCCCCAGATGCCCCCTGAAAGAATTCCTTTTGACTGCGAAAAAGAGTATATCTCCCTGGATGGGCAGCTCAATCGTTTAACTCTTTACTTCGGCGGTCTGAAACAGAATGAACGGCTGGCTGTAGCCCTGCCTGCGGGAGAAGGGCTGGTTTCAAAATACGGGCCTCTTCCAAAGATAAGGGAAACGGAAAAAATGAAACTGTTTGCCTATGAACCCGAACCTTCTGTTGTTGCAGCGGAGCTCCTTCCTGAACTTGTTGAATCTATGATGCAGATGGCAGGACCTATTATGGGCGCTTTCGAGCTTTTCAGAGTTGACAAAAAGAGGCTGTTGTTAACCTCGGAAGCCCTGATAAAGCAGTCAATGATTAAAAACCATTACCTTGTCCTGAAGGTCTGTCCCTTTGAACCACGTGAGATCAATAAGTTCCTGAAAGACAAAAACGTTGGAAGTGTCATACTCCGGGCAGGCGTAAAACCTGAAGAGTATTGGGAAGTCAGGAACGAAGTGGAAAAAGGGCTTGAAGGAAATAAAACCGTGCACCTTTTTGTAAAAGACAATGCTGCAATTCTCTGTGAAATGCTTTTTAAGGACTGAAAAAAAGAGATGAACCGGGATTTTACCCGGCACTTTTATTTTTGATTGTTGGCTCACGTTTGATTTTTGGCTCAATATACTTTAATTGAGCCTTTTCGATAAGATTTCTCGCCTGAATATTTGCTTGATTATGGCTAGCCTTGATATAACTAGCCTTATACTTGGTTCTCAAGCTTGCTTGCAGGAAACTTTCACGAGTTCAAGCCCTCTGTTAAGAGCGTCCTGAATTCTTGTGGGATCGGTCCCGCCGCCCATTGCAAGGGCAGGTTTTCCGCCTCCGCCTCCGCCTACGACCTTTGACATCTCACGGACAAGGTTGCCGGCATTGATTCCGCACTTCATGGCTTTTTCTCCGGCAGATGCTACAAGTTTTACTCCTTCAAAGTCGCTTGCAAGCAGGGCGACCACATTCTCGTTTTTAAGAAGTTCGGTAGCTATCTTGTGAAGTTCGAGGGAGTCAGCCCCTGGAACCTGTTCAGTAATAACTCTGAGACCTGCAACCTCAGAAGCATCCCCGAGCATCCTGAAAACTCTGGAGCGGGCAAGCTCTTCTTTGAGCCTCTCGTTTTCTTTCTTGAGGTCTTTCCATTCTCCGAAGAAACGGTCAACGCTCCCTGGAAGGTGTTCAGGAGGTACGCTCAGGATCTTTGAAGAATCGACAAGGAGTGACTCGAGCTTTTGCATTGCACGCACGGCTGCAGTTCCGGCTGCAAATTCAATCCTTTCCACACCATCCTGAATCCTCTCGGTCTTCAGGATTTTAATAGGCCCGATGATGCCGGTACTGGTACAGTGGGTTCCACCGCAGGCTTCCACATCGTCTCCGACCTTTACAATCCTGATCTTCTCTCCTGGAGGCACTCCACCCTGATAGAGCCCGAAGCCGTATATCTGCTCAGCTTCAGTCCTTGGCAGCCATTCCGTAACTACACGTTTGTTTTCCATTACCGTGCGGTTAGCCAGAAGCTCAATCTGTCTGATTTCTTCAGGGGAAATATGCTTGTAATGGGACAGGTCAAGCCTTGAATGGTCCTCAAATTTCTGAGCGCCAGCCTGCCAGATGTGTTTTCCAAGAACCTTTCTGGCTGCATCATTTACAATATGAGTTGCTGTGTGATGCCTTGCAAGAGTCATCCTGCGTTTTTCATCAACCTTGCCGGTGATCATCTCACCTTTGGTTATCCCAAGAGTCCTGCCCGTACTTTCAATTGTATGTACGATTACACCATCAAAGACCTGAACATCCACAACTTTGTACACGGTATCTTCGGCAACGATGACTCCTATGTCAGCAGGCTGTCCTCCGCCTTCCGCATAAAAGAAGGTGTTGTCAAGCACGACATTGTTGTCAAACACATCAAGGACAACTGCCTCAAATTCCAGACGGGTTGGCTCGTCATAAAAGCGGCGTTTGGTCTTGGGAAGGTGCTTGAGCCTTTCTGCAAAAGGAATTACTTCCTCTTCCTTTTCTTCGGCTTTGTTGTGCAGCTCACCAATAATTGAATAGAAATTGTCAGGGAATTCCACACCTACCCCTATTTCGGCTGCAACTTCTTTTGCCATTTCGGGAGGAATTCCGTGTGAGTCGTAAAGTTCGGTTAACTGGGACAGAGGGATCTTTTCTCCTGTCTTCTTGAAATGGGAAGCCGATTTCTGAATAATCCTGCGGCCCCTTTCCATGGTTGCATTGAACTTTTCCTCTTCGGATTCCAGGATGTCCTGAATGACAGGGAAGTTTTCCCTGAACTCCGGGTATTCGGGCATGTTCTTTATGTGCATGTCCACAATATCGGAGAGCGGAATCCTGATATCAAGATCTTTCATCATGCGCAGAGTCCTTCTCAGGACAAGGCGTGCCAGGTATCCTGCTTTAACGTTGGATGGGATGATTCCGTCTCCAAGCATGAAGGTAAGGCAGCGGGTGTGGTCAGTAATCGCATAAACCTTTTCTACGGGTTCCATTATGGCAGAAAGCTTGTCCACTGTCATTCCTATGCTTGAGGCAACCTTTTTCCTGAGTTCCATCAGGTTTGCCTTTTCACTGACATCCATAAACCCTGCAAGGCGGGCATTCTGTGCCAGGATATTTGCATATTCGGAGTCTTCCAGTTCATGTTCAATTCCTGCAAGTCCCATGAGCTCGTTTACTATTCCAGGGAAAAGGGCGTCATAAATTGTAGGGGAACCCCTGGAAGCCCAGACAAAACGCTCAAGACCGTACCCTGTGTCCACAATATAGTTGTCCATCTTCGAGTAGGTCTCGCCTTTAATCTCGATATCTCCCTTTTTGTCTGTCTTCAGGTCCATGAAGACAAGGGTTGCAAGTTCAAGCCCGTGCACGATAACCTCAACACAGGGACCTGCATTGCCTCCGCCTGCCCAGGGCTCTTCTTTATAAGTTACGGCTAGCGGGTTTACTTTGAGAGAATTTAAGAGTTCGTCACAAAGTTCCAGGGTGTGTTCCTTCCAGTAAATTTCATTGTCCCTTTTATTGAAAGCGTGGTGAGCCATCATTTCAAAGTTTGTAAGATGGCGCCCACTTCTGCCCACGGAGTCGAGGTCATTTAACCTGATACAGGGCTGGGAAATTGTCAGGGGGTTTGCAGGCGGTGGCACCTGTCCTGAAGTTACGAAGGGCTGGAAGTCTGCAATCGAAGCTATGGTGAGATAAATGTCATCTCTCCAGCGAGCCACAACGGGATAACGGTCAATCCTGGTATGCCCTCTTGCTTCAAAGAAGGAGAGGTAATATTCACGCATCCCTGAAATATCGAATTCCCTGGAAAATACAGGGTTTCCTATGAAGGAATAGGGGTCACAGGGTGCATCTCCGCACGTATTTCTTTCAGGGTCACGAGTCCAGAAGAATTTGCCGCACTTCTGGCATTGCTTCCGGACGAAACCGTTGTTTTTGAAAAATTCAAGTTGATACTCATCTTCAAGCATAATAATCTCTCCGGATGGTGGGTGTGATCTGCCCCGCTGTATTTTGAAGCAAAAAGAAAGCAGAATTGTCCCAGCGCAGCCGTTTCAGGGGGGGTTCAGGCGCATCTTGGTGCGATATGATAATCTTAATCGAGTTTATCCGTTAATTTTTCAGGTACAGCGGTATGAAATCAATCTCATTGATAGTGAGATCGTATGGATTTGTATGCGAATAAACTTCTACAACGAACTGTTTTTCAATATAAGCTTACATAATACTGGTGAAATATATAATAATATCACATAATAATTAAGTTTTAAATGGTTCACGAGAACGAACCTTAAGTATTAGAGGCACTTCTATACAAAAACCTTATTCTTCATTGTAAAAGACAGCAAGACGTTCTTTGCCTGCAGGCAAATATCTTGCCTATAGGAACCGGAAAAACGAGATTTAAGGGAGATAAAGAAGCCAACTCTCCGACTCTACTACTTTTAAGTGCTGATAACTGTACCATTGCAAGTCAGAAGCTTTTGTTTTAACGGCGCAAATCTTAAAATCTTGATCTTATTAAGTAGCTATTGTTAGCTAAAAGCTGTTTTAATGCACTTTTCTCCGGAATCGTTACCTGTACAGCACAACAGTCCTGCCGCGCACATCAATAAGTGTGGACCTTGTAGCTTTAGCAAGCTCATCTGCAATAGTTTTCAGATCCTTACCTTCCTCTGCGCTTTTAAGTACTTTGACTTTTACAAGCCTGTTAGCTTTTATCTGTTTGTTCAGTTCTTCGATAAGAGTATCGGTGATCCCATTCTTTCCAATATTGAGAACAGGACTTATTTTGTTTGCATCGGATTTAAGTTGATATAATTTTTCTTTCTCCATTGCCTTTCCTCGCATCACTTATAATTAAACTAACCTGCTAATAATAAAAAGCTCACATCATCATATGATAGGAAATGTATAACATCGATGAAATAATTCCTCTTAATTTAAGCCAGTAATTCCTCTTAATTAAAGCTAGTAATTCTTCTTAATTAAAGCCAGTAATTCCTCTTAATTTAAGCCAGTTTACGTGGATGTAATTCCACCCATTCTTACCAGCAACTATATCAAAGTTTCCAGGCCAGTCCATTTCAGTTACGGTCCTTTGCTGGAAATACTGGCAATATCTTCTTCTAGATTCGTTTTGAAGATTTAAGAAGGTTTATTGAGCTGGTACAATACTGGAACTTAATAAGAGTCCAAATAATTTCGACATCTTTATTATCGATTTGGTATTCATTAACGCTATAGAGAACCAAAAACGAAAAAATCTCTTCTACCTCCGGATGGCGACATTAAATGAATCCAAACTTGCTTGATCTGGTTCTGTTTTCAGAGAAAAGAAAGGCTTTTCTCATGCTCCTGAGAGAAGGACCTAAGAATACCCAGGAGATCCTTGATAGGCTTCAGGTTCCAAGAACAGCGCTCCTTCCCCAGATTAAAAAATTGAAAGAGCAGAACCTGGTAATCCACGAAGAAGGAGTTTATAGCCTCAGTTTGATAGGAGAGATTATTATAGAGAAAATGAAGCCTCTTCTGGATACCCTGGATGTTTTTGAAAAAAATGAGGAGTTCTGGGCAGACAGGAAACTTACACCTATTCCTCCATCCCTTATTAAGCGAATCAGCGAACTTGGGGACTATCGTCTTATAGAACCTGACCTGAGCCATACTTTTGATCTTAACCCTGAATTCGTAAAGAATGTGTCAAACTCAAACCATATACTTATGTTTTTTTCCTACTTTCATCCTCAGTTCCCGTCTTTTTTCCTTGATCTTGCCAGAAAAGGCACTGAGATTTCCCTTGTCATGAGCGAATCCGTATATTCAAGGCTTGCAGAGGATTTCCAAAAAGAAGTGGAAGAGTTTCTCAAAATAAAGAATACGAATGTTTTCGTTCTCGATAAGAAAGAAGTGGAAATCCCTGCAGTAGTTGTATCTTCGGATAAAATAATGCTTCTGGGGCTGTTTAATGAAAGTGGAAGATTTGACCGCCAGTACATAATCAGTTTCGAACCTGGGGCAATAGAATGGGGAAGAGAGCTGTTTGAATACTTAAGGGATATGAGCAGAGAGGCAAAAATTTAAGAAGAGTAAAGGTTTAACAAATCTACTCCTCTGCGCCAAACTAAAGCTGTTTTCAATTAAAGCTGTTTTTAATACTCCTGAATTTGAATTTTTAAGCTAATCTACTCAAATGAGTTTTTGAGAGGAATTTTTGGATAATTTTTTTGCCGTTTCCTTCTGAAATCCCGGATATTTCATTAACTTTAAATATTAGGTATGCCTAAATAAGGCAAAAATGAATTTAGGTCGACCTAAAGGTTAAAGATAGAAACCGAGAATAAATATGAAACTGCCACTTATCTGTCCCAAAAATGAGTGCTGCCGTGGGGAAAAGGAGTGCACTCCCGGAAAAGGACTTCCTAAAATTGTGCTCGTAGGGAGCCCAAACGTTGGGAAAAGCAGCCTTTTCAATTCACTTTCCGGAAATTATACCATAGTTTCCAACTATCCAGGAACATCAGTAGAAATCAGCAGGGGGAAAGGCAGGTTAGGAGAGAGGGAATATGAAATAATCGATACTCCCGGAATGTATTCTCTACTGCCTGTGAGCGAAGAAGAAAGAGTCTCCCAGCGCCTTCTTTTTGATGAGAAAACCTTTGTCTGCCTGCATGTTGTAGATGCCAGAAACCTCAGGCGCATGCTCTCTTTCACACTCCAGCTTCTTGAAGCCGGGCTCCCTGTCATCCTTGTCCTTAACATGATGGACGAAGCTGAGGAGAGAGGAATAAAAATAGACATAAAGGGACTCAGCAATTTCCTCGGGATCCCTGTCGTGGGTACGGTTTCAAGTGAAGGAAAAGGAATCGAAGAACTCAAAACTTCAATTGCGGGATTCACTCCGGAGACAAAAGAGAGATTTCCACAGGAAATTGATTATGGGCAGGAAATAGAGCCTTACATCCTGGAAATAGAAAGCCTGCTTGAAACAAAGGAAGAAACCGGAATATCAAAAAGGTCCCTTGCCCTCCTGCTGCTTCAGGGAGACAGGACAGCAATTGATTCTGTATGCAGCCCTCAAGATAACTGCTGGAATAAAAATGAAAAGAGGGAGGGAGAGAAAAGCGAAGGCGGAAAAAATGGTTTTGAGAAGTTCCAGAGCCTTGCAGAAGCTGCCTCGGAAAAGGCAGGGATCCCTCTGTCTTACCTGTTTACCCTTAAAAGGCAGGAGCTTGTAAACGAAATCGTAGAGCAGGTAATGGAAGTCCGGGATACGGAAAAAGAGATTGAGGAAAAACAAACAGGCCAGGAAGTAAAAACCGAAAAAAGAAAAAAGGCTGAGGGAAGAGTCCGTTTCGCGGAAAATATAGACAGCGTACTAACTCACCCTCTGCTTGGCATTCCGGCTCTCCTGCTAGTCCTGTACTTCGGACTCTACCGTTTCGTTGGTGTTTTTGCAGCAGGCACTATTGTTGATTTCCTCGAAAACACGGTGTTCGGAGAGTATATAAACCCCTTTGTGACCGGATGGTTCACATCCATTGTTCCCTATCCTGCCCTTCAGGACCTCTTTGTAGGGGAATACGGGATATTTACGCAGGCAGTGACCTACGCAATTGCCCTTATCCTGCCGATAGTTGGAGCTTTTTTCCTTGTGTTCTCAGTAATCGAAGACACGGGATATCTCCCCAGGCTCGGCCTGCTCCTTGACAGCATGTTCAAGAAAATCGGGCTTAGCGGAAGGGCAGTAATTCCGATGGTCCTCGGCTTTGGCTGCTCCACCATGGCCACAATGGTCACGCGGACCCTTGAGACAAGAAGGGAAAGGCTCATCTCAACCGTTCTGCTCGCTCTTGCAATCCCCTGCTCGGCACAGCTCGGGATTATTCTTTCCATCCTGTCTGAAAACCCTGATGGGCTGATTATCTGGGCAGGCGTGATAGTGCTCGAATTTGTATTCATAGGATATCTGGCTGCCAGGCTTCTGCCTGGGGAAGCTCCTACCTTCATACTCGAAATGCCCCCTCTCAGGATCCCTAAACTTTCAAACATAGCGGTTAAGACCTATTCAAGGATGCACTGGTATTTCCTGGAAGTCCTGCCCCTTTTTGTGCTGGCAAGCGTACTGATCTGGATAGGCAGGCTGACAGGACTCTTTGCTCTTGCCCTGAAAATCATGGAATATCCGACCACCTGGATAGGACTGCCTTCCCAGGCTGCTGATATTTTCCTCTTCGGCTTCTTCAGGAGGGACTTCGGAGCAGCCGGACTCTATGGAATGCATGACGCAGGACTGCTGACAGGCGTGCAACTTGTGGTTGCGGCAGTTACTCTGACCCTTTTTATGCCCTGCATTGCCCAGTTCATGATGACAGTAAAAGAAAGAGGGTTTAGAATGGCGCTTGCAATCTCAGCGTTCATTTTCCCCTCAGCCTTCCTTGCAGGCTTTATCGTAAACACTCTGCTTACCGCTCTGGGGGTGAAACTGTGAAGTGCCCACTTTGCGGAAGCGAATTCGAAAAAGCAGATGAATCAAAATGCACCGGCTGTGGGAAACTGCATAACTGCGACAGGCAGTGCTGCCCAAATTGCGGGTACGAACTTGTAAAAGAAGCAAAAGTAATACAGTTTATAAGGAGTCTCTTTAAATGATACCAAAAAAACCGGAATGCCTGAATGATGCTCTGAAAACTACCACACTTTCCTCAATGGAAACCAGGAAAAAAGGAAAGATCTCCCATCTGGACACAAAAAACACAGGGATTTTGCAGAAACTGATAGCAATGGGAATCCTGCCCGGTATGCCTGTAACTCTTCTCAGGCGCTCCCCTTCATACCTCTTTGAGGTAGACCAGACGCGGTATGCTGTGGACAGGGAAATTGCAAATCATATTTACGTTAGCTACTGATTTATACGTCAGCTACTAATTTGCCTCCAATAGAAGGCAAAAAATTTTACTCACCCTGGAGAAAAAAATTGGAGAAAAAAAATATGCGAAAGCATTCATTTACGTTCTCCAAGGAAAATCATCATCCCTGCAGGTGAAGCTTTTTTGTATATTTCCCCCAGCACTTCAAGCAGATCTTCTTCGCCACGCCAGAATGGGAATTTTCCAAGCCTTTTTGGAAGGGCGGCTGGAACCAGAGGGACGTGAGCCTCAAGGGAGGGGCTTTTTTCTTCTCCAGTAACTTCAGGAAGTGCCCTCCAGAAAGCTTCGGGGTTAAAGGGCAGAGGTTCGGGAGAAAACGGGGAAGTTTGAGCTTCGGGTACTGTTCCGGTTTTATCATCAGGCTTTTCTGTAAGAGCCCCCATTTCTGCTACACGGTCCACAGTGTCCGTAACAAAACCCTTTCCGAGAATGGACATAAAATCGTCCATGTCCACGCCCCTTAACTTAAAGATAAGGAAGGGGTCCCTGTCGAATTCTTCCCCGAGAAGGTAGTAGACGGCTGCAATATGCTTACAGGGATTTGACCAGTCAGGGCAGGAGCAGTCTGTTTCAAGGTCGTCGAGTGCTTTGGGAAAGAGGGAGAGGCCTATCTCCTTAAATGCGGAGTCGATATTTTCCGGCATCTCGCCTGCAAGGAGCTTTGCCGCAAAAATAGGTTTCAGGGCAAGTTTTTCTGCAAGGAGGTCCCATTCGGAACCTGTCAGGGTCCGGACTTTTATTGTTACCGAATAGGGCCTGGGGTCTGAACCCTGGACTTTAGCCCTTACAAGCCCTGAC
Organism: Methanosarcina hadiensis; assembly: GCF_046529725.1. Classification (GTDB taxonomy): domain Archaea; phylum Halobacteriota; class Methanosarcinia; order Methanosarcinales; family Methanosarcinaceae; genus Methanosarcina; species Methanosarcina hadiensis. The sequence continues at coordinate 3,928,666 of NZ_CP136241.1, read as the reverse complement.
TCTATTTTAATGGAGGTTACCTGGCCTTTACGGGCATAACTTTTTCCCCGGTCCAGCCTTGCACCCAGCTTAAAGCTTTCAAGGGTTTCAATCCAGCGTTTTGCCCACCAGCTCTGGACAAAGCTTCCACGTCTGGACTTTGCTTTGATGCCTCCTTTAACCTCAATCGGCTTTGTGGGCTCATAATAACCATAACCGTCCCAGTAAGCTGCCATTTTATTCACCTACCGCCTCTTCTCGAAGAGCAAGAAGATCCTTCAATTCATCGTTAGAAAGTTCTGTAAGCCAGTCTTCGCCTGTTCCGACAACGTTCTCTGCGACCTGCACTTTGCGCTCGATAATCTCATCGATTTTTTCTTCAAACGTGCCCGCACAGATGAACTTATGCACCTCAACGTTCTTCGTCTGGCCTATACGGAACGCCCTGTCTGTAGCCTGGTTTTCAACAGCCGGGTTCCACCAGCGGTCGAAGTGAAAAACGTGGTTGGCTCTTGTAAGGTTAAGCCCTGTGCCGCCCGCTTTAAGGGAGAGAACAAAGATAGGGAGGTATTCTTTCCCTTCCTGGAAGCGCTCAAGCATTCGATCTCTATGCTTTCTGGGAACCCCGCCGTGCAGGAAAAGGATTTCACAGCCAAAGCTCGCCTGCAGGTGCTCTTTTAGCATTTTTCCCATCTCCGCAAACTGGGTGAAAACAAGGGCTTTTTCCCCGTTTTCAAGGACTACATCCAGCATTTCAGTAAGCCTTGCGAGTTTTCCAGACCTGCCGAGTAAAGCAGAGTTGTCCTTTAAAAACTGCGCCGGGTGGTTGCAGACCTGCTTGAGCCTGGTAAGGGCAGACAGGATTATGCCTTTTCTCTGGATGCCTTCTTCTGCGTCTTCCATTGCCTCTTCGATGTCTTCAAGGACTGCAGCATAGAGGGAAGCCTGTTCTTTTGTCAGCGTACAATAGGTTTTCATCTCCATTTTTTCCGGCAGGTCGGAGATAATCGAAGTGTCGGTCTTCAAACGGCGAAGGATGAAGGGGCCTGTAATTTCTTTCAGCCTCCTTGAAGCCTCTTGATCTCTTTCTGCCTGAATGGGAATAAAGAAATTCCGCTTGAAACCTGCCTGGCTGCCAAGGAAACCGGGGTTTAAAAACTCCATTATGGACCAGAGGTCTCCCACGTTATTTTCAACCGGAGTCCCAGTAAGAGCTATTCTATAATCGGCTTCAAGAGCCCTGGCTGCCTTTGCCTGTTTAGTTTCCGAATTTTTAATGTTCTGGGCTTCGTCAAGTACGATTCCAGCCCAGGAAACCACCTTTAAAAACTTAAGATCCCGTTGCAAAAGGCCATAGCTTGAGATGACAATAGCATGGCTCATAGCTTCCTTTTTGAATTCCTCTTCCTTTTTCCGGCTGGTCCCGTGGTGGACCATTACCGAAAGTCCCGGAGTAAAGCGGGAAGCCTCTTTTCTCCAGTTGTTGATAACAGAGGTAGGGCAGACCAGAAGGACCGGTTTCGGGGCTTTACGTCCGTCAACTTTTTCTTCAACTTTTTCTTCAATCTGTTCCCGGTCATGTTGGATAAGAGCAAGGGTCTGGACGGTTTTGCCAAGCCCCATATCATCTGCAAGGCAGGCTCCTATTCCCCACTGCCTCAGGAAAGCGAGCCAGGAATAACCCCGGAACTGGTAAGGGCGGAGGGTGCCTGAAAAACCGTCAGGAGCCGGGAGTTCTTCAAATCCGGTTTTATCCTTTAAGCGGCTGATTAATTCTCCAATCCAGCCGGTTGCATTGAGCCCTTCAACGTCCACACCATCAGCTTTTTCGGAAACGCCAACAGCTAGTTTTAGAACTTCGCGCAGACTTGCTTCTCCGTTGGGGTTTTTCTTCCAGAACTCAAGGGCAGCCCTGATTTCCGCATCTTTTACCTCGACCCACTGCCCCCGGAATTTGACAAGCGGAGCTTTGAGCTTTGCAAGAGCCTGCAGTTCTCTGACTGTCAGCACCCTGTCTCCAAGGGCAATTTCCCAGTCAAAGCTGACGATTTCATCGAGTGTAAGCCCGTATCCGGCCTGTAACTTCTTCTTGCCCTTAACATTAGCCTGGGCTTTTAAGTGGGTCTTTGTACCTTTACGGGTCCACCAGCCAGGGAGAAGTACCCCGAAACCGGCCTGACTTAAATTCGCTGCACTTTCAGTCAGGAAGTGGTAAGCCTCTTTCATATCAAGGGAATATCCGGACGGATTGGGAGCTTCAAGGCTGGAAGCAATTTCTGCACTTATACTGGAAGCCTGCCCGAGGGAAGATAACAGAAATTGGCGAATGTTTTTCACATCATATTTTTTCAAAGGGCTGCCCTTTTTTGGCTTCCATGCTTCTTTTACAGGAATCAGAAGGCTCGGGTCTTCGTAGGACTGAAGCATGTAGCGGACGTACCAGTGTCCTTCGGGAACCTCTATGTCAGCTATATCTTTGCCTTTTTTAGTATCTTTTTTTCCGGATTCAGTTTCTTCGATTTCTTCGATTTCTTCTTTCGCAGCCGGCTCTTCCAGCCGGAAACAAAACCTGAAAGGAGAAGTGGTGAGGATGGTGAGGGGGCACTGCCATTCACGGGCCCTTAACGAAAGCTGCAGAAGCTCTTTTTCGTCTCCATAGATCAGCCCGTCGGGGCTTTTAAGAGCAGAAACCCAGGCATCGTGAACACTGTCAAAGGATTTTCTTTTGCGTGCCTCTTTTGCAGGCTCTTTTTCTCCTATCTCGGACCGGACTATCCAGTCGAGAGAGTCTTCAATAAACTGCTTTGCCGCTAAAGCAGCAGGCATTTCCGGAGGCACGGCAGATGTTTCAGGAATTAGAGCCCTTGCAGCAGGAGGCATTTGCTTTGCAAGTTTTGCCAGCTCTCCGGCATCTTCTCCGGAAAATACGGGTTCCCAGAAAGCCCTGTACTCCCCTTCCCCGCCCCTGACACCAGGCAGGTATTTCTGTCCTGCGGCCAGCGAGCCTGCAAATTTAAGAGCATCTGCCCACCAGAGTAGGTCATTTCCCGAGATTATGCCGGGAGCAAGAACCTTTTTTCCCATACAGGCACAGAGGAGAACAATAGCTTCTTCAGCTTCCAGAGGATATGCATTGACAGTCCAGGGAATCAATGAAGGTTCTGCTTCCGATGCAGGAATTTCAGCAACGAGAGGGCTGGAAGGGACAGGGTTCCCGCCGATAGTTGGGATCCAGACGTTAATTTTCTCTGCCTTTTTCCGGTCAGTACTTCTCAGCAGCAGCTCAAGAGCAGAAGACAGGTTTTCAACGCCCGAATCATAAGGATAGGGTTTTACAATCGGGATTTTAGGCTTTCTCCCGCGCCGAACAACCGAAGTTTCTTTTTCAGCCGGGCTTTCCCCCCATAAGAAGAACTGTTTTCCGACTCTTCCTGCATGAAGAATTATCATGTAATTGGATTAGGAAGGAAGATATATTAAAAATGATGTGGGGCAAGCTGTTTCAAGACTCCATTATTATACGTTTCAAAGCTCCGTTGATCCTACAATAGATATTCCGGAAAAGTTCCGGCTTATTGTTGATGAGCCTCTTTTGTCTGGTTATTGAAATTGAAAGATTTCAGCAGTGTAATATAGGGCAAGTTGAAAAATACTTCAATAGGTCGGAACTTTAAGCTGACCAGGAACTGAGTGTCGAGGATTTGAGTGTCAATTTGTCCTACAAATTTTGATGAAAAAGTAGAATGCCCATTCGTTGATAGGAAAGAGTTCATTGAAGCTTTTGATAAAGCCTTCCAGAACATCGACCTAAAGGACTACAGTATTCTGGTCTATTATGGAGTTGCTGGAATTGGAAAAACCAGCCTTAGAAAGGAACTTTCAACATTACTTAAAAAACACAATGAATCAGCCTTTCACATGAAAATTATATGGACTTCAATAGACTTCGCTACCGAACAATACAGGCAGCCTTATAAATTCCTCGAAGTTCTGTCCAGTCAACTGCGCCAGAAATACGACATCAAATTCAACTCTTTTGACGTTGCACTCGCAACCTACTGGAAAAAAGTTAACCCCCACATTCCTCTTGTAAAAGAAAACTACTCCGAGGACAGCATTGTTCGTGATGTTCTGGACATCTGTAACGAATTTGTCCCTGTAAACCTGATACCAAACGTGCTTAACCTTGCCAAAAGTTTACCTGAACTTTATCAGAAATGGGCCCTGAAACGCAAAGAAGATATTTCCAGACTTTCCGATCTTGAACCGGCAGAAATAGATGAACTACTACCTGTTTACTGGGCCTATGACCTTGCTGACCACCTGCAGAACACTTCAGAATCCGCAGTCATTTTCATAGACACCTATGAAGCTCTATGGGAAAAAGAAAGAGATATAGGAAGTTTTAATGACCGTGATAAATGGCTCAGAAAACTTATTGAAAACATACAAAAATCCTGTCTGTGGATAATCTGCGGAAGAGAAACCCTTCGCTGGGAAGAAGTTGATGAGGACTGGGAAAATTACCTCGACCAGCATAAAATAGAAAAACTTCCAGAAAAAGATTCTCTCGACCTGTTAAAACGGTGCGGAATCACTGAAGAGGATATCCAGAAAGCATTAATTGAAAGCAGTGAAGGCGTACCCTACTACCTTGAACTCTCTATTGAAACCTATAGAAAAATAAAGAAAAAAAAGCAGCCTGCCCCGGAAGACTTTGCAAAGGTTCCAGACGGAATTTTCTACAGATTCGTCAAATACCTTGACAGGGAAGAAAAAGAGACGCTGAAAGTCTTATCGGTTCCCAGATACTGGAACCGCGAACTATTTGAAATCTTGATTGAGAAATTTAATACCGGATACCCTGTAACCAGTTTTTCAGAACTGCATAGCTTCTCTTTTATGGACATTGACGATAAAGGAAAATGTTCCATGCACCAGCTTATAAGAAAAAGCCTGCAAGAATATCAAGATCAGTATTTAAAAAAGAAAGTTCACAATTTCATGCTTAATTACTACAGCAATCAACTAAAAGAACTCGATATTAAGTCAATAACCCCAGAACACGAAACCGCTTTAACTGAAGCCTTCTATCATGCAAAAGAGACTCTTGAAGTGGAACATTTGTCCAAATGGTTTGTTTCTGTCTCTGATCCCTTCTACAGAGCAGCATTCTGGCAATTAATTACCCCAATGTATGAAGAAGTAAGGCAAATACTTGAAGCAGAACTCGGATCTGAACACCCAGATATTGCAACAACCCTGAACAATCTCGCAGCACTCTATTATTATATGGGAGAGTACAAAAAAGCACTCCCGTTCTATCAAAGGGCACTTGAAACAATGGAAAAAGTACGGGATCCGGAATACCCATATGTTGCAGCGACACTAAACAATCTTGCAACACTCTATCGTCAGATAGGAGAATACGAAAAGGCACTTCCATTTTATAAAAGGGCACTCGAAATAATGGAGAAAGTGCGGGGCGCACAACACCCAGATGTTGCAACAACCCTAAGTAATCTCGCAGGACTTTATGAAGATATGGGAGAGTACGAAAAGGCACTTCCACTATATAAAAGGACACTTAAAATAGATGAAAAAACACTGAGTCCCCAACACCCAAATATTGCAACAACAATAAACAATCTCGCAGCATTCTATGCAAGAATAGGAGATTACGAAAAGGCACTTCCACTTTATAAAAGAGCACTTGACATTCGTGAAAAGGTGCTGGGATTTGAACACCCAGATGTTGCACAAACCTTAAACAATTTTGCAGTATTCTATGAAAGTATAGGAGAATACGAAAAGGCACTCCCACTTTATAAAAGAGCACTTGATATTCGTGAAAAGGTGCTAGGGCCACAACATCCAGATGTTTCTACAACATTAAACAATCTCGCAGGACTTTATATAGATATGGAAGAGTACGAAAATGCACTCACATTTTATAAAAGGACACTTAAAATAGATTAGGACTTACGCGGTTGAAGCACTTTTTCATAAGTTACATTAAAATACTTTTTTTAATATATTGGTATAAATATAATCAAAAAAAAAATCTCTGGGTTGAATTAAATAAATCCTCCTAAATGCACTGATCTCGATTACATCAACTTTCTTATCGCTTCTTCACGCGTATTTAGCTGTACCGAAGCTTCAAAGTGCAGTTATTTAGATTCTAATAATCCGGCTCATGACTCTTTTACCCGTCTTCTTCTAAGGCAGCCTCCGGATACGGAGGCTTTATGGGAAGAAGTAAAGGATATAGTCACTCCTTATACTGGCTTTCTTGTTTTCGACGATACTGTTCTGGATAAACCATATTCCAAGCATATGGATCTTGTTTACAGACAATGGAGTGGTAAACATCATCAGATTGTAAATGGGATCAATCTTGAAACCGTTGTCTGGACGTCTAATGACGCCATAATCCCTGTTGACTTTAGAATTTACGATATAAATACTGATGGAAAAACAAAAAACGATCATTTCCTTGATATGCTAAATAAGGCAGAAGAACGTGGTTTTAAGCCTGAATTTGTTCTGTTTGATACGTGGTATTCCAGTATAAAGAATCTCAAAGCGATCAGGAAAAAGGGATGGCACTGGTTAACGAGATTGAAGAAAAACCGGTTAGTTAATCCTGATAAGACTGGTAATGTAGCAATTGAATTGTTAAGTATTCCACCAGAAGGAATAACGGTTCATCTGAAAGAATATGGTTTCATCAAAGTATTTCGGATAGTTTCCGAGGACGGAGACACGCAGTATTGGGCTACAGATGTACTGGATATGAAAGAAGAAAAAAGGAAAGAGTTAGGGAAAAAAGCATGGAAAATTGAAGAGTACCATAGAGGAATTAAACAGTTTTGTGGAGTAGAACGCTGTCAGGCAAGAAGAAATAATGTGCAGAGAGCACATATTATGATGGCACTAAGAGCATTCCTAAGATTTGAAGTCCAAAGAATGAAAACAGGAATGACATGGTTTGAGACAAAGTTAAGCATTACAAGAAATGCTGTAAGTCAATATATCAGAAAACCAATATATGAATTAGATTAAAAAGTAAAAAACTCGAAAGCTGCCTGCAAAGCAGGCAAGTGCGTAAGTCCTAATAGATGAAAAAACACTGGGTCCCCAACACCCATATGTTGCAACAACACTAAACAATCTTGCAGGACTCTATCGTCAGATGGAAGATTACGAAAAAGCACTCCCACTGTATCAAAGGGCACTGAAAATAGTCGAAAAAAAGTTTGGACAAAATCATCCCAATACAGTAATAATAAAAGAAAATTATGACTGGCTTCTTTCAAAGATAAATGAAGAAAATAAAGAGAAATGATTTTTGCAACTTCACGCTACAGGATTTAGATAACTGCTTTTCCAATTCTTTCTCTTATAAAAAGCCCATCTACCAAAACTTATTAGGCTTATTCCCTCACATGCCTTACAATGTGACCTGCTTCAGGAATGATAATCTTAGAAAGGGCAAGCTTCACCGCGTTTGGTGACCCCGGCAAACAGAATACAGCCTTTCCTTTTATCACACCTGCCGAAGCCCTTGTAAGGATTACGGAAGTGCCGATTTCTTCAAGGCTCTTGAACCTGAAAAGTTCTCCGAAACCAGGGATTTCTTTCTCAAAAAGAGGTGCTACGGACTCTATAGTAAGATCTTTCGGAGCGAGCCCAGTGCCTCCGCTTGTTACAACAATATCTGCAGAACTGTCAAGCGCGGCAAAAAGAGCATCAAGAATTTCATCTTTTCCGTCAGGCACAAGCCTGTAAAAAGAGACATTGTTGCTTGCAGCCTCAAGAAGTTCTTTCATAGCTCTTCCGGAAAGGTCTTCTGCCTCATAGGGAAAAGACGGGTTTCCGTACTTCTCGTACCTTGAAGTAGAAATTGTAATTAAAGCGAAAGAAAAAGATTTTTTAGCGTCTTTTTTGTGAATTTCTGGCGTAGGTTCTTTCATGAAAACGGCACGCTCCATTTACTTAGTTTTTCATATGATGTTTTATTTCTTCTCTTTATCCAGTATCCTCTAAGTTACTTGCCTGCCCATATTTTAATAACTTATCAGCCCAATCCCCGGTTATGCACATAATTGCTGCGGACATAGGGACAGGTACGCAGGATATCCTGCTATTTGATTCGGAAAAAGAGGTTGAGAACAGTCTTATAATGGTCATGCCTGCTCCTACGCAGGTGACTGCGGAAAGAATCAGAAGAGTAACAAAGGCAGGAAAAGCACTTGTGCTTACCGGAACCATAATGGGAGGAGGGCCTTCGGCATGGGCTGTCCGCGCGCACCTGAAGGCGGGTTTCCCGGTATATGCTACTGAAGCAGCCGCTCTGTCCATTCATGATAACATTGAAAGAGTGAAAGCTTTTGGAGTCCAGATTGTTACGGAGGAAGAGGCAAAAGGGCTTGCAGATTCGGGAGAGGCTCTGGAAATTGTTATGCAGGACTTTGACCCCTGTGCAGTTTCCTGCGCATTTTCGAATTTCGAGGTCAGGATGCCGGAAAACTATGCCGTGGCAGTGCAGGACCACGGGAATGCTCCGGACAAAAGCAACAGGGTCTACAGGTTTGAACTTTTAAAGGAACTTATCGAGAAAGGAGGAAAGCTCGAAGACTTTGTGTACCGGCCCGAAGAGATCCCGAAGCCGTTCACTCGAATGAAAGCCCAGGCAGATTCGCTTCTTAAAGCCACTACAGCCCTCAATACGCGGGCAGTCTTCATGGACACAGGGCCCGCAGCCGTATTTGGAGCTCTTACCGACCCGGCAGCAGTCCAGCCTTCCATTGTGGTCAATATAGGAAACGGGCATACTCTTGGAGCTCTTGTGAATGAAAACAGGATCACGGCTGTGTTCGAGCATCACAGTTCCAGCATGAGTCCGGAAAAGCTTCAGGACTATATTATCAGGCTTGCTGACGGAAAGCTTGGCTTTGATGAAGTATTTGAAGACGGAGGGCACGGAGCATATACAAAGGAAGCTCCGGGTTTTGAACATGTGCGCTCGATAATGGTTACAGGGCCGAAAAGAGAGATGCTTGAAAAGCTTTCACATTCGGAACTCAGGAAGGAAATTTTTGAGAAGCTGCACTTTGCAGCACCTTTCGGGAGCATGATGCTTTCAGGCTGCTTCGGGCTTCTAGCGGGATTTTTTGAAAAATACTCGGAAACATCAATAAAACTTATAAACCACTAAGTAGTAGGGAGTAAGTCACCTAAGCCCGGGATATATAAGATATAAGGGGATATAGAATCTCAGGCATGAAAATCCCTATCCGGAGAACCGGGTGATGCAGAAATTTCCTGCCAGAACCTGCAAGGGCGGTTTACAGATAAATGTAAATACAGGCAGGTATCTTTATATGCACATATCTCCATGCTCAACGATTTGCTAAACAGTTTTTTGCGAACTTGAAGCAAACGCTTATAAGTGGATTATAAGTGGAAAAAGCTTCCACTCAAAATATTATCAAAATTATCACTTTTCAGGAGAATCAAACTAATGGTACGAAAGCCAGGAAGTATGTACAGAAACGTGAGACAGCGCTCATTTACCAGAAGAAAATATATGGGCGGTGTTCCCGGAAGCCAGGTTATTCACTATGATATGGGAGATAAAGCAAACACAACTTTCCCTGTAAAAGTTTCGCTGGTTGTAGAAGAGAAATGCCAGATCAGGCATGTTGCTCTTGAAGCAGCCCGTATTACTGCAAACAGGCACCTTGTCGAAGACACAGGAAAGATGGGCTTTTACATGAAGCTCCGTGTTTATCCCCATGAAGTACTCAGAGAAAACAAGCAGGCAACTGGAGCTGGTGCTGACCGTGTTTCCAGTGGAATGCGCAGGGCCTTTGGGAAGAATGTCGGTACCGCAGCAAGGGTAAATTCAATGCAGAAGATCTTTACAGTAGCCGTTGAGAAGCAGAACTTCCAGGCTGCAAAGAAAGCTCTCTGGCATGCAGGACAGAAACTGCCAACCCCCTGCAGAATCGTCATCGACGAAGGCGCAGAACTGGTACAGTAACACGGCTAGAAACAGTAAAACTAAAAGGGAGTCTAAAGAATGTATGATTACGAAGAGCTTTTAAACCGTGCAATGTCAAAGATGCCGGACACAGAGACTACTGACGCTCGATTCGTAATCCCTGAACCCAAACTCTTTTCCGAAGGCAAGACCACAATTCTGGATAACTTCGGAAATATTGCAGACACCCTTAACCGGGACCCTGACCACCTGATGAAATATCTCACCAGGGAACTGGGGACTGCAGGGAAGATAGAAGGCACACGTGCAGTCTTCCAGGGCAGGTTTACAAGAGCTCAGATTTCAGACAACATTCAGGCATATGTTGACGAATACGTTATGTGTTCGGAATGTGAACGCCCGGATACCCAGCTTGTCAGGGTAGACAGGGTACTTGTCCTGAAATGTTCCGCCTGTGGAGCACACAGACCTGTCAAAAAGAGAAAGGTAAGCAACGTAGTTGTCAGGGAAGCTATCGAAGAGGGCGGAACCTATGAACTCCGGATAGATGCCGTTGGGTCCAAAGGTGACGGGATAGCAAAAATAGACAAATATACGGTCTTCGTGCCCGGAGCCGCAAAAGGCGACGTGGTAAAAGTAAAGATAAAGAAAATCAGCGGAAACCTCGCCTTCTCAGAAAGGGCTTGAGGTTCAAGCTTTTTATTTTAAAGAGGCAGTCCAGGCAGACTACTAATTTTCGGTTTTCGTGCCCGGACAGCTTAGACCTCATTTTAAAAACTGGTTATTCTTAAAGTGATATTCTCAACTGAAATTTTTCATTCTTAATAGCTGTTTGTATTTAACATTATATTCGGTTACGATCTATTTTTAAAGATTTTATGGCTATTGATAAAGATTTTATGGCTATTGAAACTGGTTTGAAACAAATTTCCAGGAAAAATCTAATTTTTAGTTTCTCTTGATTTCAGAAAAGACAGGTACGATTTAAATAAGTGTTAAGAGATATTAACCCATAGATAAATTTAGAAATTTGTCAGAAAATCAGAAACCCTTAAGAAAATATCTGTGAGGAAAAATGATTCCTGAAAAAAAGAATGTGTCGGATTTTCCCACAAAAAATAGAAATATAGAAATTTTCTCCATGCCAGGGCTGTCTGTAAACCTTCAGCAGCGTGAGGGGAAAGCCGTAAAACTTACAGCAAGCGGACCATTGAAATCTGCATGCAGCCCTGTGTTGAAAAAGATAAATTCACGCCTGCAGGAAGAAAAGCCGGCTCTTGTACAGGAAGATAGCTTTGTCCCCTCAGCCTGGCTGCCTCCGATACCAGGCCCTGCTTTCAAACGGCTTATTTTTGCAGAAGTCCAGATAGCTATGGGAAAATATATCCCTGAAACCGTTACCATTGAAATCACCCGCCAGAACAGCTCAAGGTATCCACCAGGTACAGTTGATGATGAGCTGGATACGGATACGATAAAAAGAGTGATAGATGAAGCCCTGGACCTTGGTACACTGATAATCAGTTTTACTGAAAATGACCCTCTACTACGTAAAGAGATCTTTGAACTTGTCGAATATGTGGATAAAAAACGCGCTATAGTTAACTGCTCTACCTGGGGTACGGACTTTTCAATAGAAACTGCTCTCCGTTTGAAAGAAGCAGGTCTTCACTCTCTGATGATCGGCGTTTATTCGACTGATCCTCAAAAACATGATTCGGTCCGAAAATCTGAAGGTTCGTACGACAGAGCGATCTCAACCATAAAACTTGCTCTCGAAGCAGGGCTTCTGGTTGTAATGACAACTCACGCCTCTCCCTCAAATATGAAGGAACTTCCTGCTCTCTACGCACTTGCATCGGAACTCGGGGTACACGAGTTTTCCGTCTGGGAATCAATGCCGAAAAGAAGAGGCGAGTCTGTAATTACCGATAGGGACCGGAGAACAATCCTTGAAATGTATCACAGAATTAACTCTGCTCCAGAGGGGCCGCGCATGTTTTCAAATACCTATTTCGAAGGGCAGATGATGGGTGCGATGGCAGGCAGGCGCTGGATGCATGTAACCGTGGACGGAGATGTTAAACCAAGCCCATATCCCCCCTTCAGGTTCGGGAATGTAAAGGAAGTGCCCTTAAAAGAAATCTGGCAGAGAATCAGGAGTTATCCTTATTTCCAGCGGCAGAAGAATATAAGCCCCATGCATGACCCTGAGTTTATGGATCTTGTAGATAAAATTCCAGTAGAAGCAAAGCTTCCCTATCCCTTTGAAGAGATTTGCGGTAAATAACCTCAGGGTAGTCTGCTGTCTGAACTTTCATTTATGCTAGCTTTTCTCTGTTACTTTATGCGACTTAGCCCGAAACTCATTCGGCAGATAAATCCTGATCTAATAATCTCTTAACTTCCTTTAAAAAGGATTTAAGAGTTTTAAGATCATTTTGCAGGACTCCATATACCTGATTAAGGTCTAGCTGCCAGTATATATGGACAAGGACATTTCTGAACCCAGCCAGATCCGAGAGCTCTTCAGCAAGATTCTCTGAGATCAGTCCGGCCTGACCTAATATTTCAAAAGTTTCTCTGTATGTTGTGGGTTTTCCCAGTCCCTCTTTAGCTATCAAACCGGTAGCTATATCTATAGCAGCCTGAATGCTGACCAGCATTGCGTGAAGAACCATATTCCTTTTATCTCTATCTATCTTCAGCTCTTCCAGCGATATACTCTGGTATCTTTGCCAGTCTTTCTGGGATTCATCAAGCTCTCTTAAATGGGCCAGTGTTCTCATTTTAGACCCTCGCCAGAAACTCCTTATCTATTAAATCATACATGTACTTCAGGTCCAGATAAGCCGAGATTACTTCAGATTCGTAATCTATTCTGCTGGATTCGTCCCTGGAGAAGATAACTTGTCCTTTTTTGAGGACTTCAAACTGAAACTCTATCGGGGAATTGTTTAGTATTTTTACATCAAATTCAAATCTGGGCTTGATATGTCTTTCCAGTTTACCCGCAACTTTTAAAGAAAATTTAAGGCTTTTGTAGGGGTCTAAACTTTCAGACAGGAGCAGAGCTACATCGATATCATTGAAATCTTCTTTTTCAAGGAATGACCCGAAGATATAGGCTGTATTTACTTCTTTCAATCCGGCTAAAATCCTGCTTATGTCTGCCAGAAATGAACTCTTATCCATCTCACTACAATTGAGCTTTTGAATATATATTTCTGGGGGTTAGAATCTAAAACTGAGAGAAAATTTCCATCGATAGTAGTGGAGCTCTTCTATAACTCTAACAGAAAACAGATTGATCACTCTTATTTTTAGGAATCTTTTAGAAATCAGCAAAAAAGGATTAAAAGCTTCCTTAAATGGCATTAAGAAAGTACATGTAAAGGAATGTTATTAAAGTAATGTTAATTTCTGGAACTGATGCCAGAAGATAAACATTTACATATGAGCAGGTATTTTTAAAGAGCGATTTAACCGGAACAAAGCTTACGCTTTATTTATGCTACCCTTATTAGCAAGAAAAACTGCCTGCAGTATTTTCCGGAAAAGGCAGCCCATGAGGGACATTATGGATAATAAAATTGACCCGTGGAGTTCAAGCAATATTACTGATTACTCCAAGTTATTCGAAGAATTCGGGATTTCTCCTTTTGAAAACATACTTCCGGAAATTCCGTCTCTTCACAAGTACATGCGGAGGAGAATAATCTTCGGGCACCGTGATTATGAACAGATTGCAGAGGCCATGCGGACAGGTGCCCCTTTTTCAGTTATGGACGGCTTCATGCCTTCAGGGAAAGTCCACCTGGGACACAAAATGGTAATGGACCAGATTGTATGGCACCAGGAAAAAGGAGCTTCAGCCTTTGTAGGGATTGCGGACAGGGAAGCCTTTTCAGTGCGCGGCTTTTCCTGGCAGAAGTGCAGAGAAATCGGGGTAGAAGAATACATTTTAAGCCTTATCGCCCTCGGTTTCAAGCCTGACGGCCTCATTTACTTCCAGTCGGGATGCGGAAGTGTTAAAGACCTTGCATTCGAACTGGGAGCAAAAGTCAATTTCTCGGAACTGAGTGCTATCTACGGCTTTTCAGGAGAAACAAGTCTCTCTCACATGCTCAGCGTAGCAACCCAGGCTGCAGATATCCTCCAGCCCCAGCTTGAAGAGTTCGGAGGACCAAAACCGGTCGTAGTTCCGGTAGGTCCCGATCAGGATCCTCACCTCCGCCTTACAAGGGGGCTTGCAGGCAAAATGAATATGTTCAGGGTGGAGGAAAGGGAAACAGCAGAAGGCTGGAAGTACCTCAGCATCCGGGGAAAAGGAGCCCCGAAGGAAGCTTTACAGGAACTTAAAAAACGCATTCCCGGGAAAGTGAAACTCTATGAAGAGCACATCGATATACTCCAGACTCCTGACTACGCATTCCTTGAAAGGTTTGTTTTACAAATAAGCCAGCCTGAGAAAAGGAAGTATTTTACGGACCAGATTCAGGAAATCGCTAAGTTTGCAAATGCGGCTAAACCATCTGAATTTTTAGATTATGAAAAATACTTCGTTTTTAGAAAAACATGGAAACTTACCAGAAAGATACTGGAAGAAGTTGTAGCAGAAGTTGCAGCCGAGTTTGATGGTTATGCTTTCATTCCCCCTGCATCTACCTATCACCGCTTCATGAGCGGGCTGCAGGGGGGGAAAATGTCAAGCAGCATCCCTGACAGCCATATTGCTCTTACGGACGACCCGAAGGAAGGAGCAAAAAAAGTAAAGAAGGCAAAGACAGGGGGATGCATGACCCTTGAAGAGCAGAAAAAACTGGGTGGAAAGCCCGATGAATGCTCTGTCTTTGAACTTTTACTCTTCCACCTGATAGAAGATGACGAAGAACTGCTGGAAATCAGGGAGGAGTGCGTCTGCGGAACAAGAATGTGCGGTTCATGCAAGCAGCTTGCAGCTGAAAAAATGCAGGAGTTCCTCAAAGACCATCAGGAAAAGCGGGAACTTGCAAGAGAACATCTGGATGAATACAGGATCATCTACAAAAAATAAATCATACATTAACTCATGAATCTTTAGTAAAATTATGAATCTCCAGTAGAATCCGAATCTACAATAAGTTCATCAAACTCTAAGTCAAATTTCAATGCCAAGGTCTTAAACTTTCAGGATTTGCAGGATATGACAGTTATGAGTATTCAGGATAACCTCACAATCAATGAAAAAAAGGTTTTGCTCGCCCTTGATGAGCTCAGGTCGGCAGCCCCGGATAAGCTTGAAGAGAAGTCAGGGCTGCAGGTAGATGCAGCAATGCAAGCTGCTTTCATGCTTCAGGAAAAAGAGCTTGCTTCCGTTTCCGAAAAGGTGCTCGAACGCTATTCGCTTACAAAGGAAGGACAGGAATATACAAAAACCGGACTTCCGGAGCGCCAGATTATTGATGCTCTTAAAATCCCTACCTCTCTTGAAGAGCTGAGGAGCCGTTTCTCTCCGCAAACCGTAGGAATTGCTACCGGCTGGCTCGTAAAAAAGGGATGGGCAAAAATAGAAAACGGAGTTATGGTACCTTCCGGAGAAACTCCTGCAGGTAAAGATGAAAAAGCCCTTGCAGCTTTCTCAGGAAAAGCAAAAACCCTTGAAGAACTTGGAGCCGACGAAGGGACTGTAAAGGATCTGCTCAAACGTAAACTTGTCGTGAAGCATGAAGAGAAATTCAGGACAGTTTCAATAACAGATGCAGGAAGCGCTCTTGCTGCTCAGGGGCTTGATCTTGAAGAAGAAATTGCCCAGCTCACCCCCGAACTGCTGAAGAGTGGAGCCTGGAAAGGGAAAAAGTTCAGACCCTACAGGCTTGACATCACTCCGAAGCCCCTTTACGGGACCAAAATTCACCCTTACAGGCGCCTTATTGAACAGATGCGCCAGATTTTCCTGGAAATGGGCTTTACCGAGATCAAAGGCGGTATAATTCAGAGTTCTTTCTGGAACTTCGATGCCCTATTCCAGCCCCAGGACCACCCTGCCAGGGACATGCAGGACACATTCCACCTGGGCAGCACCTGCCAGATTCCAGGAGAATTCTCGGATAAAGTGGCAGCAATGCATGAGAGCGGAGGAGATATTGATTCCTGCGGCTGGGGAGGAATATGGGACAGAGAACTTGCCGGGCGCAACGTTCTCAGGACTCACACCACCTCCGTGACCATAAAATATCTTGCAGACAACCCGGAGCCGCCAGTAAAAGCTTTCTGCATTGACAGGGCTTACCGCAGGGAAACAATTGACCCGACACACACGCCTGAGTTCGAGCAGCTTGAAGGTGTGGTCATGGATAAGGATATGTCTTTTGCAGACCTTCTCGGCCTCCTTGCAGAGTTCTACCACAGGATGGGATTCGAAGAAGTCCGCTTCCGCCCTGGATATTTCCCATATACGGAACCAAGCGTGGAACCTGAAGTTTATGTAGACGGGCTCGGTTGGGTTGAACTAGGAGGCGCAGGCGTTTTCAGGAAAGAGGTCACAGAACCTCTGGGCATCAAAGCGCCCGTCCTTGCCTGGGGGCTTGGAGTAAGCCGGCTCGCTATGCTAAAACTCGGGCTTAAAGACCTGAGGCTTCTTTATCAGTCTGATATTGACTGGCTCAGGAAGAGCGAAGTTTGCAAGATTTAAAAATAAAAAAAATCAAAAGTAATTCGGCTGTAAAAACTGTCTGTTCCAGCGAGCAGGCAGTTTCTTTCTTGTATTTTGATTTTTGTATTTTAATTTGTTTATTTTGATTTGTTTATTTTGGTTTTCATTGCCAGAAGATTGAGATTTTGATATTCAATTTTGCTGGTGAGGTCGAAGATTTCTTATTAATTTGCTCGAAAATATTTCTCATTAATTTGCTCGAAAATAGCTGGCTCAGCCGATTCAGTCATGCTCTGGCGTAAGAAAAGTTAGGCGAACATGCACAGTTAATTATATTTTTTCCGCAAAAACGATCCGTTCAACCGGCGTAGAAGCAAGTTCCCGGCCGGTAGGCCTGATATACCTCTCAGCAAGTTCCTCGTAACCGACGTGCTCGACTACCTTCCAGCCGTACCTTTCAAGAAAATCCGGCCACTCTTCCGGATCCATTCCGAAAAGCCAGATCTTATCCCTTACGTACTTTTTGTAAATATTCTCCCAGCCGTACATAATCCGGCCATCAAGAAAGTCTTTGCGAATATATGTGAAAGCCAGAAGGCTGCCATGCCCGGCTTTAGCCAGAAAATCAAAAGTCGCTCTGATTCCGGTTTCAGTCAGATACTGTGTAACAGCCTCCCAGATGAAAAATGTCCGCATATCCTCGGAGTAGCCATAAGACGCAAGAACAGAGCCCAATTCTTCCCTATCCAAATCTATCGACACAAGACTGACATGGGACGGGACTGCTCCGAACAATTTACACAACCGGTTCCGCTTGGACTTAATGTTTTCAGGCTGATCGACCTCCCAGACTGGCATGTTAGATAGAGCTGGCAACCTGTATGCCCGGGTATCAAAGCCCGCACCCAGGTTCACAACCGCATTAACCTGATTGGCCGACTCGACTAACTTCTCGTCTATGTACCTTTTTCTGCACAGCATACCACCCCAGAGACCGGGAGTGTTATTCCTGGTAACCCGGATCATCCGATTTCTTAACGAGTTAAACCGCATCAGCCATACGATAGATCTCATGCCGAAAGGCAGTATTCGATAAGCCACGTCATCTTCGATGATGCGTTGCTTCTCAGGAAAATATTGCTCGAGAGCAACCATTGCTGTTGGGCTCATCCCTGTTTTAGCTGCAGCTTTTGCCATGATGCCTCTCTTATTTTAAGTCAGCATATACATTTAATTTTGTTATCATGCGGATCTCATAGAAAAATAAATGTTAAGTAACTCTGAAACATTATTTTTGGCATAAAAATTTAAAACGGAAAACTGGAATATGGGTGGAAAGCCAATTGTGAACGCAAAGAAATACGGAAAAACTGCTAAAGGAGACTGGTTCAGGACAGCTCTTATGCTTTTTTTATTCATTGCAGTGACGGTTCTCTCCTCTATAGTTTTGCTCCCTGATTGCTGGTATCTCTGGTTGCTGATAGTTATCATGGGGATTCTACGGCTCGTGATCTGGCATACCAAAAACTTCGCTTACCTCTGCCCCAAATGCGGCGAGATCTTCGAGGTTTCAGTCCTTAAAAACTTTCTTAGCCCAAACGGTATAAATAGAAAATACCTGAAATGCCCCAGGTGCAGAAGACGGAGCTGGGCTGAGATACTGAGTATCAAATAATGAATAACTAAATAAATAACTAAATCAGGAATTATGGTGCTGCCCCGTTAATTAGTTGATATTTTGCTCTTCTTGTAATTTAACAAATCTGTTAGTGTCCATTTATGTTTAGTAATTCCAGCTTCTTTTGCTGGTGTTTTTCTTTCTGAAACTCCATTTTGTTTTTCTTTAGCTAATCCCCTGTGATCTCTACAAAAGTTAAAATATGTGGAATAAAGCCTGATTTGATTGTATAGACACTTAATTTTCTTTGAAAATCCTATTGTTTTCCTCGAGATCCTGTTATTATCCTGTCTAAACGTTAGATTTTGCCTTTCTAGTAAACTGGTTGATATATCACTATAATCTATATTTTGACCAAAGATAACTCTTTTTTCAATATTCTGAAGCTTACTTCCTTGTTTGTTTTTGATAACCTGAGCATATCTGAGATTTTCATCTGGTATAATTGCTGGTTTTCTAGGTCTTCCTTTCTTTCCTGTTTTAGGAGACTCTACCAATTTACCATATTTTTCCAAAAGAGCTTCAGCATAAAACTTTAATCCGTCTGTAACAAAAAGAGGTTTTAAATTTGAAAGGTGATTATCTGTAATGTTTACTAATTCGGTCGCCACATAATGTTTTCTTGGTCCCAGTACAAAATCAATTATTAACCTGAATTCAGGTGCAAAGCTTACCCACAACCATGCTCCATCATCTTCAATTTCTGTTCTTGGTGTAACTTTTTTTCAACTATTACCCATAGTTCGTCCATCTCAACTTTGCGAATGTTGAGATCTTTCATTAAGTCTTCATTTACAATATCACATTGTTTCGCTGCGCGAAACAACCAGTTACTAACTGTAGCAGGTTGAACTTCCAGTACATCAGAGATTGCTTGTATTGACATTCCTTTGATAGCCATTTTAATGGCTAGTTTGATATCAGATTCATCTTTACGGACATTATCAAAAAAAGTACCTGTTCTGTCATTGAATACTCTGCCGCATTCGCGGCAGATATATTTTCTAACTCGTTTATTCTTGATTTCATAGGTGCCATTGCCTATGATATTTTCTTTTCCAGTAATACCATAGAGTTTACAATCCTTATTAGGACAGAAAACATCGGTAAACTTTGGTTTTGCTCCTCTTTTCCCCATTATATTGATATTATATTTCTCCACGTATATAATATCAACTAAATATAAATGGAGCACCGGAATTATTGTTAATGAAAAATAACTGCTGCTTGAGGAAAAGATAACTGCTGTTTAAGAAGAAAACAACTGTTCCGCTATTTAAGAAGAAAATATCTATTGTTTGGGGAGAGAACAACTATTATTTGAGGGGATGAATAATACTGCTTGTGGAAGCAGGGGGAAAAGAGAGGATTCCTGAAGACAGGCAGGAAAAGATATCAGTGGATAAAGCTGAAGATTTGATAGACAGGAATGAAGGCAGTCTTTACCCTCAAACAGAAAAAAATATTCCCCTTTTACCTCTTCTTGCTGTTAACTTCATAGGAACGCTGGGGTTTAGCATTGTGCTCCCATTCCTTGTGTTTCTGGTAGACAGGTTTGGGGGTAATGCCTTTGTTTACGGGCTGGTAAGTGCTATGTATCCCATATTCCAGTTCATAGGTGCTCCTGCTCTGGGCAGATGGTCTGACATTTACGGGCGCAAGAAGGTTCTTCTCTTATGCCAGGTAGGAACCGTCATATCATGGATTGTCTTTCTCGGAGCTCTTTTTCTTCCGATTGTAACCCTTTTTAAAGTTGACTCTGAAATACTCGGGGATTTCGTATTTACTGTACCTCTTGCAATGCTTTTTGCTGCCAGAGCCCTTGACGGACTTACCGGAGGCGACATATCCGTAGCCAACGCTTATCTCGCAGATATTACTCCAGAGAGGGATAGAAATCGGAACTTCGGAAAAATGGCGATTTCTTCAAATCTAGGATTTATAGTCGGCCCTCTCCTTGCCGGAATTCTTAGCATGACAGAGTACGGAGATATAGCCCCTATCCTTGGAGCAATAATAATCTCAATTGCTGGAACGCTACTCATTATCCTCTATCTCCCTGAAAGCAAAGAATGCTATCTTGCAGAACCTGAAGAAGCTGAAAATATAAGGAAAATAAGGAAAATTTTTGGCTATGAGATAAGGGAATGCAAAACTACAGGAGAGACAGAGAAACCTGACTTCAGGGAGGTTCTGAAACTTTCGAATATACCTTATATGCTTGGCCTTTATTTTCTAATAGATCTGGGTTATAACGTATTCTACACTGCTTTTCCTCTGCATGCAGTCGCATCTCTTAACTGGAGCATTACAGAAATGGGCTTCTATTTTACGGCTTTGAGCGGGCTCATAATAATTGTACAGGGAACTTTGCTTCCCAGGGCTTCGAGAAAGTATTCGGATGCTACCCTCATAATCTTTGGAAGCCTGATGCTTGGCACAAATTTCTTACTAATGATTCCTGGAAAACTCCCTCTGCTCTACTTTGCGACAGGATTTTTCGCGCTTGGAGACGGACTTATGTGGCCCTCTTTTCTCTCCCTTTTATCAAAAGTTGCAGGAGCAAAATACCAGGGCACTGTACAGGGGTTTGGCAGCAGTTTCTCCGGACTTGCCAGCATTACAGGGCTGATCCTTGGAGGTCTCTTATATGAACTGCTGGCAGGAAAAGCCTTTTTGCTTGCAGGCATGGCTATTTACACCGTATTTTTGCTTAATTTCAGGCTCAGGCATTTTGAGAAAGAACTGTAACAGTGAATTGAATTTAAACCCTATTCTGCTTAAGTTTTCAAGAAATAAGTTAAATGAAAGAAAGCAGAAACAAAACTGTTTAAGTAAATTGAGCTGTATATTGACATGTTCAGTTCAAGCTATTTCTAGTTCGAACAATACTCGATTTAGATGAAGACTCCAGAAAGAGTTTAAAGTAAGTAAAGCCACAGCAAAAAAAGCTCCACATAAAAAGCATTAAGATTAAAAAACCGCAACTGAAAACCCCAGAATAATAAAAACTAGAAGCAGGAAATGATAAAATGATCGGAGTATCCTACATATTTTTGATATTTGGATTTGTTCTTGTTTTTTCTTTTATTTTCTGGGTGTGGACCCTTGCCGATTGCCTACGAAAAGAAACAGATGAAGGAAACACGCGCCTTATCTGGGTCATAGTTATTGTTTTTACATATATTGTAGGAGCTCTTCTTTACTACCTTATCAGGCGGCCTAAAAGAGTCAAAGAACTTGGATATACTAAAGGAATTCAGACTATATGAAGAGCCCTGCTCTTATAAAAAGGATCAGAGGATTCCTAAAAAGATCGTTTAATGGCTTAAAGACTATTAGGAGGAATGGATTCTTTTAGCTCCTCCATCTATGAAGCTTTAACCCCTTTAACCATTGAAAATCATACCGATTTCCTCAATCAAATGAGTCAGGCTTAAGCTTACCACTTTATTTTCGTTTTTTTCCCCGTGTATGCCTTGAGATAAATCTCGCTGCTGCGAGCACAGTGGCTGCCAGCGCCAGAAGTTTTCTCAGCTTGAAAAATATTCCTAACACCAAATCACCCCATCTTTAAAGTTCTTGCATTTATTGCTACAATTACGGTACTCAGACTCATGAGAACTGCACCTATAGCAGGGCTCAATAGAATGCCATATCCATAAAGCACTCCTGCTGCAAGCGGAATTGCAAAAACATTGTACCCGGTTGCCCAGAGAAGGTTCTGGTACATCTTGGAATATGTCCTCCTCGAAAGCTCAATGACATACAGCACGTCCCTGGGGTCGTTTTTAACCAGCACGATATCTGCAGTTTCAATTGCGACATCCGTTCCCGCACCTATAGCTATCCCCACATCAGCCTGGGCAAGGGCAGGAGCATCATTAACCCCATCTCCGACCATTCCTGTAACGTACTGTTTCTGGACTTCCTGGACTTTTGCTGCTTTTTCGTGAGGGAGAACCTCTGCAAAATAATCGTCAAGCTCCAGCTCTCTGGAAACCCAGGCAGCAACGAATCTGTTATCCCCCGTAAGCATCAGGCACTTTATTCCCATCCCTTTGAGCTTCAGGACTGCTTCTCTTGATTCTTTCCTGACGATATCGGCAAGGGCAAGGGCTCCAAGTACTCTCTTTCCTTCAAGCAAGAACACAACGGTCTTTCCCTGCTCCTTAATCTTTTCAATCTTCTCGTCTTCCAGGACGATTCCAATTTCTTCAAGATAACCGGGGCTCACTACAAGGTATTTCTTCCCTTCGATTATCCCTTCTATCCCTTTTCCGGGAATGGAGCTGAATTTTTCAACCTGCGAGGGTTCTATCCCTTTTTCTTTTGCACTGTCAATAATCCCTCTTGCAATAGGGTGTTCCGAGATGGCTTCAAGGGAAGCTGCAAGGCCAAGAATATGATTTTCATCATTCCTGTCGTTCGTTTTGTTACCCCCGCCGGAGAGAGATACTATATCCGTTACTCCAAACCTGCCTTCAGTAAGAGTACCGGTTTTATCAAAAATAACAGCTTCAAGGCTTCGGGCTTTTTCAAAAGCCTGCCTGTCCCGGATAAGGAGCCCGGATTTTGCTGCCATTGATGTCGAAACCGCAACCACGAGAGGGATTGCAAGCCCGAGAGCGTGCGGACAGGTGATAACCATTACGGTAACCGCCCTCTCAAGTGCAAAGACCAGAGCCTGCCCGAAAAGAGTCCAGAGGACAAAGGTTAGAGTCCCTACAGTCAGGGCTATGATAGTGAGGTACAGTGCTGCCCTGTTTGCGAGGTCCTGGGTTTTTGACTTGCTTTCCTGGGCTGTCCTGACAAGTTCGACTACCTGATTGAGATAAGTGTCTTTTCCTGTCTTTTTAACCTCCACAACAAAAGCTGCTTCCCCATTAATCGAACCCCCTATGACCTCATTTCCCGGTTTTTTCGTGACCGGCTTTGACTCCCCTGTAAGCATGGACTCATTTACACTGCTCGTCCCTTCAACGACAGTCCCATCAACAGGCACCTTTTCCCCGGGTTTAACCAGGACTTTATCACCGATTTTCAGCTGGTCAACAGCCACATCCACAGTTTCACCGTTTTCCCTCAGGTGGGCGACCGAAGGCATAATCTTTACTAGTTCTTCAAGCGCTCTTGAAGCTCCCATTACAGAACGCATTTCAAGCCAGTGCCCCAGAAGCATGACATCGATAAGGGTTACCAGTTCCCAGAAAAAAACTTCCCCATGAAGCCCGAAAACCACAGCAGAACTGTAAAAATAAGCCACACTGATTGCGATAGCTATAAGAGTCATCATTCCAGGAGACTTTTCAGAAAGCTCCTGTTTTATACCTTTAAGAAACGGATAGCCGCCGTAGAAGTAAACTATCGAAGAAATCAGGAAAACTACAAGATCCGCACCAGGAAACCGAATTTCAAAGTTAAAAAAGTCCTGAATCGTAGGAGAAAGAAGCAAAACCGGAAAGGTCAGTATAAAGGAAACGATAAATCTTCTCCTGAAGTCTTCAAGCATATGGGTGTGATGATTCCCATGCTCTTTTCCTCCGGATGGCACATGCCCTTTATGTCCCATTGTTTCGTGCTGTTCGTGTTTTATCTCCTTATGCTGCCCACGTTTCGTCTCAGGGTGTTGATCGTGTTTCATTCCCTCAAGCGATTCATGCCCCCTGTGTTTCATTTCCCCGTGCTGCCCGTGGTCAAGTGATTTCTCTTCGGTACGTATAGTTTGATCTTCTGGATGGCCTTCAGGTGGCATCTCAGCAGGCTTTTGCCCATCCTCTACATGCAACTCATGTGAATTTCCTGACATTTCCCCGCCGGAGGTATGTTTTTTATCTTGCAGAGGAGGCGTATTTGTTTGAGTTTCAGAACTATCCGTGCCCGTTCCTTTTTCTTTAGCCTGCATATCCCCAATGCCCCTGATTTTAATTTTATTTAAGATATTATAGTTCCTTAATATTATTTTAAAATAAGGGAATCAAATATCCTGAGCCGGAAAACAACAGAAAAAACGCTAAGCATTATTGTAGAACGCGGAAGAAATGAAGAGATATTTCAGTTTATATTTTTTGAGTGTTCACTATTTGAGTGTCTACTATTTATCAGTGTACCATTATTTTCCATTTTTGCAGCTATTGCTATTAAGGTAGGACACTTCTTTAAAGAAAAAGCAATGAATTAAATCACTTGAGATTTCCTCTTGTTCTCTTCTCATTCGCACGTACGAAAATTTTGCTTAATTCACGCAGCCACAGAACTGAACTTGCCACTGCTGCACAGAGAAGCCAATCTCGAAGGCTCAAGCTTATGGTTGAAAAAGCCTGTTGAAGGAACGGGACGTAAATAACCATTACCTGCAGAAAAATGGACAATAGCACCGCTCCCCACAGCCATTTGTTTGAAAATAATCCGACGAATGCGCTCTGTTTGTCAGAACGTGCGTTGAAAACAACGAACATCGAGAAGAAAACTACCGTATTAAAGGCCATTGTCTGCGCGTAACGAAGGTTTCCTGAACCTTCGATTAAACCTCCAGGTAAACTTGCATCGAGTACTAGCAGAGTTCCGGCTGCCATAATTGCGCCGGTAAAGAAATTGCCAGCCCACATGCTGCGAGTGATTACCCCTTCTTCCCTTGGGCGCGGCGGTTCTTTCATTATTCCTGGGTCCGCCGGGTCAATACCCAGTGCAAGCGCTGGGGGACCGTCCGAGATAAGGTTAATCCACAGGATCTGAGTAGCCAGCAGAGGCAGCACTAACCCGTTCTCGCTTTCCGCAGTCAGACCGATCACATCTGCCAGCAGCAAGCCAAAGAACATTATCATTACTTCACCGAGGTTTGATGAAAGTAGATAGCGCAGGAACTTACGGATATTAGAGAAGATTGCACGCCCCTCTTCAACAGCCGCGACAATGGTTGCAAAATTATCATCAGCCAGCACGACATCAGAAGCTTCTTTGGAAACATCTGTTCCGGTAATACCCATTGCCACACCGATATCTGCAGTTTTCAGGGCTGGAGCATCGTTGACGCCGTCGCCCGTCATTGCTACAATAGCCCCTCCGCGTTGTAGAGATTTTACAATCCTGAGCTTGTGTTCGGGATTGACGCGCGCATAGACAGAAACTTCCTGAACCGTCCGGTCGAGTTTTTCCTCAGGCATTTTCTCAAGCTCTGAACCTGTAACGGCCTGACCGTGGGTTGGAATCCCGAGTTCTTCAGCAATAACTGTGGCGGTTTTAGGATGGTCACCTGTGATCATAATTGGACGGACACCCGCAGACATTGCACGCGCAACTGCGTCTTTTGCTTCCCTGCGCGGCGGGTCAATCATGCCGATCAGTCCCAGGAAGACAAGATCTTTCTCGATGTGCTCATCAAACTCTTCCCGCCTCAGCGCATCCTTTGGAAGCGTGCGGAAAGAAACGGCAAGTGTTCGTAAAGCTTCACCAGCGAGTTCTTCATTACTCTTCAAAATTTCTGCGCGACGTTCCTCAGTAAGAAGTTTGATTTCATCTCCTACAAGCTCCTGAGTGCAGCGGGAGAGCAGTACATCTGGTGCTCCTTTGGTGAAAGCGAGAAGCCGTTCCTCTACCTCGGTATCGCTATGGACCGTACTCATCAGCTTGCGCTCTGAAGAGAAGGGCACCTCCCCTATGCGTACCAGCCGCGCATTGAGCACCTCAGCTTCCAGTCCGGCTTTGCGTGCTGCGACAATTAATGCCCCTTCGGTCGGATCCCCGTGCACCGCCCAGCGCTCATTGCGTTCATGCAGTACAGCATTGCTGGCGCGGTCAGCGGCTGCAAGTGCACGCACGAATTCGAACTGGAGCGCACCATCAATATTCCCTCCTCCTTCCCTGTGAACCTCACCTTCGGGAGAATAACCCGTACCTTCTAAATTAACGCGCCCACTAGCTGTAATGACTGCAAGTACAGTCATCTCATTCTTTGTGAGCGTACCAGTTTTATCGGAGGCAACAACATTAGCCGAGCCAAGAGTTTCAACAGCCGCTAGATGACGTACGATGGCGTTTTTCTGTGCCATGCGTTTCACTCCAAGAGAAAGAACAACTGTCACCACTGCAGGCAGGCTTTCAGGCACCGCCGCAACCGCAAGAGCCACGCCTAAAATGAGGATGTCAAAAAGGGCTGAGAAACCTCTCACGTCTTCGACTAAAAGTATTGTTGTGATTATCACGACTGCAATAGCAATAACGGCTACTCCGAGAAGTTTGCCAACGCGATGAAGTTCCTTTTGCAGCGGCGTAGTCTCTATGGGCGTTTCTTTGAGCATCCCTGCAATGCGTCCCATCTCAGTCTGCATTCCCGTTGCCGTAACTACCGCACGCCCGTGCCCGTAAACAGCCACAGTACCGCTAAAAACCATATTGTCACGATCGCCCGGTCCGACCTCTTCCTCAATAGGCAGTTCATCTTTTAAAACAGGCAGGCTTTCACCTGTCAGCGCTGCCTCGGCTGTTTGAAGAGCAATTGATTGAATCACCCGGGCGTCCGCCGGGACAGTATTCCCTTCTTCGATAATGATTATGTCACCGGGAACAACCTCGGTTGCTGGAACACTCTGCCGTTTACCGTCCCTAACAACGTTTGCCTGTGCTGCTGTCATCTGGCGTAGCGCAGCCATTGCTTCTTCTGCTCGTGCCTGCTGAACATAGCCCATGATCGCATTGAGCAGTACGACAGCAAAAATAGCAATTGCCTCATAAGGCAATGCAGAATCGCGCTCGTACAGCCACAGTCCTGCCGAAATTAATGTTGCTATAAGCAACAGGATAACGAGAATATCTTGAAATTGCGCCAGGAATTTTCTCCATGCAGGCACAGGTTTCTCTACCATAAGTTCATTTCTACCGTACTTATCGAGTCTTCCCCGTGCCTCCCCTTCACTCAAACCATTCCGTGAATCCGTGTTGAATTCGGTTAATACTTCCGTAGCAGTCTGTCGATAAGGAATAATCTCGTCCGGCTGGATGGCCATGGCACCCCTCTATTTATTTTTGTCCTATACTCCTTATATCCGGTCTTTACATAAAGTTGTGATTTTTATAAATTTCATTGTACTGGCAGGATACGAAAAATTTAGTCCTCAAACATCTGAAAATGGTTTTGATAATTGAAAATTGGAAAAAAGAAATCTTTGCTGAAGAACTGGTTCTAAAACCAATTAAATCAGCTTTAAAAGTCGAAGATGATCGGTAAAGATTTACCAGATAATTCAGTCTAAACTAATGATAATTCTTTATTGCAGAATCCCTCATTTTAAGAATCCCTGCGCATTTTAGAAGTTATATATGCACCTGGTCTCTTTGATGACTTTACCACTATTATCCTTTTCTAAGAATCTCATGATTTCTTTATCGTGGTAAATAATTGTCTTGCAGTAAGGGCACGGTTCTGAGTTTTTGTACGTTATTGCACGCTTAAACGTTTCTGCATCTTCAAATTGAGCAATTTTAGAGCTAAACCATTTTCTACAGTTTGGACACCTAACTTCACAGATTTTTATCTCGCTCATTTTTCCCATCACTTTAAACTTAATTTCACATTGTATAGAGTATCACTAACCTAATATATAAAGTAACGTGACAAATATTAGTCATTTTGCGGCAGTAAAAGGATAGAGTCTCCCAATACATATATCCAGGACATACAAAAAAAATAATTATTAGATATTTTCGTCCGGCTACCAAAGAAAAAAATAAAGGATAAGATATAAAGAAAGATTCAAATATTAGATAAAGTAAGCCAGTCGAAATTTAAAAGTTCTTTTCATTGATTTTTAATAGTCGTTTTTAAAATATTTTAATATGATGGTATAGATGAACCTGCACCAGCCCGGCTGGGTAATCGGGACAGGTTCTTTACAGATGCCTTTATTTTTTCTTTGCTGTGCTGACTCCAAGAATAGCATAGGGAGTGCAGTGCCTCAGAATTGAGCTATAAAGGCCCGTAAAAGCTATCAGGGCAACAATCCATTTCCAGGGTGATCTTCTTACAGTGCCTGTTGCCAGCGCAAGGACTGCAAGTATTCCATATATCGTCCTGAAAAGAAGATCAAAGCCTCCTACGTTCTCTTCCAGAAACAATTTTTTAAGATTCATCGGACAAAACCCCTTATAAACCCTCTTACATACTTATAGACCCCCGTAATATATAGCATTATTCCGTTTAGGTTCTATGTATTTCCGTTTGTTATTCTGTTTGTGAAGATTAGTTCCTGACAGCATCTAAGAAATTTCTGTGGAAAATCCGAAAATTCCTAAAAATCGCAAAATATATAACAAGAAATGAGTAGGTTTCTAACTATGCCCGAGATAAGAATCGACAGATCCCTTTCATATATCGAAGGCACGCAGCGCGTGTACGATGAAGCTACAACCCTTGATAACACAAAAGATCAGATAAAAAAGATAGGAGTTACCCGAATTGCAGACATTACAAACCTGGATAGGTTAGGAATTCCCATATTCTCTGCAATCCGTCCCAGTGCTGCTCCGGGTGCGATTAGCATTTACTCAGGCAAAGGTTCAACCGAACAGAGAGCCCGGATTTCTGCAATAATGGAAAGCTTTGAACGCTGTCTGGCAGAAAGACCAGGACTGAACGCAAACATTGCAGGTGGCATTTCAGCTCCCGCTCTTGTTGAATCTTATCTGAATGCTAAGGAAGAACACACTGTGCTTGACCCAGGCTCCCTGCTCCTGTCCCAGCCCTATAACCCCAGTTCTCTTATCGAATGGGTAGGGGCATACGATTTGCTGAAAAAAGAAGAAATTTTTGTGAGTGCAAATGCGGTGTACCACCCTTATGACGGCCCGGGCCAATGCCAGAGATTGTTCCTGAGCAACACCAACGGGCTTGCTTCAGGGAACGTGCTTGAAGAAGCTATCCTCCACGGGCTGCTTGAGGTTATAGAAAGGGACGCAATAAGCACAGCCCAGTTTACCAGGGACCTTGGGAAGGAGATCATACTTGCCGAAGAAGATGGATACCTGTATGAGCTTGCCCGGAAATTCAAAGACGCCGGGATAGAACTTAAAGTCTGGCTTGTCCCGACCGACACAGGAATACCTACCATAATTGCGGCAACTGATGATGTAAAATTGAAAGATCCTGCTCTCCTGGTCATGGGGGCAGGTTCCCACCTGAAACCCGAGATTGCAGTTGCAAGAGCAATAACCGAAGCTGCACAGTCGAGGGTTGTCCAGATTCAGGGCGCAAGGGAAGACACTGACAGGGAAGGCATAATCCGAAGTGTAGGCTATGACCGCATGAAGCGCCTGAACTGGTTCTGGTTTGAAGAGGGAGAAAAGATTTCCCTTTCTGAAGTTCAGGATCTCTCTAAAAAGAGCCCCGCAGAAAATATTGATGTAATTCTTGAAAAACTGAAAGGCCTTGCCGAGCGGGTGCTTGTTATTGATCTCTCAAGAGAAGAAGTTGCAGTACCTGTGGTTAGAGTAATCATTCCGGGTTTTGAACTTTTCACAATAGACCGCGACCGTAAAGGAAAGAGAATCAATGTAGGAAAGAAGAGAGAGTTCTCCCGAGATAAAAACGACAAGCCGTGGAAAAGAAGATAAAATCACGAAAAAATGAAGCCGTGAAAAGAAGATGAAAGAAAAGGCAGTTATCTTTACCGGGAACAGCATAAGCCATGAGGATGCAAAAAAAATCCTCACGGCAAACTACCAGCCGCCTGTGCGCAGGTTCCAGCTCGAAAAATTTGTTCAGCAGGGGTATAAGGTCATTGGAATAATAGATGGAATTTTCTTTGACCGTGCTGCTGTCGGGCACAGGGAAATAATTTCTGCACTTAACACAGGAGTAAAGGTTGTTGGCGGCGCAAGCATGGGAGCTCTCAGGGCTTCCGAACTGGACATACACGGCATGACCGGTATAGGAAAAGTTTATGAGTGGTACAGGGACGGAGTTATTGAGTCTGATGACGAGGTAGCCGTAAGCACCAATCCTGATACTTTTGAACCCATTTCAGTGCCTCTGGTAAACATTCGGGAAACACTTAAAGCCGCTATGGCTGCCGGGATTATAAACGGAAGAGAGCATGAAGGTCTTCTGGAGCTTGCAATCAATACTTACTACCCTGACCGGAGCTATCTGGGACTTACAAAAGAGGGAGCTAAAAAAGGGCTGATCCCTGAAGAAAAAAGGAAGAAACTGCTTGATTTTTGCATAAACAGCGGAATCGACGTAAAAAGGCAGGATGCAGTCCTTGTACTGGAGACCGTAAAAAAGCTGGTTCAAAAGACTGAGGTTTAAGTTTCCTTAAATTAGCATTTTTTTCTTCAATTAGGCTTCTTTCAGTTTTCCAATATTTATTTTCTCCCGTTTTTCGGCCAGCCAGCCATCCATGCCGAAAACCTTTAAAAGAGGAGAGGTTTTTTTTCTCGGTCTCTCCGATATCTCTCTAAGTATGTCATGCTATTGACACCTACAAAAGACGTTCCCGCATGATCCGCCGGGAATCCATATCCCTGACGTGTGATATCCTTCTTCTTTGAAACTATGGATGCAGCCGCTTTCTAAAGAAAAAAGGGCAATAATTGACATCAAAATAAGTATCCGCGCCGGATTGGCAATCCATTTTTCTAAAATTTATCCTTTTCTACATTTAATGTGTTAAAAGGTACTCTTATTCCTTTCGAATACACTTTTATGTTCCTTTGTAAATAAATTGATAAAATTATTAATATGAACACATCAATAATCAGATAGGGAATAAAATGAGGTAGTTAGAGCATAGAGAGCAAGTTTAAATGGTTCTCATGATCTATGGTCTGAAACTACCGGAAACCCACAAGCCTGTAAAAAGGATAAAATTCCGGAATACATGATACAGATTCAGAAACAATAAATTTAGAACAAGGGGTAAACATGGACGAAAACATTGAATGTAAATTGCGAAGACAGATATTGATCGCCACAGACGGTTCAGAGACCGCAAACGAAGCTGCAGATTTCGGGATAGAGATGGTCGGGTGCAGTGGGGCAAAAATATATGCCGTATATGTCATTGATACGTCACCTTATCGCTCAGTTTCGCTTGATAAAATCTGGTCAAAAGAGACTCTTGAAGAATTCGAGAAAACGGGGCATGAAGCGACCTCTTATATAGAGAGAGTCGGAAAAGCTGCCGGAGCTGAGGTTGAATCCAGAGTCCTTAAAGGAAATCCGGCTGAAAAAATCATAAGTTTTGCAGAGGACAATAATATCGATATGATTATAGTGGGATCATTTGGAAAAGGCAGGTATGAACGTGCTGTGCTTGGAAGCGTGTCTGAAAAAATAATAAAGCACGCAAAGGTCCCAGTCCTGGTTGTCCGGGAAAGGCACAGAAGTGATAAAAAATTGATACAGGCATAATCTTATTTTAAACAAACAATAAAACGATCTGATCCTGCCTTGAGGTAATTAATTCAGGATCAGATCGTGAAATTAAAGACCAATTTAATCAGGGGTAAATGGGGAGGAGAAAGGGTGTGGGGAGAGATCTTTACGGAAGGATCCTTACCGCTATGATGTCTCGGCAGCATACTTGAAAAGGTTATCAGAAATGCGAAGGTTCCGGTATATCTCGTACATGGTAAGAAGTGAAAAGTACGAAAACCGGAATATTGACGCTAGTTTCAAAATCCAAATTTTGCTTGAGTTCTATTTTTGAGCAGTTAAACTTTCGGTTACGAGAGTTACTATAAAGAAATTAAAATTTGTTAGCGACAAAATAGGGCCTGATATTGGCTCAAGAATAAATATAGGATGTGGGGTAAGTATGGAAGAGGGTGGTGAGATTAAATGTACACCAGTCAGAAGAATTCTGATTGCTACAGATGGTTCGGTAGCCGCTGAAAGAGCAGTGAATTGCGGAATAAAAACTGTAGGATTGAAAGGAGCAAAGGTCTATGCCGTATATGTTATTGACATAACTCCTTATAAATCAATTATAATGGATGAATCCTGGGAAAATGAAACCTATGAGAAGCTTTCGAAAAACGGCCTTAAAGCAACTTCCTATGTAGAAAAAATTGCAAAAGATGCAGGGATGGAAGCAGAGTCTGTAATTCTTAAAGGGAATCCGGCTGAGGAAATTCTGAACTTTGCAGAGAAGCAGGAAATTGATATGATTGTCGTAGGCTCACATGGAAAAAGTGCAATCGAACGTTTCACAATTGGGAGCGTATCCGAAAAAGTTGTGAGGAATGCAAAAGTTCCTGTACTGGTTGTACACAGTAAAGGGCCCTGGATTGTTTAAAGTATATTAGATTTGAAGCAAAGTTTTCTTGGGAGATTACGGAAAATACGATTTACAGAGGCACGGAAGGATATGAGAAAAAGATCGCAAGCATCCTCCCTAATTAATGTGATTTTTTAAGGAACAGGAATTAATCTCCTAATTATTTTGTACTTACATTACTTTATCCTGTATTACAGTTTTTTTGGAACCTGTATTCTTATTGTTCTTATATTACAGCGATTCCCAGAGATCTGTCGAGTCTTCCGGAAAGAATTGGGCCGTAAAAGATTCTTGATTTCGTTATAAAACTCTTTTTTTGAGGGACAAAAGAGACAGGAAAAATCCTGCAATACTTCACAGTAGAAATTATTCCCGTCCTCTGCTCTCCGGTAGCCTGCGAGTTTTAAGCTTTCTATAAATTGTTTCAAGCTCCTGTTTCAGGAAGTTTACCTTTCTTTCAAATAACTCCGCTTCAGACTCAGCCTGTTCCTGATACGTCACGGGATAGTATCCATTATGTATGTTCCTATCAGATTCTTCGGAACTCTCCAGTTCGGAAGTTCTTTTGCTTCTGAAATTATGCCCTGCCCTGTCACTCACCCTTTGTCTGCAACAGGTTTTACTTCCTGAGTTTCTTCCCGCTTTAGCAGATGAGCTTTTTGTGTACCCTTGAGTGTCGTTACCTGTACAGCGTTCAAGGCACCTGCCTGTATTTAATCCCTTGAACAGCGGGTCTGTCCTGTTTCCACATGGCACCTTTAAAAACTCCTTTCTTTTTAGTTTCTTTTTAGTTAAAATTAATTTGAATATGGTCTGGTTCGAAATTATCGTTTCATTACCATTACCTGAATTATCCGGAATTATATTTGTTCAGAGATTTCACTCACTCTTCCTGTTGCTTTAACGGTTATTTTCTAACCATTGTAGCCCCGCATTTTTCGCACTTCATCTCAATACAGGGCACTCCTGCCCTATGTGATGTTTCGTACCCACATTCAGGACACATGCATATCCCTCCCGGACCGCCAGTTCCTCCTTTGCCCCTGCACTGGCATTTATCTTCGCGGTTTATTTCAACGCCTAGCCCTTTACCATCCGGGCCGCTTCCATCTCCTCCTGGCATTCTGTAATTTCCTCCTTCAATTTTCACTGATTTTCCATAGACAAAGGCTTCAGTCACTTTTTCAAGTGCTCTTTTAAGCGTCCTCTGAAAAGTAGATTGGTGAACATCCATACGGGCTGCAGCCTCGGTCTGGGATAAATTTTCCAGGAAACTGAGTCTCATGGCTTCGAGTTCGTCAACTGTCAGGACTGTTCCTGCAAAGGCACCTTCTTCCAGATCTTCTGGTCTGAAATGCCTTAGCTGGTGTTCAAAATTCACCATTTTTCTTTTCCTTGGGCGCACCATTATGCATTATTATGCAAAAAGACCTACATATAATTACCTGAATTCTTTCCTCCAGGAAGAAGGGAAAAAACAGAATAAAAAAATCCTGAGGTCAGTTATTAATACATTAAGCCTGAAAAGCACCGTAAATGTCAAGCAACCTGGAACCCGGTATTGTTAAAAATGGCTTCTGCTGGCTTTCTACCCAGAAAATAGATTCAGTAAAGGAACTTGCCAGTACAGTGTCTGCTCACGCTGCATGGGGGCTCAAGAACCCCTATGTTACCCATTTGATTCTTAAAATGGAATGCGACTCATGGAATTTTTCAATAAGGGACACGGCAAGAGCATGTTCAGCCCTTTCGGCTGAAGGAATTATATTCAGGGCACCGGAGAAATGGCTTCTTGCCAGGAAAAAAGGGAGCTCGTGGAACGAAGATGTCTATGATACTGCATACAGTATTGGAGCTCTTGCTGATATGGAAGTTCCTGACAGGGAAGGCTGTGACTGGTTATACAAAAACTATGGTCCTGCATGGGAGCAGGTCGGCACCACATCCCTCATAATCTCAGCTCTCAAAAAACAGGAGAATCTAACCGAAAGCAGGGATTTTGAAGAATTTATCCGCGAAAGGGCTGAATGGATCCTTTCAAAAAGAGGGCAGGACGGAGGCTGGGAACATATTTCTACGAGTAACCTGGTAATTCAGGCATTGCTCCTTGCAGGCTTCAAAAAAGAACTTGAAGTTTCTATCCACTGGCTCCTTGAAAAGGCCCGCCAGAGCGGAGCCTGGGGAAATAAAAGGGACGACATAAACGCAACCGCCCTTACTCTGACTACACTCGGAATGTATGAGCGGTCGTAAACAGGAAAACTTGATTTATTTCTTTATCCGTTTTGTTTTTGCTCAGGGGTTTTATTCGCCTGCCTCAGCCGGGTTTTATAACATTAAGTATAAATTACTTTATTCCTCAGCTTTTATAAATATATTGCCACGTGGAGCTGTTTTCCAAAAACTATAAATTAAAACATGGATTCTGGTGATTTTTCACCAATAAACATATATATCAAATAAAGATATTTATCTTATCAATTAAGATTGCTATAAAGAAAAAAAACAACTAAGGGATCTTTATTCTGTTTTGTCAAGGAGGAAACCTGATCATGTAGATCGAATGGACTCTAAATCCGTTCAGCCGGGTTAGATTCCCGGGGTTTCCGCCACGTTTCTGAATCCCGGAATGGCACTTGCATAACATTCCACTGAGATTTTTTATAGAATCAGGAAGGGTTTCCGGAGTCTATAAACTGTTTCTATCTACTGGGATATTCATTTCTTTTCCGGGTAGCTGTCAGCAATTGCTGACTCCACGCTTATGTTTTGTAAGCCGGGGTTCTGAATACTGTTCTTGGAAATTATCCGGGTTTTAGTTCACCGAGGGGTAACACTATGGATAAAAAACCATTAAGCACTCTGATATCTGCAACCGGGCTCTGGATGTCCAGGACCGGAACAATTCATAAAATCAAGAACCACGAAGTCTCACGAAGCAAGATCTATATTGAAATGGCATGTGGAGACAGGCTTGTTGTAAACAATTCCAGGAGCAGCAGGACTGCAAGGGCGCTCAGACACCACAAATATAAAAAGACCTGTAGACACTGCAGGGTTTCGGACGAGGATATTAATAACTTCCTGACAAAGGCAAGCGAAGCTCAGGCCAGCGTGAAAGTCAAGGTTGTTTCTGTTCCAAGTAAAACTAAAAAAGCAATGCCTAAATCCGTTGCAAGAGCCCCAAAGCCTCTTGAAACTACAGCAACGATACAGGCTGCTTCTTCTAAACCTCAACCTGCCCCCGCTACACCGGTTTCTGCACCTGAATCTGTTTCCGCACCAGCATCTGTTTCCGTCTCAGCAGCAAGCTCTCCTTCGGCAACACCTGCAGTATCAAAGGGGATGGCAAGCCCTGCGACCACTGCAGCCCCTGTTCAGGCAAGCGCTCCTGCGCTTACAAAGAGCCAGATTGACAGGCTTGAAGGCCTGTTAAGCCCGGAAGACGAGATTTCTTTAAACTCAGGAACGCCTTTCAGGGAACTTGAGTCCCGGCTTCTTTCCAGGAGAAAAAAGGACCTGCAGCAAATCTATGCCGAAGAACGAGAGAATTACCTGGGAAAACTGGAGCGCGATATTACAAAATTCTTTGTTGACAGAGGTTTTCTGGAAATTAAGTCCCCTATTCTGATTCCAGTTGAATATATCGAAAGGATGGGCATTGATAATGATACAGAACTTTCCAAGCAGATATTCAGGGTAGA
Organism: Methanosarcina hadiensis; assembly: GCF_046529725.1. Taxonomy (GTDB): domain Archaea; phylum Halobacteriota; class Methanosarcinia; order Methanosarcinales; family Methanosarcinaceae; genus Methanosarcina; species Methanosarcina hadiensis. Next base: position 3,892,386 of record NZ_CP136241.1, on the reverse strand, counting down.
TAAGAACTTCTGTTTAAGGCCTATGCTTGCCCCAAACCTTTACAATTACCTGCGCAAGCTTGACAGGGCTCTGCCCGACCCGATAAAAATCTTCGAAATTGGCCCCTGCTACAGAAAGGAGTCTGACGGCAAAGAGCACCTTGAAGAGTTTACCATGCTGAACTTCTGTCAGATGGGGTCTGGCTGCACAAGAGAAAACCTTGAAGGCATAATCACGGATTTCCTTAACCACCTTGGAATCGATTTCGAGATTGTGGGCGATTCCTGCATGGTGTATGGGGATACCCTTGATGTGATGCATGGCGACCTTGAACTTTCCTCTGCGGTTGTTGGTCCCATACCGCTTGACCGGGAATGGGGCATTGATAAGCCGTGGATAGGTGCAGGTTTTGGCCTTGAACGCCTGTTAAAGGTTAAGCATAACTTCAAGAATATCAAGAGGGCGGCAAGGTCCGAATCTTACTATAACGGAATTTCTACAAACCTGTAATCTGGAAGTTTTCGAAGGAAGGCATGTGAGGACTTAACAGGATATCGGTTAAAGATATCAGAACAGCAAAAGCGTCGAGAGATAGCGATAAATGACAATAAACGTCTACAGATGGCAATAAATGGCGATATTAACTGAAGATAATAGAAGGCAGTAATTAGAAGGCAGTAATCCTGGAACATTAAAATGGCAAAATGTTCCGGAGGATTTTGTATGAAAAATTTGAGAGGAAAGCTGCAAGGATGGAAAAAGGTAAATTTATGAGAGGGTGAAATTTTGATTCAAAAAATGGCAACCGAGGAGCTTGATAAGCTCGGAGAGAAAATAATTGAAGGCTTCGAATTATCTGACGATGACCTGAGAGCTCTTTTATCTCTCGAATCTGAAGAGGAACTGGAAAAGCTTTACTACGTAGCCCAGAAGGTCAGAAACCATTATTTCGGCAACAGGGTGTTTTTGAACTGTTTCATTTATTTTTCGACTTATTGTAAAAACCAGTGTGCATTCTGTTATTATAACTGTAAAAATGAGATTAACCGCTACCGGTTGACCGAAGAAGAAGTAAAAGGGATGTGCAAAGCCCTGAAAGGGGCAGGCTTTCACATGATTGACCTGACAATGGGGGAGGATCCTTATTACTATGATGATCCTGACCGTTTTGTTGAGCTTGTCAGGGTAGTAAAAGAAGAGCTCGGGCTTCCAATAATGATTTCACCCGGAGTGATGGATAACGATACCCTTCTCAAAGCCAGGGAAAAAGGAGCGAATTTCTTCGCTCTTTACCAGGAAACCTATGACCGTGACCTTTACGGAAAGCTTCGGGTTGGCCAGTCTTTCGAGGGGCGGTTTAACGCTCGCCTCTTTGCAAAACAGCAGGGATACTGTATAGAAGACGGGATCCTTACCGGCGTAGGAAATGATATAGAATCAACTCTTGTGTCCCTCAGGGGAATGAAAGCAAATGGTCCGGATATGGTAAGAGTTATGACTTTTCTGCCCCAGGAAGGGACTCCACTTGAGGGTTTTAGCGATAGTTCAAAGCTTTCGGAACTGAAGATTATAGCAATTCTCAGGCTTATGTTCCCGAAATGCCTGATTCCTGCCTCCCTTGACCTGGAAGGCATTGACGGCATGGTTCACCGCCTGAACGCCGGAGCAAATATTGTAACTTCTATTCTTCCTCCCGATTCCCGGTTAGAAGGAGTTGCCAATTATGACCGCGGTATGGAAGAGCGAGACAGGGATATCACAAGTGTTGTCAAAAGGCTGAGGGTCATGGGAATGGAGCCTGCACCGCAGACCGAGTTTGAAAAAGTCCTGGGGTGCTAGCCTGAAAACGATATGCCTTATAGGCGGGAAGCTCCAGGGCTTCGAAGCTGCATACCTATCTAAGAAAGCAGGAATGAAAGTGCTTGTGATAGATAAAAACCCGCAGGCGCTAATAAGGAACTATGCAGACGAATTCCAGTGTTTTGATATAATAAAAGAGCCGGAAAAACTCCTCGAGATCTCAAGAAGTGTTGATGCCATACTGCCTGTAAATGAAAACCTTGAATGTATCGAGTTTTTGAGTACCGTAAAAGAAAAGTTTTCCTGCCCGATACTTTTCGATTTTGAGGCTTACTGGATCAGCAGAGATAAGAAAAAATCAAAAGAATACTTTGCCTCCATAGGAGTCCCGACCCCTCAGGATAAACCATCCGAGCCGCCTTATTTTGTAAAACCTCCCTGTGAAAGCAGCAGTGTGGGAGCTAGAATTATCTATGACAGGGAAGAGCTTGAAAAACTTGAGCCTGGCATGCTCATTGAAGAATATGTGGAAGGGGAAGTTGTTTCCCTTGAGGTAATAGGAGACGGGAAACATTTTGCCGTGGTAAAGGAAACCCTCGTATATATCGACGAAACTTATGACTGCCATATGGTAACCCCTCTTCCTTTTGATCCTTTATTTAGAGAGATATCTTATTCCCTTGCAGCGAACATGCCTTTAAAAGGAATCATGGATGTGGAAGCTATCTCCGGTCCTAACGGGCTGAAAGTAATTGAAATCGATGCCCGCTTCCCTAGCCAGACTCCTACTGCTGTCTATTATTCTTCAGGAGTTAACCTTATAGAGCTTCTCTTCCGCGCCTTTTCAGAAGGGGTAGAAGATATTAAAACTCTTCCTGATGGCAGGTACTGCATTTATGAACACCTTATGCTTGCAGAAAATGGTGCACTGATCCCTGTTGGGGAGCAGGTGCTGTCCATGGGAAATGATTACGGCAGTTACTATGAAGAGCCTGGAATCGAGATTTTCCTTTGTAAAGGAGAAGACCCTGTATTCACCCTGGTTTTCTGGGGCAGGGACAGAGAAGAAGCCGAGGCTAAAAAGACCAGAGGACTTTCGATACTGAGAGACCGTTTTGGAGCTGCTGTTTAAAGCAGAAAACATTTTTTCAAAATAGAAAACAGAGGTAAAAAATGGCACTTTTAACCCCAGAAGACCTGGAAAATATCAACAAGCAGCTTCAGGCAGCTGATTCTGCTGTCCGGAGAGTTACAGGGCTCGATATAAAAGGAGTCTGTAAAGATTTCTACGGCACAACCCCATGCTGTGAAAAAGTAGGTATCGTACCTGTGACTTCAGGAAACGGGATCATAGGCAGCTTCTCAGAGTCTTTGCATGCAATTGCCGGGTACTTCGGTTTTGACAGTTTCGTTACGGATATGCCTGATGTTAGCGGGTACTATGAAGCGGTAAGGAATGGAGCACAGATAATCCTGATGGCAGACGATAATACTTTCCTCGCCCACAACCTGAAAAATGGGAAAATAGCTAACAACCAGCCCTGCACAGGCATAATCTATGCTGAGATAGCTTCAAGGTACCTTAAAACCGACTCAAAGGATGTGCTTGCTGTGGGTCTGGGAAAAGTAGGCTTTCCGGGAGCAGCGCATTTCGTAAATAAAGGGTTCAGGGTTTACGGATACGATGCAGACAGAGAACTCCTGGATAAAACCGTTTCTAGCCTCGGAATTATTCCTTTTGATCCTGTTAATCCCGATAATCCCGGAAAATTCTCCATAATTTTCGAGGCAACTCCCTGTGCAGATACAATTCCTGAATCCGTGATTTCGGAAAACTGCGTGATTTCCACTCCTGGAATTCCCTGTGCAATCTCAAAGGAACTGCAAAGGAAGTACGGAGTTGAACTTATAATGGAACCTCTCGGGATAGGAACGGCGTCCATGCTGTATTCCGTACTCTAAATAAGAACGGTTAAACTCTGAACCTCTCTGAACCTGAATAAATCAAAGAAAAATACACAGAGTACACGCAAAGTTACGCAAAGTTACGCATAGTACACACAGAATATACACAGAGCAGGGGGCAAGCGCCCCTTGCCAGAAAATTAGCAGTGCGAAAAAATATCAGACCAGGATAGAAAAATAGTCTTCACTGATTAGATAACTTATTTTGTTCAATATAACGATCCTTAGCTTCCTGAAGCACCCTGAGAGCTTCTTCGAGACCTCTCCAGCCGTGAACCACCACGTCTTTGCGTTCCAGATTCTTGTAAGTTTCAAAGAAGTGTGTAATTTCTTTTAATAGGTGAGGAGGAACCTGTTCGATTGTCTTTATAAAGTTCCATAATGGGTCCCTCTTCGGGACACAGAGGATCTTTTCGTCTCTTCCTTTATCATCTTCCATATCAAGCAATGCAACTGGATGTACGTCTATCACACATCCCGGGAAAGTGGGTTCCCACATCAATACCATAGCATCTAAAGGGTCACCGTCGAGTGCCAGTGTATCCGGGAAAAAACCATAGTCACACGGGTATACAATTGAAGAAAAAAGCATTCTGTCGAATTTAATAACTTTCTTTTCCTTATCGTACTCGTACTTATTCCGGCTTCCTTGCGGAATTTCAATAAGTACACTTTCAACCTGTCGTTCAGTCATATCAATACTTCCTGCATATTGAACTCATCCAAAAACTGTCTAATTTTATTATTGTTCCCAAACATTCGTCCAGGTACTAACAAAAATTTTTGTATGAGTCCACTGGCGATATCCTGAATGATTTCCGGATAAAGCTGTTCATACGGATAGATACAATGTATATAAACTTTTGACCTGGATCATTATGATGCTAATCCCATTCAGTACAATATATTCAATGACATTAAGTGACGTGGAAAATTTCCATGAGCTCCTTTAAGGAAAAAAAGGATCTGCCTATGTTATTATTCCCGTGAAAAAATGTTTTAGGTCCCATAGGAAACTATTGATTTTGGGATAGTATTTTCATATAAATATATAATTCCAGGATAATATTAGTTTCGACGGGTTCACAAAAGAAATTGCATAATAACTGAGAATTAAATTTAAAAAAAGAAAAAAGTGGAAAAATAAGTCCCAAAGATTTTTATTTTGCTTTGATTTTCAGTTTTGTAATATCAATTGCGTTTTCAGAACAGACGCTGACACACCCGAGTCCCGTCTCGGGAGGACGGTGTCCTTTTCGCTTCGCTCCCCGAATTGCGCCTCGGGAGTACGCGTCCTTTTCGCTTCGCTCAAGAGGACTAATTGATGAAGAAAAATTATGCTTTTATCATGTGAGCGGAATGAATAGCTGGTAAAAAAGAGTGGGAAAATAAGTCCCACAGATTTTTATTTTGCTTTGATTTTCAGTTTTGTAATGTCAATCGCATTTTCAGGACAGACACTGACACATCTGCGGCAGCTTGTTCCCAGGCATTTCTGGCTGTCATATTTTGCGATTCTGATTTCATCGGTCTCAGTGATTTCAAGGGCACTTTCAGGGCATTCTTCCATGCACTTCTGACAGTAGATGCATTTCTCTACGGGGACTTCGAGGATTATGCCAATTTCTTTCAGGATTGCAAGCCCACCGATTCCAACCTGCTCTATGTCCTTGCTGACACGTTTTTCTATGCTGGCGTGTTCAAGAGTTTTGGGGAGCTTGGGCAAACCGTAGAGTTCAAGCATCTGGTCATACATTTCAAGGGGCATGCCCTGAGTCCAGTAAGAGAGCTCGCAGAGGTAAAAGTTGTTAAAAGTCTCACTGGTAGCCATCATCAGGTGGTCGGCAGTGATCTTTTTTGCAACCTCGATAACATCATTAATCCTGGACCTGTTAAGCACAAGTTCCCGCGCAAGGGCGAGAGAGGTATTTCCGAACTGGACTATTTTTTTCGCATAACCCGGAGCGGCACCGAGCCTGCGGGCATCTTCGGCATCTACGTAAGCTCCTGAAGCTCCTGACATGTATGCATACTCAAGATCTTCGTATTTGATCCCGGATTCCACTATCAGAGTCATATGAGCAGCGCGGATTGCGCCTATGGCTTTTCCGGCTTCTTCGACATCTTTTTCGGTAATTTCAATTCCGGGCCCCAGAATCAATTTTCCATTGGGGAGTTTTGGAGGCTTCTCAATCAACCCGCTTCTCAGGGCAAGGGCAAAAGCTGAGATTACTCCTGTTCCTGTAATGCCTGAAACTTCGTATCCATTGGACTCTTTCATCTCACCGGTAATAGGGCTGATAAAGTAAGCGTCCTGTTTTTCCATCTCTTTGTCGAGGACCATAATTCTCCAGTATTCACCTGCAGGTTTTATATCACAAATCGCTCCAGGGCTTGCAAGCATACCCGAACTTATACCCTGACCTTCGATAGCAGGCCCTGCAGCAGCACTTGCTGTTATTATCCGGTCTCCGACTTTAAGAGCCATTTCTGCATTTGTCCCGTAATCGGTCACAAGAGCAGGTTTGGTCTGGATAAGAAAATCGGTTTCAAGCATCATAGCGAGGGCATCAGCCCCGATTTCGTGTTTGATTGCCGGGGGCACAATAACTTCACAATTAGGGAGGTCATCCCCGAAAAATTCCGAAGCTGGAAACACACGGGCATCTCTTTTTACATTCTGCACTCCGAGCATTTTCTGCTTGTTTTCTCCGGCGTATGCCAGGTCCCTGATTTCGATGTTCTGAAAAAGAGAAAGCTGGATAGGATTTCCGCAGACTGCAAGCCTTTCCACTTTCGAAAGATCGACATCAAATTTCAGGAACATCCTCCTGACGGTTTCAATAATTACTCCGTGAGCAACGTCCTCCCCTGTTGTAATAGCAAAGTCCAGGTGGTCCATAACATTTCCTCCTGGCAGGGGATGACCCATAGTTATAACTGTTTTTAAAGTCGTATTTGTTTCAAGGTCGATAAGCTGGGTTCTAAAACCGCTGGTACCCAGGTCAAGTGCAATTCCGTACATTTTTCAGATCCTCCGGAAGTATCGTATCGAGGAGTCACGGCACCATGGACTGCCCCGGAAAAGAATGGGATATGATGGATATGATGAATTTCGCCTGATTCGATAAAGGAAAAGAATAGAATATTTTTATAACTTATACGATATATAAGCTATTCCTCCCGATTTCTCATGCCTGCCATATATCTGAGGTCAGGAGAAAAATTTAGGCGTGACCATTAGATACGGCCAGATTCTGGAGAAATTAACCTTAGTAAAACCCCAAGCCTCTATATACATTAAAGTTTCCCCTGAAGAGCCAATTTGAAAACAATTTTACTTGTTTTGGGAGAATTTTCAGCCGTTTCCGCAGGATTAATTTATAAGTTTTTATAATATAATCTTTAATTAAGGAATAATAATACATATTTATTTATAGTATGGGTTTTTGAAATTAGGGCTGTCTATAGAACTTAGAGAGGGATTATAGATGACAGAATATACACCAAAAGAAAGATTATACCGTGCATTGAGGAAACAGCCAGTAGACAGAATGCCTGCTGTTTGTTTCACACAGACTGCAACAATTGAACAGATGGAAGCTTCCGGAGCCTTCTGGCCTGAAGCCCATGAAGACGCACAAAAAATGGCAACACTTGCGGAAGCTGGGCATACGGTAGTTGGTTTTGAGGCAGTAAGAGTTCCTTTTGACATTACGGCTGAAGCCGAACTTTTTGGCTGCGGAATAAAGGCTGGCGACCTGAAGCAGCAGCCGTCTGTGATAAAGCACAGCGTAAAGGGTATGGAAGACATGGAAAAAATCAAGGACTACAGCCTGGATTCAGGCAGAATAGGCGTAATCCTTGAAGCTGTAAAGATCCTTTCCGAAAAATACGGGAAAGAGCTCCCTGTTATAGGGTCCATGATAGGTCCTTTCTCACTTGCTCAGCACATCAATGGAGACGCCTGGTTTGGGAACCTTTTCACAGGTGAGGACATTGTCCCTGCGCTTCTGGACTTCTGCTCTGATTTCAATATAGCATACGCAAAAGCAATGGTTGAGAATGGAGCAGACACAATAGCCATTATTGACCCGACAGCCAGCTATGAGCTTATAGGTGGGGAATTCTATGAGAAATACGCCCTCCCATACCAGAAAAAGATTGTCGATGCCATGAAGGAACTTGATGTCGCCACAGTCCTTCACATCTGCGGAAACACAACTAATGGCCTTTCCATTATGGACAAAACCGGAGTAAATGCCATCAGTGTAGATCAGAGAGTAGACATAAAAACTGCAACAGGCAATGTGGAAAATGCTATCATCGTCGGAAACCTTGATCCTGTAGCTGTACTATGGAATGGGACTCCTGATGATGTCGCAGCAGCCTCAAAGAAGATACTTGATGCAGGTGTCGGATTGCTTACAGTCGGCTGTGGAATTGTAAGCATGACCCCAACTGCCAACCTTCAGAAAATGGTTGAGTGCGCCAAAAACCATAAGTACTGAATAATGTACTTGATGAATATCGCAGATTTTAAAATCCTTTAAATCAAACTGCCGGCTTGAAGCCGGCTTATTTTTAGTTTTTTTCCATTTTCCACTTTTCCTGTTATTTGCCCTGACTCAAATTGGCAAAAGTAATTTTCTGTCTGTTGAGCCCCAAACTATCCTTAAAACTGAACTTTTTGGGATCCGGTTAATATATGCCGGACAGATACTTATATTTAAGAATTTCGTTTTAATAAACAATTTAAGAAACATATTTTGCGCCAAAGCCACCGGATATTCAGAAAAACCTAACTAACCACAATATCTAAGATATATATCTTTCCCTTTTCAGTTTTTGTATGGACAATTATGGAAAAAACGGAGGGAAAAATACAGTTTTTAGGCGCCACATTCTGAAAAACCATCATTGAAAATATTCTAAAAAATTATATAATAAAGAATTATGGTATTCGTTTATATACTATTATTTTCATTTTTCTTTTAGGGATTGAATCCGAATATTCGGATCAGTTCCAGGCAGTCCAGCAGGCATACTGTTGGGAAATTTGGGATATGAGTGCTAGTTCGACTGGGAAATGAGTTTGCAGTCTCCAGCAAAATTCCCCGGTAGCAATGTAAGGAGAGAAGAGACTATTCACAAAGAACCCGAAAACGGGTAAGAAATGGCAATGGCAGTGAATAGTTCAGATATAGACAACTAAGAGTATTGTGAAGGCATCCCCACGCCCAATGGCAAATAAAAGGCGCAGGGCTTGCAGCATAAGTAAAGAACCCCATGCAAACGCTTTTTTACCTAGCAGAGCTTGGGCTTATGTCCGCATAAATCTTTACAAGGTCCGTTGTCTATTGAGGCTCTTACCATTGTACTGCCCAGCAATGCTGTTACGGTACTGCACAGAAAAGCCAGTTTCGACAGAAACGGAGGAAAAAAAATGGCAAACCAGGAGATTTTTGATAAATTAACCAACGCGATTGCTACTCAAAACATCGCAGGTTCTGCACAGTTAACACAGGAAGCTCTAGATGCAGGAATTTCACCTCTTGACATTATTACAAAGGGCCTTTCCCCAGGAATGAAGATTATTGGTGACAAATTTGAAGCTGCCGAGGTTTTTCTGCCACAGATCATGATGTCCGCAAAAGCCATGGAAGCCGCAATGAAGATCCTTACTCCCGAACTTGAGAAGACCAGGGTTGAAGGAGAAGAAGGAACAGGTCTTGCAATCACCTTTGTTGCAGAAGGAGACATTCACGATATCGGCCACCGCCTTGTTACAACCATGCTCGGAGCAAACGGGTTTGACATCCTTGACCTCGGAGTAGATGTTCTCAATGAGACCGTTGTTGAAGAGGCTGCAAAGCATAAAGGGCATAAAGTCATCCTTGTTGGGTCAGCCCTTATGACCACCTCCATGCTCGGCCAGAAAGACCTCATGGACAGGCTCAGGGAAGAAAACCTCAGGGACAGCGTAAAATGCATGTTCGGAGGAGCCCCGGTCTCTGACAAATGGATCGATGAAATCGGCGCGGACGCAACCGCAGAAAACGCTGCAGAAGCTGCAAAAGTTGCACTCAACATAATGAAATAACCCTGGGAGGCAAAAGCATATGACGTTCAGAAAATCATTCGACTGCTATGAGTTCTATGACAGAGCAAAAATAGGAGAGAAGTGCACCCAGGACGACTGGGACCTTATGAAGATCCCAATGAAAGCAATGGAGCTCAAGCAGAAATACGGGCTCGACTTCAAAGGAGAGTTTATCCCCACAGATAAGGACATGATGGAAAAGCTCTTCCAGGCAGGGTTTGAAATGCTTCTTGAGTGCGGTATCTACTGTACCGACACCCACAGGATCGTAAAATACACCGAAGACGAAATCTGGGACGCAATCAACAATGTCCAGAAGGAATTCACACTCGGTACAGGCAGGGACGCAGTAAATGTAAGGAAGAGAAGCGTAGGCGACAAGAGGAAGCCAATCGTACAGGGCGGTCCTACCGGGTCTCCGATTTCAGAAGAAGTATTCATGCCTGTCCACATGAGCTACGCTCTTGAGAAAGAAGTGGACACTATTGTAGACGGTGTCATGACATCCGTCCGCGGAAAAGCCCCTGTGCCAGGAAGCCCGTATGAAGTCCTCGCAGCAAAGACAGAAGCACGCCTTATAAAGCAGGCATGCGCTATGGCAGGACGCCCGGGAATGGGCATATAGGGCCCAGAGACTTCCCTGTCCGCCCAGGGAAATATATCCTCTGACTGTGTCGGAGGCCAGATCTCATCAGACAGCCACGAAGTCTCCCAGCTCAACGAGCTCAAGATCGACCTTGATGCAATAGCAGTAATAGCACATTACAAAGGAAACAGCGACATTATCATGGACGAACAGATGCCAATCTTCGGAGGTTACGCAGGCGGCATTGAAGAGACCACGATTGTCGATGTTGCAACCCACATCAACGCTTTTGTTATGAGCAGTGCAAGCTGGCACCTTGACGGCCCTGTCCATATACGCTGGGGATCAACAAACACAAGGGAGACCCTGACTATTGCAGGATGGGCATGTGCAACTATTTCGGAGTTTACTGACATGCTCTCAGGAAACCAGTACTACCCATGTGCAGGCCCGTGTACTGAAATGTGCCTCCTTGAAGCTTCAGCTCAGTCAATTACGGACACGGCATCAGGCAGAGAAATCCTGTCAGGTGTTGCATCAGCAAAGGGTGTCGTGACTGACAAGACAACAGGTATGGAAGCAAGGATGATGGGAGAAGTAGCAAGGGCAACTGCAGGTGTGGAAATCTCAGAGATTAACAGGATCCTTGATAAGCTTGTTGCACTTTATGAGAAAGACTATGCTAAAGCACCGGCAGGAAAGACCTTCCAGGAATGCTACGACGTAAAGACGATTACCCCAACTGACGAATATATGCAGGTCTACGACGGAGCAAGAAAGAAGCTCGAAGACCTGGGACTTGTATTCTAAGCCAGAGTTAAGCCTGAAATTATACGAACTGACAGAAGCCAGCGGGTTATCGCTGGCTAATTTTTTTTAAAAAATCAGGCGAAACAATTATAAACATATAGCGCTAGTTATGCGGATTTTTTTCATGGATAGGTGACCGAATACAAGAATTAAAAATAGAAAAAAGAAGGGATAAAAAAATGGATATCTGGACTGTTATAAACGGACTGATATATCTTCTGGCTTTCGGGCTAATGGCCTGGGTTTTACTGGATGCCAGCAGGGTTTCAAAAGGAAGGGGTTGATACGGCATGTCTGAACACAACGAAGCCGCCAGCCTGGTAAAAACTCTGCGGCCATTCCATGTATGGGCACTTGGAGTAGGAATTGTGCTGGTCGGAGAGTACATGGGATGGAACTTTACTGTCGCAAAAGGAGGAATTCTAGGTTCCCTGCTTGCCATGCTGGTTGCAGGAACAATGTATGTCATAATCTCCCTCTGTGCCAGTGAACTCGGGTCAGCAACCAAACTTGCAGGAGGACCGTATGACTGGACAAGGTTATTTGTTGGGCCCGGAGCAGCTGCCAGTGTAGGGCTTGCAGTTTATATGGAATATATAGCCCTTGAAGCGGCAGACGCTATTGTCGTTGCATTCATCGCACAGAGTATCTTCCCGGAGCTGCAGGTTTTTCCTGTGACCCTGCTTGTTATTGCACTTCTGACCTTTATTAACTATCGTGGCGTTGTTGCGGCATTAACCCTTAACTTTATCCTGACCATGATAGCTTTCATTGCAATAGTGGTTTTCTTCTTCTCAACTGCCTTCGGAGGAGTGAACATCCACCCCGAATATCTCTTCCAGGGAGCCCTGCCAAACGGCATGATAGGACTCTTTGCAGCCCTGCAGTTCGGGCCGTGGTTCTACCTGGGGATAGAAGGAGCAGCTATGTGCGCTGAAGAGTGTAAACACCCTTCAAGGGCTGTACCTCTCGGGCAGCAGGCCGGAATGATAACTCTGCTTATAGGAGCGGCAATGACACTCTATCTCTGTGCAGTGCTGATCCCTACGGACATGCTCGGAGTTTCCGTGTATCCGCTTTTTGAGGCTGCACAGAACAGCGGGATCTTTATATTTATTGCCCTGCTCGGGCTGGGGACATTCCTTACCTGTGTTGCAAGTGCAAACGGTTGCGTCTGTGACTCTTCCCGTTCCTGGTTTGCACTGTCCAGAGACAACTACGTGTCCGGCTGGTTCTCGGCAGTGCACCCGAGGTACAATACCCCATACAGGGCAGTAATTTTCACGATGCCTGTTGCAATCGGGTTTGCATTCAGCGGTTTCCTTGACCAGGTGATTACCTTCTCAATCGTCTCGGGGCTGCTCTGCTATGTGCTGATTCCTTTCTCCCTCATTCGGTTCAGGAATCTATTCCCGCAAACTACAAGCAAGATCAGGCCTTTTGCAGGCCCTCTTCAGCCGTATATTGCTTACTTTGCAATTGCAATCGCAATTACCATTCTTTCGACGCTGTTCTGGGGCTACAAATACAATCTGATATTTGCCTTTGTGTTCTACGGCATTGCATACTTCTATTTCAGCCACAGGCACAAGAATTCGAACGTCGAAAACAACTGGGCTGAAATGGGCTGGCCATTACCCAATGGTTCGGAAAATGGAAGGATAGGAAAGGAGGCGATAGGCGTTGGAGACGAATAACAGGGAACTTGAAAGCAAATACCACAGCAAACTCAATGGAGATACGCTCCTTGTCATCGGCATGCTTGCTCTGCTTGTAGGCGTTGAAGGATTCATAATTTATAAGATCCTTTCCGAGACCTGGGAAATTGCTTCCGGTTTCTTCTACCTTTACATAATCTTCATAGGGCTGATCGTCCTGATCGAGACTATCGGATGCCTGAGGGTAAGAGAGTCTATCAAAACCCACATGTTCGAGTTCAAATATTACGATTGAGGAGGAAAAGACATGGTTCATAAGAGTGTCATTGCAGAGGTCTTTGATATTGTGTTTATCTTTGTCCTTGCCTTCGCATGTGTGGTTATTCCCACAGTACTTCAGGGAGCTGTGCTCGTTTCCTGGGAAGCAGGAGGGGAAGGAATAGGTTTCGTCTGGGATCCTGTAGGTTTCTTCAGTTTCCTGCTTGTGATAGTCGCTTTCTTTGCAGTGATCCTGTATCACTCAGTGAAGCATTACAGGTATTGAGAGACTGAGAAAATTAAAAGAAAATAAAGTAAAACACTGTAAAACACCTGAGTTTCGAAAGAATGCTTAGAAGATTTATTTGAAGATCTGCCTGATCTCCCCATCAGGCAGAAATACCTTTTTTTACATAGAAGAACGGCAGGCAATTTCGTTTTTAAGTGTAATTTAACCCTGCCGCATAAGCATGTCTCCCTGAAATGAGGGAATTATTCAGGGAGCGATGGAGGGATTTTTTTGTGGATTTTTTTGGAAGACCCGAAATTGGCTTCCACCGGAAGAAATTCTGGCTATAAACTTCTGGGAAGCTTGACTTCCGGTCTGTTCGCAATAAAAAATATGAACTAATCATATATAAGATTTGCTGCTTCAATAGTAAATAAAGGAATATAGTATATATATTTTGTTATTTCTGCCACACAGTAGATGGAATCATTTATATAAGATGAATAGAGGGAAAGGAAGAAGAGGGAAAGATATAATAAGGAGAAAATGCGGAGAAATCCGCATCAAATATAAATAAGAGACAAATAAGAGACAAATAAGAGACAAATAAGAGACAAATAAGAGGCCGGAAGAAAGGAAAGCAATGAAAAGGTGCAAAAATAGCTCAGTTTTGAGAAGCTGTTTGATCTCTAAAATGATCAGGAGAAAACGGAAATTAACTTTTCAAGCTGGATCCTTTCACTCGTGGCGTTTATAAGACTTGCATCAGTTTCCGCGATTTTTACGATAAGTCGTGAAACGTCTTCATCCGTTTCTCCCGAATCTATAAGAGCTTCTGTAAGCCCTTCAAGGATATCGGTCCCTGAAAGCCCTTTTTCAATAATCATTTCATCTATAAGCTGGCGTCCTCTGGGGAAATTACCTGCAAGAGCAGCCTCAAGCAGTGAATCTACAGTTTCATCCCTGCCTTTCATAGTAGCTTCAAAAACGATCTCTTCCGTGATTTCAGCGCCTTCTGCCTTTATGGCAGCAAGCTGAAGAGTTTGAACAGCTCGTGCAATATTTCCTTTAGCAAGATAGAGGATTGCATCAAGTGCCCCACCTGAAAGTTTCAGATGTTCGGAAAGAGCAATTCTCTCGAGATGCGGTTTCAGCAGGGAATCCGAAACATAGGCAAAAAAGACCTGAAGGCCCCTTGAACGCAGGGGAGAAATGAGTTTTGAAGGTCTTGTTGTGGAAAGAATAAACCTGCAGGTTGCACTGTATTTTTCCATAATCCGCCTGAGAGCGTGCTGTGCGTCCGAGTTGAGTGATTCTGCGTTATCGAGATAGATAAGCTTGTAATCGGCATCAAGAGGAGCCATTCCGGCATATTCGTTAATGATTTCTTTAAAGATGTCTATTACGCTTTTGTAGATTTTTTTCGGGTCGTCGGTTCCTATGAAACGGACAAAGCGCCTGTCCCGTACAAGATATCGTTTCCCCTGATCGAAAAAATCCGAGGCATTAAAATATGCAAAATTGTTTTTCCAGGTATTTCCGTAAAGCTGCCTGGCAAGAGCGAGAGCAGCCGTAGTTTTCCCTGAGTTCTCAGGGCCGTAAAAAATGAGATGGGGCAGGGCCCTGGACTGAACAAGTTCTGAAAGCGTTTTTACGGCATGTTCATTTCCGAGCAGTTCTTCAAGTGTATTTGCCCTGTATTTTAGAGTCCAGAGATCCTGCATTGTTTCCACCTTATTTTTCAGCTTTTGAATACTCAGTTGTTTTCAGAATTTTTATCCCTGTCCGGCATTACTCAGCAAAGTCACCTTCCTGAGTTCCGTTTTCATGTCTCTCAAGCAGTTCCTTGATGACAATGCCATAGACAGGTCTTGCAATAATCACACCAATGAAAACACCAATGATAGTAGTTATAGCGAATCCTTTCAGAGTTCCGAATCCCATAACCACCAGAGGAGACATGGCAATGATTACTGTAGCTGCTGCACCGAGAATGATTGAGAAGGCTTTTCCTATTCTTGAGAGGAAGACTTTTGTTGGAGGGAGCTTGCCTTCGTAAAGCACCTCATCTGTAATGATCACAAGGTGGTCAATCCCTGTCCCGATTGCGGCAATAACACCTGCAATTGCTGCAAGGTCAAGCTGCCAGCCAATGGCTGCCGCAAAACCCAGGATCATGATAACCTCACTGATAGAGATCCCGACCATCGGCACCAGGATTTCTGGCCTCCTGTACCTGTGGAAAACAACTGCAGCAACTGCTATCAGGGAAAGAAGACCTGCAATCACAGCTTCAGTTTTGAACTGTGATCCGAGACCTGCATCCACATGCCCTGAACCCACAAGCTGCACGTTGACAGGAAGGGCGCCTGCCCGAAGGTGAACCTGAAGTGCAGTAGCTTGAACTTTAGCATCCTCATCGGTACCCGTGGAAGCTTCCCAGGAATATATAGGGCCTTCTCGAAGTTTAGAAGCGGCAGAGTAGCTTAAAGGAGCCCCATAGATTTCAACATCATCAAGATACATTATCAGGTAATGGGATTCAGGATTATCAACTGCCCCTGTTTCGAGCGCAATTTTCTGAAGAGCTCTGGCCCCTTCTTCCTTCAGAACGAAAGGAGTGTGCCACTGTTCATCGTGGTAAGTTAGAATTCCTACACTTTCAATGGCATCACCATAAAGGACATGTACGGTTTGATTTCCAGTTGTCTGAATCCTGATCTCAAACTTTCCGGGTTTTTCAGCGATTTCCTTTGCAGTAGCAAGGTCAATGCCTGCAAAATCGATAAGGATATAGTCATCCCCCACAGTCCTGACAGGAATATCTTTGAGACCCATAGAATTGAGCTTGTCGTTAAGGATATCCCTTGTCAGGTCTCTGGTTTCAGTGCTGACTCCTTCTCTATAAGTTGAAGTCCCATCCTCACTCTCACGAATCGAACCTCCAACATCTTTTAGCAAAGCCTCAAGCTGTTCTTCAGTAACCGCAGTCCTGATTTCATAGACAATCCCATCCTGAGTATTCGTGAGAACTACTTCTGTATCAAGAGCTCTTGAGAGGTAGTTCCTTATGAAGAATTCCTTACTTGTATCAGAGATGGTTACCTGAGTTGTGTTTCCGTTCAGTCTATCCACACTCACAGCGCCCAGAAACTCAAGCTGGGACGCGCTGACAGGAGCGGACGTTGTAAAGGTAACGGATTTGTCGGCAGAACCGCCTGCATCAAGGTTATTTTTTGTGATCTCAATAGGGGCTCCAATAATAGGCTCAACAATTCCCTTGACAAGGTCTCCGGAATTTGCATCTATCTGGACAAGTACGCCCTGAAGTTTTATCTGGAGCCAGGACCCGCCTTCCAGGTCAAGCCCAAAGTTAAGGTCAGTAGTTACCCCTTCTCCGGGTGTATAGCCCGGATGGATAAAATATATAGAACCTAGAAGGATCAGAATGAAGATAATAACTCTTGGATTTTTCAAAAGGCTTTTTTTATCACTCATCTGTTATACCTCCCTCTGAATTCGGGTTTCATGGCATACCACCGTAAAATTCCCGTATTCAGGAGCCAGGTATTCATCATATCTGCAAAAAGCCCAGCAATCAGCACGATTGAAATCTGCGAAAGCAGAGTAATCTGTGTGAATGAGGGAATAATCAGATAGGCGAAAGTCGAGACTAAGAACATAACTGCGAGTGCCGCAAGGGTTGTGGTGGTCATTGTGATACCTGTGTGCATAGCCCTTGAGATTTTCTCTTCTACAGATCCTCGACGTTTAATTACTCTATTTGTGAGCAGGATGTCACTATCCACGGAATAACCGATAAGCATAAGCAGAGCTGCAAGTGTTCCCAGAGATAGCTCGATCCCCGCAACCCTCATGAAAGCGGCTGCGATCACGATATCCGAAAAGGCTGCGAATATAACTGCAGCGGAGGGAATAAAAGTCCGGAAGATAAGAAATACTACAATTGCCATCCCTATGAAAGAAATAATAAGAGCCTGCAGAGCCTGTATCTGCAATGCCTGGCCATAAACTGGCCCAACCTGCTGAATCTGAACATTGGAATAGCGGCTCATCACTTCATGTTCGAGCTGAAGCTGCTGTTCATTGTCCATAATCCCGAACTGCATAATAACTCTGCTTCCGGTCTGCCGGACGTCCGTGATTGGATAAGAAGAATACATCTCTTCAAGCACGGCAGGAGATTCGGTAGTTTCTAATGAGATCTGGGTACCGCCCTGGAACTCCATTCCCAGGACTAAGGGCGACCCGCTGTTTACAAAGGAAACTAGCAGTACTACTAAAGAAAGCGCAAGCACTGCAAGGGGGAATGCCAGCAACTGGCGATTATCGTGACTTTTCACGAAATTATCTAAAAATTCGGTCAAACCTGTTGCCATAATTAAATACTCCGGATGAATACATCTATTTTTTCTTGAATCTATCCGAGTTTTTTGTCCGGATTTGGAATCCAGAAAACGTTCATGTTTAGAATACGAAAGTTCCATGTCTGAAGTCGGAACCATTCAGATTCATAGTCAGAATATGACCGGTAACCTGAGAATATTGGTCCTCTTCAAATTATCCTTAAAATTTGATTCAGGGCAGGGAATTTCGCATATTTTTATATTGTAAATAAGTTTATCCGTCTCAGTTCTATATTCTATGGATTATATTAATCTTCCTCGAAAAACAATTCTTTCTCTATATAGCGTTAATTCATTCATTTTAAATTTATTGTTAGAAGTAGTACAAGTTCTAACGTTATAACTATATATACCATTTACTGTTCATTAAAAATAATGACAGAAAGACCTTCCCTCGACGAATATTTCCTTGAAATAGCCCATGTAGTGGGCAAACGGGCAACCTGCCTCCGTAATAATGTAGGAGCAGTAATCGTCCGGGATAAACGAATTCTTTCAACCGGATATAACGGGGCACCAAGCGGTATGGAACACTGCCTTGACGTTGGATGTATCAGGGACCTTGAAAAAATTCCCTCAGGCACAAGGCACGAGAAATGTAGAGCAGTGCATGCTGAGCAGAACGCAATTATTCAGGCTGCAATCCATGGTGTCAGCATTGAAGGAGCAACTATTTACTGCACGCATCAGCCGTGCATCCTGTGTGCGAAGATGATTATAAACTCAAACATCAAAAGGGTAGTATACTCAATACCTTACCCTGATACCGATTCCCTTGCTTTCTTCAGGAGCGCGGGATTGGAAGTAGAACATATTCCTTTTGAGCTGAAATATTGAATACCTGATAAGCTATATTGTAATTAAGGAATAGCAGTAAGAGGTAATTAAGAAAAAAAGTAAGAGTAATTAAGGAATAGGAGTAAGGGGTGGAATAATGCCTGAGGAATTAAAAGCCAGAACAATAAAAGTCGAAGATTTGATTGACTACCAGGAAGGATCGGTTGTAAGTCGGGAAATTATCCGTAAAGGCACCGGAACCGTGACTATATTTGCCTTCGATAAAGGAGAAGGGCTTAGCGAACATACTGCACCCTTCGATGCCATGGTTCAGGTAATAGATGGAAAGGCAGAAATCATTATTTCCGGAAACAAAAATATTCTGGAAAAAGGGGACATGATAATAATGCCTGCCAACGAACCACATGCGCTGAACGCCGTGGAAAGGTTCAAGATGGTTCTGACCATGATACGTTCGTAATATACTCTCGTTTTTTTATTTTAAGACCTTAACTCCAGGTCTTATTAACTTCGAGATCTTATTACTCCAAGATCTTATTTTTGCTCAATCCCGTTTTACTCGTTTTTACCTTTTTTCCCAGGCTTATTTTTTATTCCTCAGGCTTATTTTTTGTTCCGCAGGCATCGGAGGCCTTTTTTGATAACATCCAGGTTTTCAGGGCGGTATGTTTCTTTTATAGAAGTGTTTCCTTCAAAATAATAATCAAGCCCTCGAATGACTACAACAGGCATGCCGCCTGCCCCCTCTCCCATTAAGAGGTTGGCAGCGCCTGCAAGCTCATCAGCAATTGCCTGCTCTGTAATTTCCAGGGTTTTGCCGAAAAGATCTTTCTCCCCTATCCACCTTTTTATTGGTTTTATTTTGTAAATACCAATAGCAACTCCTGTTTGCCCTATCTTGAAAGCTCTCCCGTTTGTGTCCGTAACAATTACACTCAGCTTTTTCCCGCTAAGCTTTTCAAGTTCCTTTCCGAGTTTTGAAGCACTGGAGTCCGGATTTTCAGGAGGGTAAAGTAAAAACCCGTTCTCAATGTTGGACTCATCAACTCCTGCGTTCACACAGGTGTGCCCTGCAAGTGTTGTCACGAGCATGAAAGGTGCCTCGACAAAAACTTCCCTGCTCCTTGAAAGGACAGCCTGAATAAAGCGGGAATCTTTTCCTGTACGGGCCGCAATTTCAAGAGCCTGTTCCCCTGGGGTGATATCCTCGAGCCTGAAGATTTCCCCTTCGGCTTTTGCAACAATGGTTGAGGCGATAACGATGATGTCTCTGTCCTTGAGTTCGATTCTTTTACAGATAATAGAAGGCAGGTCGTCCCCTTTATGAATAAGGGGAATCTTTTCTACGGCAATTGCTTCGAATTTCAAAGGGTTTCCTCAAAGGTTTTAAAGTCATAAGTTAGGGAAAAATGATTTACAGCGTTATGAAGTACTTTCATAGATCAATAATTTACAGCAGTAAAGGCAGTAACCATAAATAAGACCACCGATATACTGGATCATGCGGCGATGATGAGAGTTACCCCGGCTGAGCAAAAGATGATGAGAATAATTTCCTGATGCCGCACCTTTTACACTGTTTCCTGACTTATTCTATCTTCCGTTTATTGTGTTTCTCGAGTTTTGCATGCATAAACCCGCCTTTTCTATTTTGTCCAGTTTTCGGTTGAATTTTGTTTTGAAATAAGTTCTCAAGCCAGATTAGGAGAATTTTAAGAATTTTTATCTAGCTTGCAAACCAAATTCCTTCAGGGGTGTTAAACATTAGTCAGTATGACCTGAATGAAATGGTACAGAAAATTAAGCAAAAGAGCCCTTTTGAATTAAAAGACAATGAACGAAGCAGATCCTGGAGCTTGAGAGTTATTATAAGCAAACTATTTTATTCTCTGGATTACGAGAACGAACCTCAGGCGACAAGAGAAAAGGTGACTCAGCTTCTTCTTTACCACGGGCAGTTCAGCAGAGAAGAAATCGATAAAACTTTCCAGTCCTCAGCAAAGGAAACTACTAATTATTCGCGGGAATTCCTGAAACAGCATCCTGAAATTGCAATGTACGAAGCCGGAAGGAATAAGGAATTTCCGGAGGAAGATGAAGAACAAGAAGGAGAAAGACCAAAGGAAATAAGGTATATTTTCCCTCACTATGGCTAAAGACCTTAAGAAAAAATATCCTTCAATAAAACTACAAAAACACCAAAGAAGCAAAAATATCAGTTAAGTACCAGTATCTCTATAAAGTAAACCATACAGACGCGCGATTTAAAATTAATATTACTGTGAAGAGAAAAAGAAAGTTAAAAAGCAGTAACAAAAAGACAATTATGCTTTCAATCAATGAAAGAGAATTTTTAAATCTATTGATTACTTATTTATAGTCCCTAGTCCAAAAAAACATTAAAATAAGACCATAATACCTCAAATTTATTCAAACTGAGTTAAAATTTACTGAGAAATTATGACAGATGCCTATGACACAAGCATAAAAAATCTTTCTGACCCGGAAGAGAATTATAGATATACAAAAGCAGCCTACGTAACAAAAGTCTCGATGGTCTTAAACTTTTTATTGACAGGTTTAAGTTTACTGCAGGGATTATAGGCAATAGTTCAGCAATAATCGCTGATGCGGCTCACTCCCTGTCTGACTTTATAACTGATATAGCAGTGATTGTGGGTTTAAAGGTCGCCAAAAAACCGGGAGACAGTACACACAATTATGGACACGGGAAAATTGAGACCTTAACTGCAGCGTTCATAGGCCTAATGCTTATTGTAGCGGCTGCTGGAATTTTCTGGGGAGGCATTCAGAAGGTAATCACATTTTATCATGGAGAAGCACTTCCAGAACCAAGTAAAATTGCTCTTATTGCGGCAGTCCTTTCGATTATAATAAAAGAATGGCTTTACCGTTACACCATAGCGTATGGGCGAGAACTTAAGAGTGACGCTTTAATCGCAAATGCCTGGGATCACCGTTCTGACGCTTTTTCTTCGGTAGGAACCATGATAGGGGTCGGAGGAGCGATCTACCTTGGAGGCAAATGGGTGGTACTCGACCCAATAGCTGCAGTTGCACTGAGCTTCTTTATCCTTAAGGTAGCACTTGAGGTATCTTATAAAAGCCTTAATGAACTTCTGGAGGCTTCACTGGATTCTGAGACATACAGGAGTATTGAGGAAGCTTTATTGTCTACAGAAGGCGTGCTGGGGTTTCATGAGCTCAAAACTCGAAAAATCGGAAACGCAATGGCTGCTGATGTCCATATAGAAGTTGACAGGGATCTGAGTATTTTGGATGCACATGAAATATCAACGCATGTTGAAGACAGATTAAAGGAGATATGCGGTAAAAACGGGCATTTCTCAATTCGTGTAGAGCCGTGTTCTGATTCTGAATATTATAAAAAGAATACATACGGGACAAATAACAGTGGTAAGTTATAAGAACCAAAAAAGGGCCAAAAGAGAATACAGGATTGGAATAAATACATAATCCGATAAAAAAAAGTATAGAAAAATATAGAAAAAAATATAGAAAAAGAACGTAGAAAAAGAATATAGAAAAAGAACGTGGAAAAGAAAAACTGCGAGTTTCATCGCAGTCTGAGGTTTCATAGAAGGATATTTTCTGTTTTCAAAGATTACTCGATCTCGATCTTCTTTTTCGGCTCTTCAATTTTTGCTTTCGGAAGAGTAATTGTCAGGACACCGTTTTCCATTTTTGCAGTAGATCCCTCTTCCCTGACACTGGAAGGCAGGCGAACAGAACGGTAGAATTGTGTATACGCTCTTTCCTTGCGAAGGTATCCTTCTTCTTCGGACTCTTTTTCCTTGCTGGTTTTCGCACTGATCTCAAGCATGTCTTCTTTAAGATTGATTTCCACATCTTCTTTATTGATCCCTGGAAGGTCTGTGGTAACCAGGAGTTTATCTTCTTCTTCTTTAATGTCAATGGCAGGAGTGTATACCTTTCCACCGCCCCATTCTTCCATAGGCATAAAGTCTTCAAACAGCTGGTTCAGGCGTTCCTGTGTTCTTCTAATCTCTTCAAAAGGATCCCAGCGCGAGGGTCCTGAAAACGATCTTTTAGCAGGCCATCTCATCTTAATATTCCCCCTTAAGTAAAAAAATTATGCAGATATAGATTTGCAATTTTGAATATATTGAGAATGGATATATAAGTTTTCTCAGGCAATTTAGCTAAAATGTACCGAAAAAAAGAGCCTGGACGAAATAAAAACGCATAAAAGAAAAAGAATTTCCGGGAAAATCGATTAGAATCAATTTCTTGAGAAAGTTTAAAGGCTTCCGATGTGAAAACCGTGAATAAGTCCTGAAAAAAAATCAGGTAACAGGAAGTTTTATAAAGAACCTGAAAACAGGAAAACTTATAAAGAGCTTTGAAAAACTTAGCTCTTTACAAGTATCCCTATCAGGTCTGAAGCTTTTACAAGCCCCATTGAACCATTTTTAACTGAGTCCTCATCAAAGGATTTCACAGTATCCGGATCAGGTTTATCAGTCCTGTAAACTGCAAACGGGATAGGGTCCTTTGTATGCGTCTTTACGGAAACAGGAGTCGGGTGGTCAGGAAGCACAAGGATCGTAAAAGGCTCATCTGAAGCTTCGGCATATTCAAGGATAGGAGCAACTATGCGGCTGTCAAAATCCTCAACTGCTTTCAATTTTTTCTCAGTACTTCCTTCATGCCCTGCCTCATCAGGAGCTTCCACATGTACGAAAACAAGATCTCTGGTTTTCAGAGCTTCAATGGCTGCGCTGGCTTTCCCTTCATAATTTGTGTCCAGGTAACCGGTTGCTCCGGGGACTTCAATTACATCCAGCCCTGCATATATTCCAATGCCTTTAAGCAGGTCCACTGCAGAAATGATAGCTCCCTTTTTCCCGTAAAGCTCCTTGAAAGCCGTGAATTTGGGGGCATAACCCTGTCCCCAGACCCAGATGGAATTTGCCGGATTTTTGCCCTCCTGTACTCTCTTCAGGTTAACAGGATGCAGTTCCAGGACAGTCATAGATTCTTCAATTATCTCTGAGAAAAACTCTCCATCTTTTCCTCGGGGAAGATATTTATCTTTCTTTTCTCCTGTGATATCATGCGGAGGCGTACATTCCATTTCAGCTCCCAGGTTATCCCTGGCAACAAGGAGATGCCTGTAACTTATTCCCGGATAAAACCTGATGTTATCCTTCCCAAGTTCGGAATCAAGTGTATCTATCAGAATTTCTGCTTCGTCGCTGCTTATATGCCCTGCACTGTAGTCTTTTATTCTCCCGTTTTCTATGGTAATAAGATTGCACCTGAAAGCCACGTCATCTGCCGCAAGAGACACTCCCATACTTGCAGCTTCCAGAGGAGCTCTTCCTGAGTAATAGGTTGCCGGGTCATATCCCAGAATTGACATATTTGCAACGTCGCTTCCCGGATGAAAATCATCAGGTACGGTCTTTGCAAGCCCTGTTTTGCCGCGCGCTGCAATGGAATCCATCGCAGGTGTTCGGGCTGCCTGTAGAATAGTCCTGTTACCCAGTTTCTCTATAGGGTAATCAGCCATTCCATCTCCTATAAGTACGGCATATTTCATTGCTTCACCTTTTTCAACTACTTACCCCTCTTCTTACAGATAAAATATATCACTTTCCACCAGGTACCTTTATAATATTCTTTTAGTATCTGCCAGCAAGCTTTTTCTGCCGATCCTAACGTTTCAATTCCTATACCCATTTTACACAAACATTATAATATAGTATCCATATCCTATAGACGTCAGGCTCTCAGCATAAAATATATTAAGTGACGGGAGAGCCGGAAAAAAGTAGTCTTTACAGGCAGGATCAGTCCTGAAAAGCGGCTGTGCACTAACAGCATATCTATCAGGTTGTAACTAACGATAGTACCAGACTGGCCTGTGAATCTGACAATAATGGTCAGATTAATTAATATCTAATACTAAGAGTAACACATTAGAAAAAATAGAGATGTGAGAATACCCTACTTAAAGCTAAAACGTGATCCGATCATGAAAATTGTAATGAAATTTGGAGGAACTTCCGTTGGGGACGGAAAAAAAATCCGTCATGTTGCCCAGCTTCTTAAAAGATACCATGAGGGCAACCAGATTGTGGTAGTGACCTCGGCACTCGGCGGAGTAACCGATAGGCTTCTGGAAAACGCTCGCCTTGCCTCAACAAAGGGCAAGGTTTCGCTTGTAAAAGAGTTTAAAACAGAACTCACAAACAAACACCACGAAGCTATAAGGGACGCCATCGACAACCCCAATGTTGCAAAAGAAGTCCTCCAGATCATTGACCTCAGGATAGACGAGCTTGAAAAAGCCCTGATCGGAATCTGTTATCTTGGTGAACTTACCAGCAGGTCAATTGACTATATATCTTCATATGGAGAGCGCCTGGCTGCTCCTATCGTTTCAGGCGCTGTCCGGTCCCTTGGGATTCCTTCGATTGAATACACCGGAGGAGAGGCAGGGATTTTAACCACGTCTGATTACGGGAATGCGCGCCCTCTTGAAAGGACATATGAGCTTGTATCAAAAAGGCTTACTTGCAGGCTTGATTCCCATATTCTTGTTGTTACGGGCTTCATAGGGGAAAATGAAGACGGAATAGTTACTACTCTCGGGAGAAGCGGATCTGATTTCTCAGCTTCTATCCTTGGAGCAGCCCTGAAAGCTGACGAGATCTGGCTCTGGAAAGAAGTAAGCGGGATAATGACAACAGACCCGAGGATTGTGCCCGAAGCAAAGACCATACCTCAGATCTCTTATGCAGAAGCCATGGAGCTTTCTTATTTCGGAGCAAATGTACTGCACCCGCGCACTATTGAACCTGCGATGCGTGAGCATATCCCGGTAAGAGTCAAAAACACCTTTGATCCGGAGTTCTCGGGTACACTCGTGGTGGCTGAGAAATTCCAGTGCAAGCATGTTGTAAAAGCCGTAAGCCTGATCAAAAACGTAGCCCTTATAAATATCTCAGGCGCCGAAATGGCAGGGACGATCGGGACTGTGGCAAGGGTTTTTACCGCTCTTGCAAGGGCAGGGGTAAACATTGTTATGATCAGCCAGGGGTCTTCGGAATCCAACCTCTCTTTCGTTGTCAGTGAACCACATGTGGAGCCTGCATTAAAAGCTCTCCATTCCGAGTTCAACCGTGAAATCGTAAAGGAGATTACTTCGGATAGAAATGTATGCGTAGTCGCGGTTGTAGGGGCAGGAATGGCAGGAACTCCCGGAGTGGCAAAAAGAGTATTTGGGGCACTTGGAAATTCAATGATTAACATTATTATGATCAGCCAGGGATCTTCCCAGTACAACATTTCTTTCGTGGTCAGGGAAGATGACGCATATGCCGCAGTCAAAACTCTGCACGATGAATTTCAGCTTTATAATGGGAACGGAATTGAAAAAAAGCTATGAAGCGGCAGGAAGTGTCACACAATGAGCGAAAAGCACCTAACATACGCGGATTCGGGCGTGAATATTAAAGAAGAAGAAAAAACCGTCAAAACCCTTATCGACAAATTGAGTTATGTTCGAAAGGGTATTGGAGCTCCTCTCACAGGGATAGGACACTATGCAGGGCTTCTGGACTTCGGGGAGTATGCCCTTGCAATGACAACGGATGGGGTCGGCTCAAAAGTGCTCATTGCAAATGAGATGCAGCGCTGGAATACCGTAGGCATAGACTGCATCGCAATGAATGTTAATGACCTTCTGGCAATAGGGGCTGAACCTGTAGCATTTGTTGATTACCTTGCCCTGGAAAAACATGAGGAAGGCTTTGCCGCACAGATAGGAGAAGGGTTACTCAAAGGAGCAGAAATCTCCAGGATGTCCATTGTCGGTGGAGAAACCGCTACTCTTCCGGATATCATTAAAGGTTTTGACCTAGCAGGCACCTGCCTCGGATATCTTAAAAAAGAGGATATTATTGAAGGGGGAAAAGTCCAGGCAGGTGACGTAATTATCGGCATCCCGAGCACAGGCGTCCACAGTAATGGCTACACCCTTGTGAGAAAAATCATGCAGGAATCCGGATACTCTTATCATGATCCCTGCCCGTATGACAGCTCAAAGACCATAGGAGACGACCTTCTTGAGCCTACCAGAATTTATATTGAAGTCCTTGATGTCCTTAAAGCATGTGAAGTCCACGGGCTTGCCCACATAACCGGTAGCGGGCTTTTAAAACTGAGAAGGGTGACAAAACTTGGTTTTGACTTCTACGATCCTCTGGAGCCACAGGAAATTTTCAAATTCCTGCAGAAAGAAGGCGGAGTCGATGACTTCGAAATGTACAGAACCTTTAACATGGGAATGGGCTTTTTAATTATCCTGCCGGAAAAAGATGCTGCTAAAGCTATAGAAATAACAGGCGGAAAAATAGTGGGAAAAATAGTGGAAAGCGGAATAAAAGTTAAAGACTTGATAATAGAATAAAAGATGTGTAAAGAATAAAAGAATGTAAAACTTAATTTGAAAAATCAACTTAGGGGAAAGATAAAAGAAAAAGCTCGCTTCCCCTATGTTGAAATCCTGTTCTTTTGATCTTTTCCTGGAATTTCATCAGGGAATCTTTTATAATACGATACTTTTCAATAATACGATACCTTTCAGGTTCATTTTTTCCACATATCCTGATAACTGCTTGAAGACACTTTGGAACTTTCAGAAGGTTTGCCTTTTTTTACTGGAACGGTTTTATTTTCTGTCTCCATCTCCCTGAGTCGATTAATCTCTTTTACGCTGTCCTCATTATCTATTGTCAGGACAAAACTCCCGTGACAGGGCTTTGTATAGGTGAAAATCAGTGCATTGCCTTTAACTCCTATAGCGATCGGAGGCACTCCTATTACGTAATAATCCTTGAAGATTTTGTAACCCGGAGATACATAGTAAACTTCATCCGAGTTTTTCTCAATATACTCTCTGGCATCTTTATAAGTAGTCTTTTCCAGGAGGATTGTGTACTTCATCTGCTCTATACAGCTCATCTGGCTATTTCCCCCATTACTTTGTCCAGCTTGTTTTTAAGGCGCATGGGATTGTGTGTGTCCTGCGTAACAATCTTCTCACATTCGAACTCTATCGTTTGGGCTAATTCCTCGGCGCTCCCGCCAAAGACAATGGAATACATTTTAGCCTGAGAAAGGGCGCTTACTGTTGCTGCATAAGTTACTCCGGAATCGTTATGCATGAAAGCAAAGCATATGTCAAAATCCGTCTTTTTTTCAATAATGTCTTCCAGAGTCTTATCGAGATCCGTCAGCTTCTTTGCATAGTAACTATCGGAATCGGAAACTTTCAAAAGCTTGGTTGCGGCGCCTGTTCCGGCAACGGTTACATCGAATCCTAAATTGGTCAGTTTGTGGGAAAGATACAGAGCAATACTGGTCTGAATAGGGACCCCTGGACATCCCATCATAAGGAGCACTTTTGCACCGGTCATAATATTTCATTTCTCCGAGGTGTTTTATCTGTAAGGATGTGATATGAGTTAACCCTGAATTTCAACCTTTGCAATTGATATTCAGCGGAAACTCTTGAAGTGAGACAGCATTTTTTCAGCAGTTATCCATAAGTCCTTTCAATAATTGTAAGGTCTGATTTAACATGATATTATCAGTAAGTTAATATATAAATTGTCAGGACCATTCTTGGGATCTTAGAACCTTCGCATCTTTCTGACTGATCTTTACCTGTAAAAATATTTCTGGTATAATTACAAATGGATTATAATGATCTAACTCTTTGTTCTGGTTTTTACAATGATCAAACTCTTTGCTCTGGTTTATTACAATAAACTAACTCTTTGTTCTGGTTTTACAATGATCTAGCTCTTTGCTCTGGTTTTTACAGTGATTTAATCCCTTGTTTTAATTTTTTAGGACTTACGCACTTGCCTGCTTTGCAGGCAGCTTTCGAGTTTTTTACTTTTTAATCTAATTCATATATTGGTTTTCTGATATATTGACTTACAGCATTTCTTGTAATGCTTAACTTTGTCTCAAACCATGTCATTCCTGTTTTCATTCTTTGGACTTCAAATCTTAGGAATGCTCTTAGTGCCATCATAATATGTGCTCTCTGCACATTATTTCTTCTTGCCTGACAGCGTTCTACTCCACAAAACTGTTTAATTCCTCTATGGTACTCTTCAATTTTCCATGCTTTTTTCCCTAACTCTTTCCTTTTTTCTTCTTTCATATCCAGTACATCTGTAGCCCAATACTGCGTGTCTCCGTCCTCGGAAACTATCCGAAATACTTTGATGAAACCATATTCTTTCAGATGAACCGTTATTCCTTCTGGTGGAATACTTAACAATTCAATTGCTACATTACCAGTCTTATCAGGATTAACTAACCGGTTTTTCTTCAATCTCGTTAACCAGTGCCATCCCTTTTTCCTGATCGCTTTGAGATTCTTTATACTGGAATACCACGTATCAAACAGAACAAATTCAGGCTTAAAACCACGTTCTTCTGCCTTATTTAGCATATCAAGGAAATGATCGTTTTTTGTTTTTCCATCAGTATTTATATCGTAAATTCTAAAGTCAACAGGGATTATGGCGTCATTAGACGTCCAGACAACGGTTTCAAGATTGATCCCATTTACAATCTGATGATGTTTACCACTCCATTGTCTGTAAACAAGATCCATATGCTTGGAATATGGTTTATCCAGAACAGTATCGTCGAAAACAAGAAAGCCAGTATAAGGAGTGACTATATCCTTTACTTCTTCCCATAAAGCCTCCGTATCCGGAGGCTGCCTTAGAAGAAGACGGGTAAAAGAGTCATGAGCCGGATTATTAGAATCTAAATAACTGCACTTTGAAGCTTCGGTACAGCTAAATACGCGTGAAGAAGCGATAAGAAAGTTGATGTAATCGAGATCAGTGCATTTAGGAGGATTTATTTAATTCAACCCAGAGATTTTTTTTTTGATTATATTTATACCAATATATTAAAAAAAGTATTTTAATGTAACTTATGAAAAAGTGCTTCAACCGCGTAAGTCCTATTTTTATAATGATTGACTTTTTGCTCTGGTGTTATGCAAATACACGGAATAAATCAAAGATTTCCGCAGAGTCTTCCGCTTTTCTTTTTAAGATGTTATATCTATATATCATCCCCTCATAACTTTAACCTGTAAATTTATTAGCGGTCATACGGGGTAGTGGTAACTTTTAGAGTTTTCCTGGCCGATCTGCAGAAAAGGACACAAAAGGTACAAAAATGGTGTGTTTAAGTGAGTACAAATTCGAAATTCTTCTGAAGCATGCTAATCCGAAAGAATGTGAAAGCTTTATTAAGGAGCACTCGGAGGAGACGTATCTTGTACCCGGCGGGTACAAAATAAAAGGCATTTTCCTGCTTGGTACATCTATCCCTATTGGTTTTTCAGGAAATGCCATATTATTCCAATTTATAAAACCCTGTTTCGGTCTTTTTGTACTCAGGATAGAAAATGAAACCGAAGAAATTGAAAAACTTAGAGAGCGGTATAAAAAGGACAAAAATATAAAGAAGATAAAATAAGGGAGCAGCAAAAGGGCTGCTTTTCAGCTTTTTTTCCTTTTAAATTTATTTCAGGCCCAGCACTAAATTCTGTTTACGTTTATATGTTTATTTTACCTTATTTTTTTCAGGACTATATTAGGACTATATTATACAGAGTTGGAACTATACTATACAAGTTCGGACTACATTATACGGGACTAAGCTTTTGACCTCCAGTTTTGCTTTTAAACTTTAACCTTTTTTGTACACGTGGTCCTGCATTCAAAGAATCCGGCTGCAGGCAGCTCATGAATTGTAGTTGCGACAATCATACCTTCTCCGATTTCTTTTACGACCATAATGGGTCTTCCTTTTTCATCTTCAAGGACAACCTGAGCATCAGTTTCTGAAAAATAGCCGTCGCATCCTGCAGGGGGGATAATGTTTTCAATAAGTTTTTGAGCCTCATGTTCGCCCACAGGTTGGGGTGTACAGGGGTTTTCTTCCATTGCATATTTCAGAGTGAAAGGCAGCCATTCATACTCATATTCTGGCACAAGAGGGCTGAAAACCAGGAGTGTCCCGCCTTTTGCCACAAACTTTTCAAGGGAACGTTTGGCTCTTTCAAGCCCGACTCCTATCTTTGTATATTGTTTATTTGCAAAGCCTGTGGGCAGGACAAGAACTTTGCAGGCAGGTAAGTAAGGGGTACCAAGAGACGTGGAAAGCGCACGGCTGCACTCAAGCCCGTATTCTACGAAGAGTTTTTCAAAAAGAAGAGGACAGTCCCATAGTAGAATTACATCACTCATGAAAAATGATAGTAAGCTTCCACATATGAATTTATCTATCCGAATACAAACTTACGGAGCAAAGGAAGGTTTGGATTCCCAGTCTGTCAGTCTTGATTCGGAAATGCGGCTGGTATTCAAGTTTTTTCCTAATTCAAAGACAATCATATGAGGACTGGAAGTAACTGTAAATGGATGTCCTATATATTTAAAAATATTAGAATAGTAAGAGATAATACGTTCACAAACCTTGCTATCGGAATAATCATGAATTAATCTGACGTATTCGCTGTCCTTCTCGGTACTGACTTCAATCTCTGTTCCTATGTTATCAGTAAGATAAAGCGCCTTAAAAATCATTATATGCTCTGCAAGGGTGAAAGCTTCCGGAGGTTTGCCTGTAAATAACTCAAATTCTCTTGCCATATCTTCAACTGAAGGAAGATTCCCGGAAACAAAAGCTTCAAAAGTTTTTTTATTCATACTGAGCCGCTCGTAGTTTTGCTCTCTATAAATTTTGACAATATTTTTCCAGAATTCAGGTTTTCTCTGGATCTCTTTAAAGGTGCTCTCCATCGGTCCGAAGTGTTCCTCAAGTCCTTTTGGAGTTTTTTCATAATCGAGAAATTCACACCTTTTAAGATAGACTTTGGTTACATTTGACTTACAGAATAAACCCTGTACGTCAAGCTTCATTTTTTTTGCCAGGAAAAGTGAGAGGCTATGAGCAACCACTCCCCTGAAGCAAGGATTGCCATTAGAAAGAGTAAGAATAACCGATTCCGGTTCAAGGCTCCCGGTGCATTCAGCGTCAACTTTAATTTTCCAGCCCAGCCTGTTATTCAATCCATTTACATGATTAATAAAATCAGGAATTCTTTTAATAGAATATGGATTTATTAATTCGTATATAATTGATTCTTCAATAAGCAAGCCCGAAGTCCTATCAATGAGCCATTCAAGCATTGTATGATGGATAAGTAGGAATTCTTCCTCTTCAACCAGTTTGTTGCGAGATTCTGCATTTTTTAAAGCCTGATTTAAATCTTTACTTCCTTTTTCTCCCTTTTTTCCTTCAATAACCTGAGAAGCAGTTTCAATAGAGTCCCTTATTGCTGCACTTAAATTTCCATTATTTTTGTCCAGAAAGGGCTTTAATTTATCTATGTAACACTGGTCAATTGAGATATTTTTTCGGACTATCAAGTGGACATCCTCTTTTCCCTTTTTGGAGATGAAAGAGATTCGAGTTTTCCTCACTCTCCGCACTATTCTAGATTTATCAACAAGTAGTAGATTGCAGTCATCACTTATTAATTTTTTTGTTGGAAGATAAAACAAGAGAATATGATTGTAAATAAAAACCCTGAGAATTGAATGGTAGAAAACAATAGCATACAGAGCACAAGAAGTACAGGTTGAAAATCTCTTCAGAAGATAATTTCGTATATATATTTAGATAGTATAATTATAGCAGTCTAATAAAAAAAGGAAAAAATTCAATATTTACAGTTAGTTAAAGAACAGGTATAACAGGGATCTTTAAACTCCAGAATAATAAGATTCGATACTGTCCTGACATCAAACGCATATCCTGCTGTAAGGAATACCTTCGAAAAAAGCGCTATAAGCTTTTCAATAGCGACTTCTTCGGAAAATTGATGCCGAATTTTTATGCTTATTTTCCCTCTCTCATCGGTTTTTTCAACATCATTTGCAATCTGGGTAATAGAAACTAATCTTTTCAAAATAGCAATTAATTCATAGAGTGGAATCTCCTGAATAGGTTTACCTGCAATAGCTTCGAAAAAGCTTGAAATATCAGGAATCTCACCGGAAAGAAATGTTTCGAAAACATCCCTGTTAAGGTTTATCCTCTGGTACCTCTGGAGCCTGTATTTTTCTACTAAAGAAGTCCAGAAATCGGGCTTACTTCTTATTTCTTTAAATGTATAGTCAAGGGTTCCAAAGTTTTTTCTTATTCCTGGAGGGACATCCGTATCAGATACGTGCTCCTTGAGGAAAATACGAATTGAATTAGATTTCCGGTGGACAAAAGGAACATCAAGGTTTTGATAGCGACCCAGAAATACAGAGATTGCCTCAGCAAGATATGCTCTTAAACTGGGGTCTCCGTTCTCAATCACTATAACCTCAATTTTATCCTCCTAGGTACCGAGATAAGCTTCAATTCCCCATCCCATATTCTGACTGCGGGCATTAAGATACTCAAGAAGGTCTGAGACGCTTTTAATCTGATACGGGTTGAAAATTTCACTTACAAGCTCATCATTTACGAGTATCCCATCGGTATTTTCGATAAGCCATCGAAATGAAAGCTGGCTAATCAATATGCATTCTCCGCTCTCAATTAAACTGTTACGAATCTCAGGGTACTTTGTCGAGTCCTGTGTAAAATATTCCAGGGCATCGTCTACGGACTCATGGCCCTGAAGGGCAGCATCTGCAAGCTCTATTGCATCCCTTATTGCAGCACTTAAATTCCCATTATTTTTATCCAGGAAGGGCTGCAATTTCTGAAGGTATTCATCTTCCATAGAAACGTTTTTGCGAATCAAAGATTATCCCAGCTTTATAAAGATCATATTTCAATAACAGCCTGAAGTTTGCAGGCGTTCATAAGCTTAAAGAATATCAGCAAGCTTATGAAATCTTTCATATATATATAAAATTTATTATTTATTAAATAAAATCCAGATCCGGAGAAACTTTTATGGCATCCTGCATCGAAGTACCAGAAATGGAAAAATCAAACAATATGAGTTCTGACACGTACCTTACACTGAATTTGTGAAGACCGGCTTCAAACAAATTGGAAAACATCTGGATAAGTTTTAAAATTACACCTTCATCGGAGTAATCGTGCCTGATTTTGATACATTCTTTTCCTTTCTCAGTGCATATCTCCACATCATTTACTAACTGTGAAGCAATTACAAGGTATTTAAAGAGAGGAAGCAGTTCCGAAAGAGGAATTTCTCGAAGTGAACGGTCAGCTTTGATTTCAAGGTATTTTGTGATATCAGGGAGTTTGCCTGCTAAAAGGGCTTCAAAGAGATCCTTATCCAGATTTACCCTTTGATAATTGAACTTTGTATAGAGTTCCGCAAGCGTTATCCAGAAGGCAGGTTTTTCCTCAATCTCTCTATAAAGAATATCTTTAGGACCAAAAAGTTTCCTGACTCCAGGAGCTACACTGTGTATATCGTACCGAGCGATATGTCTGAGGTATACAGTAATCGAATTTGATTTTCTATGAAGCGCCTCTGTGTCCAGACTCATCCAG
Source organism: Methanosarcina hadiensis (assembly GCF_046529725.1). Taxonomy (GTDB): domain Archaea; phylum Halobacteriota; class Methanosarcinia; order Methanosarcinales; family Methanosarcinaceae; genus Methanosarcina; species Methanosarcina hadiensis. Next base: position 3,858,121 of record NZ_CP136241.1, on the reverse strand, counting down.
CGCGAAAGAAAAATACAGACCGCTTCTACAAGAAACTCGCGAAGATCCCTGTCCCCTCCAATGAAATCAATACTTGCACAGTCGTTTTTTTGAATGTCTTCTCCACAGGAACTCGAAACTTCAATCTTCCACCCAAGCTGTTTACTGATACGGTTCAGGTGCGCCTCAAGTTCGGGGATTGTAGCAATTAAATATGGGCTTATAAAATCATTTACAATATCTTCATCAATAAGCTTGCCAGCATTGTTTCTAATAAGCCACTTCATCATCTGCCGGTTTATCGCAACAAACTCTCCGCTCCTGAGAAGTTGTTCCCCTGTTTCAGGGAAGCTTCCCTTTGCTTTCAGGCTTTCATAAATCTCTTCTGAATTTCCAGAGTTTTCAGGGCAGAGGCTAACCAGATCAATTACTTCTCTTATAGCCGCACTTAAATTTCCTCCGTTTTTCTCCAGCAGAGGCTGAAGTTTCCGGAGGTGAGCTTCATCCAAAGAAACGTTTTTACGAATCAACAAAATCCCGGCTTTATTTAAATTTGTGGCTGCTCTGGAAAAATTTCCATATGCATCATAAGTCTCTGAAGGTTTGTGAGAGTTATACTTGCCTGCACGCTTTCAAATCAGGCACTATTTCTTCTTATCCAGTACCATGAAGCCTGTGTATCCAGAAAGTTATTGGTTGCTATGCATCCAGACAGTCATTGGTTAAAAGATACAAATATAAAAAAGTTATTATTTCATGTGGAAAATATAAATTTACTTATTCTATCAGCTTAACTCCAGAAGTCTGGACAACCGGAATGGCTTTAAGGCCTGCATATATTATCTAGCCTCATGAACAATGACTCAGAAAGACTCTCGAGAGTCCGTATGATTGCGGACTACCAGTTCGGGAAGGGTACAGGAAAAGAGCTTTTCCCTGACGGGTCAACATTCCAGCTTTCCAGGACAAAAAGAGTGCGTCAGGTCCTTTACTCAGGCAAAAGAATCGCAACTGCAAGGGCAAAAGATGGTTTTTTTACTCTCAGTATTGAAGGAGCTTCCATAGTCCATAGGCTTCTTCCCGGAAAAAAGCTGAGGGTAGTTGTTTCCGATGATGCTGCACCTTTTGTGGAGGCAGGCAAAACAGCTTTTGCAAAGCACGTAATTGAGATTGATCCTGAACTCAGGGCTGGGGAAGAAGTGCTCATTACGGACAAAAAGGACAGGCTGCTTGCTACGGGGCAGTTGCTTTTATCCCCTTCAGAGGTCCTGGCTCTTGACACTGGAGCGGCTGTGGATGTACGTGTGGGTACTGCTTCGAAAAGAGAAGAGTGAAAGAAAAACCAAGTGAGAAAATAAGTAAAGGAAGATAATTTAAACAGGAAGACAAAAGTATTTTTACTTTTTATACAAATTTTCATATAGCTGGATATAATATAAGATGCAATCCATACTGCTCAAAAAATAAGAATGGGCAGAAAAAATGAATAAGAATATATTGTAGATAGTTATTTTTGAATGGAAACTATCTTAAAAAACGTTATCTTACAAACACTGACTTACAGAACATCACTTTACAAAAATTACCTTACAAAAAGTTAACTTATAGGGCATTACCTTACAAACACTAACTTACAAAGCGAATAATTGCAGTTTCAATATCGCGGTTTAAAAACTGCACCCCGAAAACCATGCCTGAAACTTAAAAATGACAACAGGAAATAGTTTTCTCGGAGAGTGAAAACATCCCAGAGCCAGAACAAATCCTAAAAAACCTTCTGGTTCCCGATAATACCAGAATAGAAACAAACAGGATTACAGTCGATGGAGACATTATTATCGGTAACCATTCCAGCGTCCAGTACTGCATATCTGGAGATACGGTTATCATGGGGGAAGGAGTTGCTGTTTCCGGAGATATAGCAGCCTTCTCTGATGCCAGAATTGATATGTGGTCAAAAATAGGAAGCGGGGTAAAAGTCGGAAGAAACGCATATCTGGGAGAATTCGTTACTATTGACGGGAAACTGATCGTAGAAGGAGACCTGGACGTAGGAAAAGAAGTTAAAATTAAAGGCGGATTTGAAGCCAAAGGCTGGATCATCGTCAGGAATCCCGTGCCTGTAATCATGTTTCTACTCCTGTATATCAGGGAAATGATGCGCCTCGGCAAAGGAGAAGAGGTGGAAAAAGCACTTGAAGAGCTTTTTGATGACTCCGAAGAGGGAGAGGAATTTGATGGAAAGGAGCCTGCAGAAAAAGTGCTTATCATACCTGCAGATACAAGGATCTCTCCTGAAGCTATGGAGATTGGAGGAAAAGCAGTTATCGGGAACAACTGTTATTTAATAGGGAATCTCAGGGTGCAGTCCATCGAAACCGGGAAAGCCCTGATTCTAAAAGGAAGCATCAATTCGGAAGGAAATATAACTATCGGAGAAAACAGTACAGTCTATGGAAGCCTTATTTCGAAAGGGCAGGTGCATGTAGGAAAGAACAGCAGAGTATTCGGAGGAATAAGAGCTGATTCGGTAGTTATGCATGAAAAAGCAAGAGTAGACGGTACTATTAAAGCACCTTCCGGAGTATCTTTTTTAAGAGAGGCATCAGGAGAAAAGCCTCCGCTTGCAGAAGTTAACGCTTTAGGGAAAGTGATTATGGTCGAGGCGGAAGAGCAGCTAAGGAATGAGCCTGATAAAGGACTCGTAAAAGCTGTAAATATTGAAGAAGCAGATTCTCCAATCAAAACCGGTCTTAAAGTCAAAGATGGCTTTGTGCCCGGTATGGAGAAAAAATCTGCCAGAACCAGATCTCTTGCAAGAACCCGGCATTTTGCGGGACCAAGATCACTTAGAAAGAGACAGGGAGCCGGAGACCATCAGAGCTAACCGGATTCTTTGATGTATTCGGAGTGTGCGGTTCTCCGCTTAGAATTTTTAAATGGATTATTTCCGGGAGACTGAGTTTTCTGCTAATCCTTATTCTTTGAGCACTTAATTTGCTCTGCAGCAGAAAACATTCTTTTCCAGAAATAATAGATAATCTGTAAACAGATAGCTTAAATGTCCTCAAAAGATCCGCAGAATTAGTAATCATCTGATATTAGAAGATAGGGGAAAAATTTAAACTGGGAAATTAGCTAATCAGGAAGTTATTAACTCAAGGTGTTTTTGTAGAAGCCAGTTGACTATTAAAGAGATAAACATCATTAAAACACTGATAACCAGTTGTAAACTTACGGATTTAGATTTATTATCGAAAAAGGACTTAAATCGAACACAATTTTTCACAGTAGCTTGGAGATAAATTTACGGTTACAAATTTAAAGGGAAGGAATTTACTTGACAGAGAAAACTATTGATTCAGGTGACCTGCAGGCAAGGTATAATTCTACCATAGAAAAAGACTCAAAATATGTGATGCAGAGTTACGGGCGCCAACCGCTTGTGCTTTCAAAGGGCAAAGGAGCAGTCGTCCAGGATATTTATGGTAAAGAGTATATCGATTGTGTTGCAGGCATTGCAGTAAATAACGTTGGACACTGCCACCCAACAGTTGTTAAAGCAATACAGAAACAGGCTGAAAAGCTTATCCACGTTTCCAATTTATATTATACTGAAATTCAGGCAGAACTTGCTGAAACTCTAGCCTCGATTACAGGTATGGAACGTGTCTTTTTCTGTAACTCGGGAGCCGAGTCCGTAGAAGCTGCAATGAAACTGGCTCGCGTGGCTACCGGAAAAAGTGCTTTTGTAGCTGCTGAGCATTCCTTCCATGGCAGGACAATAGGAGCTCTAAGCGTAACTCACAAAAGTATGTACAGGGACCCTTTTACGCCGCCTGTAAGTTCGAAAACAGCTTTTGTTCCGTACTCTGATGCCGATGCTATCAGGAAGGAGATTTCCGAAGATACGGCAGCAGTTATCCTTGAACCTATCCAGGGAGAAGGTGGAGTCAATATTCCGGATCCCGGATATCTAAAAGAGGTAAGGGAAATTTGCGACGAGACCGGAGCCCTTCTTATCTTTGACGAGGTTCAGACAGGCTTCGGAAGGACAGGCACATGGTTCTGTAAAGAACAGTTCGGAGTAGAGCCTGATATTATGAGTATGGCAAAAGCTATAGGAGGAGGGTTCCCTATGGGTGCCATTGCAGCACGCAGCGGGCTCAGTTTCGAGCGCGGACAGCATGCTTCTACTTTTGGAGGCGGACCTCTTGCCTGTGCGGCAGCTCTTGCTTCAATTCAGGCGATTAAAGAAGAAAAGCTTCTGGAGCGCTCAAAGGAAATGGGAGCTTATTTCATGAAAAAGCTTTCAGGCATGAAAAGGGACGATGTTGTTGAGGTCCGCGGCAAAGGGCTTATGATAGGAGTTGAGATCAAGTACCCCTGCGGAAAGTTTGTAGATTTTGCAAGGGAGCACGGAGTGCTTGTAAACTGTACCTCGGACTCGGTACTTCGCCTTGTCCCTCCACTTGTGATTACGAAAGACCAGATAGATGCGGTAGTTGATGTCCTTGAGCAGGCGTGAACTCATAAAAAAGGAAATCTTTGATATTGCAGAATACGTTCCCGGAAGATCAATAGAAGAGATAGCTTCAGCTTACGGTCATAAGCCCGAATCAATCATCAAACTGGGTTCAAATGAAAACCCTCTGGGACCTTCTCCAAAAGCAGTCCTGGCTCTCGTAGAGGCAGCTCCCGGAGCAAATATCTATCCCTCGGCAGACGCGCACGAGTTAAGAGAGGCTCTCTCAAGATACACAGGTTTTCCGGTCTCGAATATTGTTGCCTCGGGGCCTGGAATGGACGGGCTTCTTGATGGGCTTTGCAGGATAATCATTGAAAAAGGAGACGAGGTTATCATACCTACTCCTACCTTTTCCTATTATGAACTGCCTGCGAGAGCCTGCGGTGCAAAACCTGTTTTTATCAGGCGGAACCCGGACTTCTCCGTAAACCCTGAAGAAGTCTTTGAAGCAGTATCTTCGAAAACGAAGATTATATTCCTGTGCTCACCAAATAATCCGTCAGGCAACCTCCTTCCTGAAGCTGACCTGAGGAAGATTGTTGAAAATACCCATGCCCTTGTGTTTGTAGACGAAGCATATGTCGAATTTGCGGACAGGAACCTTTCAGCTCTTGTAAAGGAGTATGACAACCTTGTAGTTGGAAGGACTTTCTCCAAAGTGTTCGGGCTTGCAGGGCTCCGCCTAGGTTATGGGATAATGCCTGAATGGCTTGCAAAAGAGTACCTGAGAGCTGCCACCCCATTTTCCGTAAGTCTTCCGGCTTTAAGGGCAGGGCTGGCTGCGCTTTCGGACACGGAACATCTGAATAAAAGCATAAATCTTGCAAGGGAAGGCAGAGAATACCTTAAAGAAAAAATCCCGTTTAGGGTCTATCCTTCGCAGGCAAATTTCGTGCTTGTGGATGTCGCTCCCCTGAGAGCAAAAATGGTTACGGAGAGCCTTCTGAAAAAAGGAATAATAGTGCGCTCCTGTGACTCGTTCAGAGAAGCCGGAGACTGTTTCATCAGGGTAACAGTCGGTACTCCTGAACAGAATGAGAAGGTTGTCAGGGCTTTTGAAATTTCAAAAAACGAGGTTTAAATCTGATCCAGGGACCTTTCTCCTTCCCTTATTTTTAATAGCTAATTTTCCTTATTTTAACAGTCAAAATTCAAAGTCCATATATTGTCTGATCTCTGATTATTCTATACTTTGGATTTTCATCAATGGGTAATTTAGTCCAGAGTCGTATTCCATTGCGACCTTCACCCTTAAAGAACCATATTTAACAGTGATTTTGACATCAAGCATGGGACCCTGAAGTTCTGTATACCCGAACTCGCTGTTTAATTTGCTTTTTAAGAGATTCCGGTCAATCTTCACCGAGATATTCTCTACAAAAGGCTGAACTGAAATGCTTTCCTGGATAGCCTGCTCAAGGCTTGAAGCTGTTTTCAGGTTTACAGGGGAACCCGTGAACTGGTGATAAAGAGCCCCCAGTTTTATTCCGGCTTCGAAAAGCGCGTTATCCCTATCCGTTATTTTAATTTTTGTCAAATAATCCTCTCCCTGTTAATGTGATGTTTCAGTGCACTAAAATAAGACGGTTTTTTAAATGAATTTGCTGTTTTGATAAATTTGCTGTTTTAATTTTATATTGCCAATTTAGTTTTATATTGCTGTTTTAGTTTTATATTGCCGATTTAGTTTTATACATTACTGCTTTTCTCTCCTTATTTCAGCCTTTAACCCCTTCTTGTTTCCGTAATCTTTACTATTGGTAATGCTGATAAGAGGAATCTTCAAGAAAGGTGAAAACAGGTAGCTCAGCATGAGAATAAAAGGCAGGAAAGAAAAGATACGCATATACTGCACGTTTATAAAGTAAAGCAGTATGGTTATCCCGAATACAGCAGCTACGAAAGCGAGAATTTTTACATTCCTGATCTTCGGGTAATTTACTGTGCTCACCATAAGTATGGACAGGGCAAGAGTCAGAGCAAGGAGAGCATCTACCCTTACAAAGCTTCTGCCGAGCAAAAAGTATGTGACAAGCATTATGCAGCCTGCAGTAATGGGAAGGCCTTCAAACCCTGCTTTCGGGACAGAAATCGTGGAATTGAAACGGGCGAGCCTGAGAACGCCACAGACAGCATAAAAGCCTGCAAATATTCCGACAACAGGCTCTTTTACTCCGAATTCGAGGAATATGAGAAGAGCTGGAGCAACTCCGAAAGAGACCGTATCTGCCAGGGAGTCAAGCTGTTCCCCGAGTTTTCCTCCTTTGAATCTGCGGGCAATGTATCCGTCCGCCCCATCTGCAATTGCAGCAAGCAGTAGTAAGATCAGAGCAAATCCAAAAGAATCACTCTGGGCGGCTATTGCAATGGAGCCAATTCCGCAGATCAGGTTCAAAAGAGAGACCAGATCCGGGAGTCTTAACATCTGGAATACGTTCATATTCAAATTTCCCTGTCATTTTTTATTGTTGCTATAATTGTTTTGCCTGCAAGCACTCGCTCCCCTTTTTCAACCGTAATGTCAAAATTATGAGGAATTGTTACATCAACTCTTGATCCAAAGCGGATCATACCAATACGCTGTCCCTGTTCTACAATATCATTCACATTCGAATATGTGACAATCCTGCGGGCAATTGTGCCTGCAATCTGTGTAACTCTTACATCCCCATATTTACTATGGATAATAAATTCATTTCTTTCATTCCTCTCCGAGTCCTTACAGTAAGCAGGGAGGTAACCACCTTTTTTGTAAATTATCTCCTTAATTTCTCCTGAGATCGGAGCTCTATTAACATGCACATTTTGAAGAAACATAAAAATGCAAATTTTCCTGTCCCTGATGTCGATAACTGTACCATCGGCAGGAGAGATCATGTAAGCATCAGATGGTTCTACCTTTCTCTCGGGGTCCCTGAAAAAGATAACCATAACAAAAGTCAAAGCCATTCCCATATTAGCAATATAATTAAGGAACGGTACACTATCTGTCGCCCTGGAAAGAATTGCAAGCAGGGCGGTAACAGATGCAGCTGAGAAGAGCCAGGGTTCAGAGCCTTTTGCAATCATTGATCTCAATCCCTAGCAAATCTATGCAGCAGATATTTCAATTCTTCGGAGAGTATTACCCAGAGACCATCTATCATTCCAAGCAATTCAGGCAGAATCTTGAGCACAGCATATGAAATTAAGAATAGGGCTATTCCCGAGCCTGCTTTTGCAATATAGTTGTGGGCAATAATGAAACTGTCAGTACCAAACCACTGTTCTCCGTAAGCTACAACAACAAAGATATCCCTGATCAGGTTAAGAACATAGATCACTGGCACGGATACAATAAAGGCCGGAATCAGGCGACTGAGGGGAGCTCTGACAGAGCCGATCAGCCCAATAAAAAGGGCAATGCTTTCAATTGCGGTACATGCAAGGATAATCTCAACCGTGTACCCGTTGAGAGTTATCGTATTCCAGGATTTCATATACGCCGGAAAACCAAAGTACTGGAGAACCCAGGTAACCTGTGAGGTAACGTTTCCAATAATCCAGGTATTCAGGGATGGAAAATTTGCAAACGGGAAATAAACAAGAGCTCCAAGAGCACTTGCACCTGTAAGCATCGAAGTTATGTCAAGGGCATTTCCTTCAGTCTGAGTTGAGGCTGCCAGGTGCATTACTTCCCTATCACCTTTCAGAACAAGGGGGCCTTTTCTGTACTCCTGAAGCATTATATACGCCACAAGCAAGCAGAAAAGGGCAAACAAGAATGTGAGGCCTACATTAGCATAGTCCTTGATCTCGAAGTAATGAACAGGCTGGTAACCCCAATGGATGGAAAACACACCCCATCCTATTCCCCCTATAAGCTTACGGATTCTTAGACTTCTGGGGATAACGGATGACGCAATCATTAACCCGACTGCGAGCCAGAGTAAACTTTCTATCATTTTTCACGCACCTTTTTGCCCGGGATAAAGATATTCAATAATTACTTTTGTTCCGTGATACTGGAAGATCTCGGGCAAGTTCTGGAGTTTTGGAAAGCAGAACATGAAATTCCCTAAAATAATTAATAGATTTCCATAGAGATTATACAAAGGATTTAAAGTTTTCATATCCACAAATACATAAGGGACTCAAAGGTTATGGATTTTACTTCCTTATAGAGGGTTTGAAGCCTTATGAGTTAGAGCCCTATAGATAAATAATAAATTTCTATTATAGAAAAATAACGGATTATAACAAATTTATATTTTAGAAGAGAAATAATCTGGTTCTACGGTTTCAAAATAAAGAACCTTTTGGTTATCTATAAAAGAGAAACCTTTAATAAAGACTACTACGTAAGGGGTTTTTTTGCTTGAGAGAGACTCGACTGTAGCACGAGAACAGGAGAACGACTTAGAAATCAAATAAAGAGAGTAAAGGAGTTCATAAGAATAATTGAAATATAATGACGAGTTTCTACCATATGCACAATAATAATATATTATTCTACCTGGCGATGCCAGAAAAAGCTAATCAGGAATGTGATTTGTAGAGAAAAAGATCTCAGGAAAGCAAGTTACGAAGGCATTTATGAAACATAATACCCCCAGCCTGACCGTTGACACTGTAATTCTCTTTAAAAACAAGCTTGTTCTGGTGAAGAGAAGATACCCTCCATATCAGGGAAAATTTGCCCTTCCTGGCGGCTTCGTAGAAATTGGGGAAACTACAGAAAAAGCAGCAACTAGAGAAGCTTTTGAAGAAACAGGTCTTTCTGTGGAAATTCTCAAACTTATCGGAGTCTATTCCGATCCCGAACGCGATCCAAGAAGGCATACAGTATCAGTGTGTTACCTTGCGAAAGGGCGCGGAGAATTAAAATCAGGTTCTGATGCTGATGCCGTTGAACTTTTTGAGCTTGATTCTGTTCCTGATCTGGCTTTTGACCACAATAAAATGATAAACGATGCAAAAAGTGATATTAATGCAGTTTTGTACTAAATGCAAGAGTATGATGTTTCCGAAAGATGGCAATTACCACTGTAGAAAATGCGGAAACATAATACCTATTGAAAGTGACGCAAAAAACTTTGTCTCCAAAGCCAAAATCGACGATCACGAAGTAGTTGTACTTGAAGGCGAACAGACCTCAGGCCTGCCAACAACAAGTGTAAAATGCCCGGAGTGCGGGAACAATACTGCAGCCTGGTGGCTAAGGCAGCTAAGGTCTGCAGATGAATCCGAAACCCGTTTCCTCAAATGTACCAAGTGCGGGTTCACCTGGAGAGAATACGACTAAATCCTGTGACTACATTCTACCGGGCCCTTCTTAAAAACGTGCTTCTGGAAAATACAACTTTAAAGAATATTTTTCTGAAAACTGATTTTCAGGTCGGAACTTCTCTTATGTTTCAGGCAGAGCCTGAAGCTTCCTGATTTTCTGACCAAGATTTATATAGTTGCCCGGACTTTGAACCTAATAGTTTAGCCCGATTCCACATACCATTCATCCGGATTTAGGGAGTTTCCCTTAAAAGAATGGGAAGTCCTAAATTGTAAGGAAATTTATATATCAGGGGATGGATAAGGAATTTAAGGCTTAATTTATTTGATGGAGAAGAATCATGTTCAAGGCAGCAATTAATGCAGAGCTTCTGAAAGACGCAATTGCCGCACTGGCTGTAATTGTAGATGAGGTAAGGTTCAAAATTAAACCCGAAGGTATTTCAGTAAAGGCAGTTGATCCTGCCAATGTTGCAATGGGGATTTTTGAGCTTGGATCATCAGCTTTTGAGGAATATAGCGCTGACGAGTCTGAGATAGGAATCGACCTGAATAAAATTACAGATCTCCTGGGAATTGCGGACAGGAATGATACAGTGCGGATGGAGCTTGAGGAAGGAAACAATAAGCTCCATATTGATGTAGGAGGGCTGTCCTATACTCTTTCTCTTCTGGACCCTTCAACAATCCGTGCAGAACCAAGAGTTCCTCAGCTCGAACTGCCTGCTAAAGTTGTCCTGAACGGTGCAGACCTCAGGCGTGCCGTTAAAGCCGCAGAAAAGATAAGCGACCATATGCTCATGGGAGTTTCTGGCGATACTTTCTATATGGAAGCAAAAGGTGATACAGATCAGGTCCGCCTGGAAATGGGCAGAGACCAGTTAATCGACCTGAAAGCAGGTGAAGCCTGTTCCCTCTTCTCCCTGGACTACCTGACAGATATAGTCAAGCCAACGAATAAGGTAAATGAGGTTACTCTCTCCCTTGGAAGAGATTTCCCTATTCTGATTGACTTTGAAATTGCAAACGGTGCAGGAAGAATCTCTTACCTGCTGGCTCCGAGAATTGAGTCGGACTAAGGATGGCATGCAGGCAGAAAAACTTGCATATTACCCATTTACTTCAGAAGCATCTGCCCACGTTGGAAACCTGGGAATTTCTTTAGAGAGCCTCCTTAATTCACGAGCCTACAGGGCTGCAAGGGTTCGTGGAATAGAAAGGGTAAAAGAGGCTCTTGAAGGAGAAATTAAAAAATCCCCTCTCTCAGGAGAAGCCCAGGTTCTTTCAGAACTCCTTTCCTATCCCTTTGCCAGGATGCTGGTTGCCTGTGTGGATGATCAGCTCTTTACCCGGCGCTATGCCCTGGCAGAAGCCAAGTCTGCCTATGCTTTTTTGAGAAACGAAACCCCGGACTTTCTGCTCGAATTCGGGGACGATTTCGGGATCTCAGCAGATTTTCAGGACTCTTATTTTGGCATGCATTTTACGGATTATATCCGGTTTTCAAACTCCCTGAAAGACCCATCCTGGAAACTGACAAACCGCCAGCTCAGGGCAGGCAAAATAAAAATCACAAAAGAAGAGTTTGCAAGGCTCCTTGAAGAAGCAATAAGGGAAAGAATAGAACAGTCCTTCCCTATTCCGGAAATTCCGCCAGAAGTTTCCAGTTTCTGTGCTCCCTATGTTGCCGGGATCAAAGAACAGTTTGAGGTCCAGAAAAAGAAATTCGGTGCTACGGACTTCGGAGCTGTTGAACCTGAGCTCTTTCCTCCCTGCATTGCTCATGCACTTGCTAATGTGCAGGGTGGAGTGAACCTGGCCCATTCAATGCGGTTTGCGATGACTTCTTTCCTGCTTAATGTGGGTATGTCAGTAGACGAGATCCTCAACCTTTTCAATGTCTCTCCAGATTTTGATACGGAAAAAACCCTCTATCAGATAGAGCATATTGCAGGCTCCACAGGCAATGCATATAAACCGCCTGCCTGCGACACGATGAGGACGTATGGCAATTGTGTTGGGAAAGACAGGCTCTGTGAAAAAATCAGCCATCCTCTGGGTTATTACGAGAGAAGGGTGTTCATAAAAAATAAAGAAAAGGAACAGACAGAGGGGGCAAAACAAAAGAAAAATGAAGAGAGTGGCGGGGGAGAAAAAGGAAATGAAAATGAAATAAAAGAGAAAAAGGGGAATAATTGAAGAATAAAAAATAAATAAAGGAATAATTGAGGAATTAAAGAAAATTATAGAGGAATTAAAGAAAATTATAGAGGAATCAAAGAAAATTATAGAGGAATCAAAGAAAATTATAGAGGAATCAAAGAAAATTATAGAGGAATCAAAGAAAATTATAGAGAAATTAAAGAGAATTATAAAGAAATTAAAGAAAATAACAGGTAATGATTGAGGAATATAAAAGAAGTAATAGAAGAATGAAAGTAAAATTCAGAACTGCCAGTCACTGGCCGTTCATAAAAACTGCCTGACAAATTCTTCTGGCATTAAAGTGCGTTTTGAGGTTTCTTCAACTGATGACCCTTCTCTCAGGAGCCTTTTTACTACACTTTCCATTGGTTCGCCAACTTCAATTATATGCATATCAGGGTCATAAAATCTGATAACACGTTGTCCCCAGGGCTGTTCTTTTAATTCATGCACATATTTTATAGAATCAGTGGTTCTGAGCTTTTGGAGAAAGCTATCCAGATCTTCTTCTTCGAAATACAGTTCGGAATTGTTTGATTTTTGAATGATATCATTTTTGTTTATGCCTATCAAATCTGAGAAATGTGATTTCAGATGTATGGCAAAGCCGCCTTCAAATGACACATTTTCTCCAAAATCGTACTGTACTTTTTGATTGAGAACCTTTTCATAAAAATTCCTGGAGATTTCCATGTTGGCAACAACAATAAGCGGGCATATAAATTTCATATTTATTCCTTCTTTTGCATGAGCATGATACTGAATATGGCTCACTATTTCAGGTTATTTTCCAGATTAATTATTTCAGATTATTTTCCAGATTAATTATTTCAGATTATTTTCCAGATTAATTATTTCAGATTATTTTCCAGATTAATTATTTCAGGTTATTTTCCAGATTACCGGTCAATTGATAAAAACACATTCAATAATTCTCTAAGCATTGTTCCAGTATATTACCTCTGTTCCTGAAGATTATTTCGATATTTATTAATCTCAGCCTAACAGACTGAAAGTATTGATTTAGAAATAATCGTAAGGTTAACAGACAAAGATTTAAGGTCACTGAATTACTAAAAATTTAAAGAAAAAATCGGGAGGATTGAGAAATGAAAAACCTATTTGATTTAACGGGAAGAGTTGCCATTGTAACAGGAGCCTCATCCGGGCTTGGGGTAGATTTTGCCAGGGCTCTGGCAAACCAGGGGGCAAATATTGCTCTGGTCGCACGCCGCGAAGAAAAATTGAAGGAAGTACAGAAGGAAATTGAAAAAATTGGAGTTACCTGCCGCTATTACGTATGCGATGTAACGCAAACAGACCAGATCAAAAACGCCGTAGAAAAAGTAGAAAAAGACTTCGGTAGAATCGATATCCTTGTAAACAATGCCGGCCTCGGACTCGTCGACAAAGCAGAACAAACCACTGATGAAATGTGGCGCTCAATGATTGATACCAACCTGAACGGTGTTTATTTCTTTGCTCGCGAAGTCGGAAAAGTAATGTTAAAGCAAAAATATGGAAGAATAATTAACATCGGATCAATCCACTCAACAGTTTCAATGAAAGGGATGCCGGTCACAGCCTATTGCTCAACAAAGGGAGGGGTTTTGATGCTTACCAAATCTCTGGCAACCGAATGGGCAAAAGAAGGCATTACTGTTAATGCAATCGGACCCGGTTACTTTGCCCTTGGAATGGCAGAAGGAGTTGTTGCTGACTCGGAATTTGAGAAAATCATCGAGTTCATGTGTCCTATGGGGCGTGCAGGAAAATCCGGAGATCTGGATACAACAGTCGTTTACCTTGCATCCGAGGAATCAAAATACATTACAGGTCAGATAATTACAGTTGACGGCGGCTGGACAGCACTATAATATAAAACATTGCTGTTTGTAAAGAGCTGAATTTCGAGTATTTCGATTAATTAAAAGATAAGGATGGTACAGCAGTAAAAAAGAGATTAAAAAGAGAATTCTTATCTCTCATTTAACTCTCTCACAACTGTTTCAACTACGCTCTTTTTTTCCAAAATTCCAGAAGAAATATGTTTCAATATAATTTACCGTTTTTTATATTCCCTGCATTTTTGCACGAATTTTTCTACCGGGAAGGTTGCAGGATGAGAATGCATATACCCTGCTAGAGTATTATGCTCAATCAGTCCGTCAAAACCGTCCTGTATCCCTTTCCCGCGGATCATTTCATATGCAAACCTGGCATCTCTGTCGCATTCCGTAAGCGAGTAATGGAACTCGTGGCCTCTGATATTGCGCGAAGAGAAATTTTTGTCAATAGGGCGGGCTTCGGTATATCCGAGAGCCTTCAGCCGGTTCGTCATGCGAGTATTTGCAGGCACGACATCAGCCAGTTTATAGACACGGTCATCTACCTCGTAAGTCCCGCAGAGATAGAGCAAGCCGCCACATTCCGCATAGATAGGCAGACCGTCAGATGCAAGCCCTTTCAATTTCCGGGTAGTTTCTGAGTTTTCGAGGGTTTCTGCATAAAGCTCGGGATAGCCGCCTCCAAGATAAATTCCGTCCACATCAGGGACTTCCCCTTCCATTGGACTGAAAAATACCACTTCTGCTCCATTATCTTCGAATGCGTCAAACATATCCCGGTAGTAGAAGCAAAAAGCAGGGTCCCAGGCAACTCCAATCCTGAGATCTTTTCCAGTTCTCAGTACGATATCAGTTTCAGGAACCGAACAGGGCTCAGCAAGCCCAATTACTGCATCAAGGTCAACATTTTCTTCGATAAATGCTGCCATTTCTGCAGTATTATAGTCTTTTTCATGGGCCATATAGAGCCCCAGGTGCCTTGAAGGAACCTCAATATCTTTCCGTCGGGGAATTGTGCCGATAATAGGAATATTGCCAGGAAGCGAATTCCTTACAAGCTCTGCATGCCGGGGGCTTCCTACCTGGTTAAGGATAACACCTGCGATCCTGACTTCCGGATCGAACTCTGAATAACCCTTCAGAAGGGCTGCGGCACTTCTGGACATGCCGTGTACATTGATTACCAGAACCACCGGAATATTAAGAGTCTTTGCTACGTGTGCCGAGCTCGCAACTTCCGTAGAATCGATTCCATCAAAAAGGCCCATAACTCCTTCAACAACAGCAATGTCAGCATCTGCAGACGTGCGGGCGACTGTCTGCCTGACACCTTCCGTCCCCATCATGTATGTATCCAGGTTTCGGGAGGGGCGTCCGCAGATTGCGGTGTGATGAGAAGGGTCGATATAATCCGGGCCTACCTTATAAGGCTGGACTTTTAGCTGCCTGTGCTTGAGAGCAGCCATAATACCCATGGAGACTGTAGTTTTTCCAACTCCGCTATGGGTTCCTGCGATAAGTATTCCTTTTGTCATTTGGTAACTATTGTATAATTAATATATATAAGCCTATTAACCAGACCGTTTCGAGCTTCTTACATTATTTAAAAAGATTAATGAATAGCAATTGCGAAATAATATGATTCATTCATATTTTCTAAAAAAAACTTGGATCGGACAGGGTCAATTAATCTAAAAATTTTTAAAGTATTAAGGAACTTATAATTGAGTGCAAGATATAGCATTATAAAATAGAATAAAGTATTATAAAGTTTTAAACTTATTTTTACTATTTTATATAGATTTATCAAGTTTTAGGCGTCTTTTATCTGTTTTATTTTTTATAATGAAGGCTTAGATTCTTTTTTTTGATTTTAATTTTGGGAAGTCAGATAAGTATTTTTAAATATTTCACGGTATCGACATTCTTAGGTTCCATATCTTCTCACATAAAAAGAGCAAGATAAGACGAAATTATTGGAACAATTGGAGGAACAAAATGCGCTTTAATGAAAAACCAATTGTGAAAATTCTGTCATGTGTTTCTATTTTAATAATGGTGTCAAGTTTGATTGCTGCAGGAGCTACCTGTAGTAAATCTACAGTAAACCCTGCAGATTGCGGACAGGCAAGCTGTGATTCATGCGACTGTAAGTCTATAATAGCTTGCAACCAGGCAGATTGTGACTGTGATTCATGTGACTGCAATTCTATTGCAGGTTGTGAGAATGCAATATCAAGTTTAACTGCAGGGGCTTCCTCTAACGCTCCTGCAGGTTGCAGACAGGCAAGCTGTGATTCATGCGATTGTAAGTCTGTTTCAGCCTGCGCCCAATCAAAATGTGACTGTGATTCGTGTAACTGCGCATCTACTCCAGATTCTGGTCAATCAATAAATGGAAAAACTGCGGGTTGTGGACAGGCAAGCTGTGATTCATCTGATTGTGAAGAATGTGACTGCGAATCTAGAGAAGCCTGTGCACAGGGGAATTGTGACTGTGAAGAGTGTGATTGTAACAATAAATGTACTCCAACAGTAAGCAACTCTGATGACAAGGCAAATTGTGATTCATCTGACTGTAAAGAATGTGACTGCGAATCCAGCGAAGCATGTGCACAGGGGAATTGTGACTGTGAGTCATGTAGCTGTGATTCAGACTGTGGTACTCCATGTGCTGCAACGGTAAGCGACTCTGATGATTCAGACAACTGTGACGATACATGTACCGTGGTAAGCGACTGTGGAAACACTGCAGCTGTATCGGAAGATGACTGTGGAGTCGCTTGGTATGTACCGATTGACGAAACAAGCTGTGGAGTTACTGTATCGGAAGGCTGCGGTGCAGATGAAGAAACAACCTGTAAAAAGGCATGTACTACAACAGTAAACAGCTGTGAAGACGATAAAGAAGAAGCAGTAAGCGGAAACGACTGTGAAGACGATAAAGAAGAAACAGTAAGCGGAAACGACTGTGAAGACGATAAAAAAGAAACAGTAAGCGGAAGCGACTGTGAAGACGATAAAGAAGAAGCAGTAAGCGGAAGCGACTGTGAAGACGATAAAGAAGAAGCAGTAAGCGGAAGCGACTGTGAAGACGATAAAGAAGAAGCAGTAAGCGGAAGCGACTGTGAAGACGATAAAGAAGAAGCAGTAAGCGGAAGCGACTGTGAAGACGATAAAAAAGAAGCAGTAAGTGGAAACGACTGTGAAGACGATAAAAAAGAAGCAGTAAGTGGAAACGACTGTGAAGACGATAAAAAAGAAGCAGTAAGCGGAAACGACTGTGAAGACGATAAAAAAGAAGCAGTAAGCGGAAACGACTGTGAAGACGAGAAAGAAGAAGCAGTAAGCGGAAGCGACTGTGAAGACGAGAAAGAAGAAGCAGTAAGCGGAAGCGACTGTGAAGACGAGAAAGAAGAAACAGTAAGCGGAAGCGACTGTGAAGACGATAAAAAAGAAGCAGTAAGTGGAAACGACTGTGAAGACGATAAAGAAGAAACAGTAAGCGGAAACGACTGTGAAGACGATAAAGAAGAAACAGTAAGCGGAAACGACTGTGAAGACGATAAAGAAGAAACAGTAAGCGGAAGCGACTGTACAAGGTAAACGAATAATTATAATTCGGGCCAAAAGCTAACTTATGTGCTGGAGAGTTAGAGATGCTCTCCGCACATAAAGTTAAAATGGAACTATTGAATATAACTACTATTTTTCAGATAGCTTTTTTAACAATTTAAAAACAGTAAATTTATCTGATTTTTGGATACTATTTCGCTAAATACCGAGTAGAATTCAAGCTTCAATATTTTTTCCACGAGTTTTTTAAACAACATGCGCTATCGATTTATATTAGCTGCAATTAGGTATTATAGTAGGCGATACATATCGCTACCAGATATTATTTTAGTCATTGAGCTTTTTATTATTCCAGATAACCGGATCGGGACTCTACAAAAAAATATTATTACCTTTATAATATAAATATGCCGGGGAAATATGAAAGACAAAAATTCAGGGAAAAACTTCCTGTTTCGGGAAGAAAAAGAAGAAAAATTCCTGGTCGATCCTTACGGGCGAAAAGTAACCGGACTTCGGATATCCATTACTGATAGGTGTAATCTCTCCTGTATGTACTGCCATAATGAAGGGGCAGACTGCTGCGCTTGCGGTCCCGTAGGAAAGGAAATGAGCCCGGAATTGATCTGTAATATTATCAGAGAGGCAGCAAAATTCGGAGTCCGTAAAGTAAAATTTTCAGGAGGAGAACCGCTTTTCCGAAAAGACTTCGAAGATATCCTTGCCTGTCTTCCTCCTTTAAAAGAAGTCTCGGCGACTACAAACGGAGTCATGCTTGAAAAACGTGCAAAAACTCTCAAATCTGCAGGTCTGGACAGGGTAAATATAAGCCTGGACACTCTTGACCCCGAGAAATATGAAAGAATCACCGGAGCCCCGCCTGGGACCCTTGAGAAAGTAATCAGGGGTATAGACAGCGCGGTAAAAGCCGGACTTACTCCGGTGAAACTGAATATGGTGCTCCTCAAAGGCATAAACGAGAATGAAATTGATGCAATGATGGACTTCATCCGCCCTTATAAAGGAAAAGTAATCCTGCAGCTCATCGAGCTCATGAATATTGACCCTGAGCTTTCAAAGTTTACTATTGATTCAAAAGCCCTTGAAAAAAATCTCGAAGAAAGAGCGAGTGAAGTAATGGTTCGGCACCTGCACCATAGAAAAAAATATGTAATCGATGGAGTTGAAGTTGAATTCGTTCGCCCGATGGATAATTCGGAGTTCTGTGCGCACTGCAGCAGGCTCAGGGTTACAGCAGATGGGAAATTTAAGCCATGTCTGCTTGTTCACGATAATCTTGTTGATATAGGAGAAGCAAAAAGCCCCGAAGAAATAGAAAAACTTCTCAGGCTTGCAGTAAGCCGCAGAAAGCCTTATTATATACCGATTATAGAAGTTAAAAGGCTGGAAAAAGCAAAAGAGTAAGGAAAAAAACACTCAGAGAGGAGAAAAAAATGAAAATCGAACTTCTTGTAGATGGCAGAAAAATCCCGATGAATGAATTTGTCCAGACAATTGTAGGTAATGTTATCAAGGCAATGGTAGAAACCCTTCACACAATCGACAGTGAATGGAAAGAAATTTCTATTCATATAGAACAGGACGAATCAAAGTAAGAAAAGAAAAAAGAGATTTAAAAGAGTTTTTTCCGAAATAAAAAGTAAAGCTGGTGTATGTCCAGCACAGGCTCTATTCTTTTTTAGTTAACTTATATAGCGCGGCTTTGTTGCCATCAAAGGTATTTTTCGATTTCAGAAAACTCTATCCTTGCTGTTGAATCAAGTGAAATCGGAGTTATTGATACATGCCCTTTTTGCATTATTGTATGCACATCAGTCCCTTCCTCTTCTTCTCGAATAAGGTCGCCTGCAATCCAGTAGTAAGGCCTGCCTCTGGGGTCATGACGCTCTTCAACATCGGTTTTAAAGACTTTTCTGGCAAGGCGGGTAATCTCTACCGGAGTATCCTCTTCGGCATGGAAAGGAATATTGATATTCAGAAGGTCTACATTTTCCGGCATTCCGTGCTTAAGGACATTGCGGGCAATTCTGTTAACAACTTTTATCCCGGCTTCAAAGCGCTCCCTGTGATAGTCCCTGGGGTCATCGAACTTCTGTCCTTCATCAAGCACCTGCATGGAAGCGGCAATTGCCGGGACTCCGTAACTTGCAGCTTCAAGGGCGCCTCCGATAGTACCCGAAGTGGTAATAGTATCCGTGCTTATGTTTTCTCCAATGTTAAAACCGGAGAGAACCAGATCAGGCATACCTTTCAGAATCGTGAAAATGCCGAGGATTACAGAATCCGTAGGAGTGCCTCCCACAGCATAGGCAGGTATGCCCCCTACATAGGTCTTCGTGATCCGGAGAGGCTCAAAGATAGAAATCGAGCGGCCCACTCCGCTTTGCTGGACGGCAGGAGCTGAAATTGTAACTTCACCAAGGTCCGAAACGCTGTCAAAAGCGGCTTTCAGGCCTGTCGAATAAACACCATCATCATTTGTAACGAGAATTTTTGGGACCATCTACTTTCCCATAAGTTGCAGGTTAATTTAAAATTTATGGAAACGCTGCACTAATCTTACTTTCACGCTGCAGACAGACGATTTCCAGACCAGATTTTATTCAAAGAGAATTATAGAAACAAAAATAATATATTATCGTGAATATATATTAATAAGAAATGTATAATGGGGGTGAAAATAAACCCTGAGATCTGGAGATGAAAAGGGGAAACGGGAGTTAGCTCAGGTTATTTTTTTTGTTCTCTATCATGGATAAAAGAATGTCGGCTGGAGTATCCATTATTACTGGTAATTGTGTGAACTTATAACTGTTGATAGTTATTAATAGATGATTAAAATCCAATAAACGATTAAAATCCGGAGAAATCCGGGGAGTGGTGTTGATGGTAGAAGAAGAGAAAGTAGAAGCATATGTAAATATAAAAGACAAAACTGCAAATCCCTCACCTTTGGGATTTACTGGCCTTGGCCTTTCTGCGGTTCTCTTAAGCCTCAGTTATATAGGACTTTACCCTGTAGATTCAATGATCGTGTCCATGGCAATATTCCTTGGAGGTTTTGCTCAGGTCATCGCGGGTATTATGGCATGGAAAAAGGGGAGTGTATTCGGAGGTACGGCATTCTGTGCGTTCGGGCTTTTCTGGTTCTCCCTTGCAGGACTGATACTTATGCCTTTAATTGGCTGGATTGAAGGACCTGAGCCTATAGCACTTGCAGCCTACCTCTTCCTCTGGGGAGTCTATACCTTCGTTATGCTATTAGCAACCTTGAAGCTGGGCAGTAAAGCTATAATGTTTGTTTTTGTGGTCCTTTTCGTACTGTTCATGCTGCTGGCCATCGTAAATGCTACAGGGAACACAGGCCTTCTAGTTATAGCTGGCTATGTAGGGCTTATCCTGGGTCTTGCATCCCTATATACCGGCCTTGCGGAAGTGCTTAATGATGCGTACGGAAGGACAGTTGCTCCAATATGAGGATCGAAAAACTGAAAGCGAGATAAGGAATAAACAAATTGGCCAAGAAAAAGTATGTATGGAATTAAAAGAAAAAAATACAACGGCATAAATGCCGAAATAAAAGATAAAACACAGGGCTGTTTGTTTAAACATTTCAGGCCCTGATTCTTTTTGATCCGGAATACCTCCTTTTCTAATTTTATAACTGGTTATTTCAGTTCCAGTTGTTCTTGTACCCGTAATTTTGAAACCGGCGGGGCGTTAAAGAAGGTGTTAGATCCTTCCTGCATGGGTTACTTTAACCTCAGGAGCTTTTAAACCAGGCTTGAAACAAACCCTTTCTAAGAATGACTTACACGGTTATAAAATGGAATCTGAAAGACCTGAGCACTGAAAAAGCATTTTGCTTTAACTTTTGGGATCTCAGGTTCGTAGATTCCGGTTTCTTACAGGTCATAGTTGATCCGTGTAAGTCCTGAAATACAAGGGTTAGAAAGTTTGTCTACTTTAACCGGCCGCTGATGACTGGTATTTTATCGGGTTTCTCTCAACTTTAGCCCGGAAAGTTATGCTCTGGTAAAGAGCAATTTCAATTCAGTTTTGAAAGGAGGCAAACCTGCAGAAGTTAATCAGCTGCAGTTAAAGTAATTATTTTAAGCATATTTTCAGCTTTGAAGCGTATTTTTCTAATTTTAAAGTACATGTTTAATTGTGTATTCATACAGGTGATAAACGCTTAAAGAAAACATTATCACCTTCATTGTTAGAAATTCCAGACTATGGAGCCATTCCCCTATCTCCACAATCGTTTCCGGATGTATACTTCTCTGTTCTATTACGGTTTTTACGATTTCCTGCAAACTTTTTCCTAACATTTTATCTTAACCCCACTGATAATGTATTCTATTAGACGTTACCTCAAAGCATTCCCTGTTTGAAAATGCCCTGTACGGGATATTTTTTATCCAACATAGTCTCAGGAGGAGCCTTCTGTTTGAAGACGTCCTTCATAGCATACACTATCCGACATAGTCTTGAAGAGGCATCTCCATATTGAAAATGCCATATCTTACCCCACCGACTCTAGCTTTAGAAGCTTGTCATATTAAAACTTGTTGAGCTTGTATAAGAGAATTTTATATGAATTTATGAATAATTTACACGCCTTTCAATGAACCTTTTAGCCATAGATTAGAAAAAATAAGTTGAATATTAATGGTAAAAGGAGAGAAGCCACGAAAACAAAACAAAGCTTAAAGGTCCTGGATTGAAAAAAGAAGATAGTATCGGGTTTTTAGTCATGACCAGAATTTGTTATGCAAAATGCTACCTGAGCGCAGATCGGAGGTAATCAACCGATTGCTTTTTTTCCTTTATTTCCTCTCGCATCTTAATATTACAGGAGCGCAAAGATTTGGAATGAACTTCCATATTGGCTATCCCCTGGTGCAGAGATAAAATTTAATAAAGTATATATTACAATTTAAATTATTATTTTTCATGAAAAACGAAATCTCTGCTCGCCCCTTTTCACTGAAAATCTATTTGCTAATTATTATCGCGCTTTCATGGCCTTTTCAGATAGCGTACCCGCTTTTAGGGGAAGCCTTTAGACCTCTCCTTTTATTATCAATGATAATGGTTGCCGTCGGCACTTATATTGCCGGCAGGCTTGTGTTCAGGGACGGGTTTGAAGATGCCGGCTGGCAGTGGGGCAAACCCGGGCATTATGTATACGCGTTTGGGCTTGCATTATTTTTGTGGGCTTTTTCGAGAATCGTTGAACAGCTTCTGGGGATTTATGAAGCTCCTAAAGACGTAAACATCACAACCATTCTGGCTGAGTTTTTACTTAGCTTTACAATTACGCTTATTCCGGCTTTTAGTGAGGAGTTTGGCTGGCGTGGATATCTGTTGCCCCGTTTATTCACGCGATACAGTACCCGCTATGCACTGCTTCTGCACGGCTTTATCACCTGGGTATGGCACCTGCCAGTTGTAGTTGTGATGGGAACGCAATTAGGTGGAAATCCTCTCATTTCAGTGCCGCTTATTATGCTTATCAGTTTGATACCGACAATTATGCATGCAGTTGTATTTGCCTACATATGGTCAAGCACGCAGAGTTTAGCCGTAGCGACCGTTTACCATGCCGCATTTGATGAGGTTCGTGATTCCATTGAAGGGACGGTTGGTTTGGGTCCGCTTTCACAAAACTGGCAGATGTTAATTCTTACTATTTTGGGAATTGCGCTATTATGGAAAGCAAAATGGAAAGTCAAGAGCAGAAAGGTATTGGATTAAAAACAAGCACAAAAAAGCAAGTTTTAGCCCTGTGCTTCAACACTTTGGATGACGCGCCTGAGAATTAGTTTTTCCATACAACACCATCTCTAAGAGCCCTTTCTCTAAAAGTTTTCGAAACTCTAGAAAGATCTACAATGTCAACGGTATAGGGTATGTTAAGTTCATCAATTTTTTCTTTTAATAAAACTATTTTCTTCTTATCAAGATCGTTTTCCGGAAGAATTCCAATATCAATATCTGAAACTCTACTATAATCTCCTCTAGCCCTGGAACCAAAAAGTATAACGATAACATTTTCATCTTTAAAAGTTTCAAAAATAAGTGATCTCAGTTCCTGAATGCTTTTTTGGTAGATAGGGGAAGGAATGCTCATCCGTTATTCATTTAGAGTTTCAATACTTGAATTTAATGTTAGTTGCAGAGAACTTTAAATTTGAGTAGATGTAGCTAAATCTTACCGTTAACTATCATCTTTCTACTTCTCTACCCATCGTCTCAGAGCAGTGCAAATTTAATATAATGATTCCCTTTATCCATCTATTATTTCTAGCAAATTAAAAATTCACGATTACCTGATATCCCCCAATCAATATCACGAGGACTTATAAAATGGATAAATATGAAAAAGTATTTGAGCTGGCAAAACGCCGCGGCTTTTTATGGAACTCATTTGAGCTGTATGGCGGAAGCCGTGGCTTTTACGATTACGGACCTCTAGGGAGCACGCTCAAGAGGCGAATAGAGCAGATATGGAGAGAATTTTACGTTATTCAGGAAGGGCATATGGAAATTGAGTGCCCGACTATAGGCATTGAAGACGTCTTTATCGCATCCGGGCACGTTGGAGGCTTTTCTGATCCACTTTGTGAGTGCATGAACTGTAAAGAGGCTTTCCGGGCTGACCATCTTGTAGAAGATGTGACAGAGGCGGCAGGGACCCTGAGCGCAGAAGACCTTACAAGGGTTATTAAGAAAAACGGAATCAGATGCCCTGAGTGCGGTGGAGAATTCGGGGAAGCCTATGAGTTTAACCTGATGTTCAAGACCACAATAGGGCCAGGAACCGGAAGGCAGGGTTACCTCAGGCCTGAAACGGCGCAGGGGATGTTTGTAGACTTCCAGAGGCTGTCCCGCTTTTATAGGGATAAGCTGCCTTTCGGGGCTGTGCAGATAGGCAAGTCTTACAGGAACGAGATTGCACCAAGGCAGGGTGTTATAAGGCTCAGGGAATTCACTCAGGCTGAGTGTGAGATCTTTGTTGATCCGAGGAACAAGAAGCACCCCAAATTCGAGCGCTTCGCAGATAAGGAACTTACTCTTTATTCACAGGAAGCGCAGAAAAAGGGCGAATCCATCAGGATGACTGTACGGGAAGCTGTGAAGAGCGGAGTCATTGCCCATGAAGTTCTGGGCTACAATATTGCGCTTACCAATGAGTTCCTGACAAAAGTAGGAATGGACCCTGCAAAACTCAGGTTCAGACAGCACCTTACAGATGAGATGGCGCACTATGCAATCGACTGCTGGGACGCTGAAATTGAAACAGAGCGCTTCGGCTGGGTTGAAATCGTGGGGATTGCCGACAGGACGGACTATGACCTTAAAGCCCATGCAAGAGTTAGCAAAACCGACCTTTACGTTTACGTTGAATATGACGAGCCCAAAATGGTTACCCGCTTTGTTGTAAAACCGAATATGGGTAAACTCGGCCCTCTTTTTAAGGGTAAAGCAAAAGCCGTTGCAGATGCCTTAAAACAGCTTTCTGAAGAAGAGCTCTCAAAGGACCAGATCATAGTTACCGTGGACGGAGAAGAACTGACCGTCAGTTCGGATGTGGTTGACTTCGCCGAAGAAACCGTAAAAGTCAGTGGAGAAAACGTAATTCCTCACGTCATTGAACCTTCTTACGGAATAGACAGGATCTTCTACGGTGTCATGGAGCACGCCTTTGACGAGGAAAATGTTGCCCAGAAGGCAGCAGAATCCGGGCTCAAAGGTGCGGAGGCAATAGAAGGCGCAGAAAAAGCAGAGAAGGCAGAAAAAGGATCTGAAACTGCAAAGGATGAAGCTGAGGGAGAAGGCGAAGAGGAAGCCCGTCTTGTAATGCACTTCTCAAGTGCAGTTGCCCCTGTTCAGGTGGCAGTTCTCCCGCTCCTGACCAGAAAAGAGCTTGCAGACCCGGCAAAAGTAATTGTCGCAAGCCTCAGGGAAAAGAACCTGCTTGTCAACTATGATGACTCAGGCACTATTGGGCGCCGCTACAGGAGAAATGACGAAATAGGAACTCCATACTCGGTTACTGTGGATTATGACACCCTTCAGGACAGGACTGTCACAATCAGGGACAGGGACTCCATGAGGCAGATCAGGGCTCCTATCAGCGGGATCGAAAATGTGCTTTATGAGCTGATTTACAGGGGCAGAAATTTCGAATCTGCAGGTAAACCCTTTAATTTCTGAATTAAAGAATTGGTTAAAAAGAATTAATTAAGGAATTAATTAAGGAATTAATTAAAGAACTAAGTACAAATAGTAAATAAATGGTAAATTTCTGAGCTGTGGGATGAAGAGCCTGCAGCAAAACCTTAATTTTTAATTACTTAAATAATAACTTAATATAGAGTAAATAGTTTAGAGTAAAATATTAGAGTAAATAGTTTAGAGTAAAATATTAGAGTAAATAGTTTAGAGCAAAACAGTTTAAAGAAGAATAGTTATATGAAGTAAAACTCAAAGCCCCCGAATTAAGATGAGCGAAAGTCTTTTTCCTGAAAAACCAGCATTCATGAGTCATCCGCTGATAAAGCCTGATACCGTTGAGCAGAGACTCTACCAGCTTAACCTCGCAGGAAAAGCTCTTGAAGGCTCGAGCCTTGTTGTCCTTCCTACAGGGCTCGGAAAAACAATTATAGCTCTTTTTGTAATTGCATCCCGGCTCCAGCGATTCGGAGGAAAAGCCCTTATTCTCTCTCCTACAAAGCCTCTTGTTGAGCAGCACGCAGCTTTCTTTAAAAAGGTAATGGCTCTTCCTGAAGAAGAGGTTCTTGCTTTTACTGGCAGCATTTCTCCCACAGAAAGGGAAAGGCTCTGGGCGCAGGGAAAACTCATAGTGTCAACTCCTCAGGTAATTGAAAATGATATCCTTACCAGACGGATCGGCCTTGAGGACGTAAGCCATATCACTTTTGACGAAGCTCACAGGGCAGTCGGAAATTATGCTTATACCTTTATTGCGGAGAAGTATTTTGAGAGCGCGAGAAATCCGCATATCCTCGGAATTACTGCAAGCCCTGGAAGTTCGGATGAGAAAATCTCAGAGGTCTGCGAAGCCCTGCACGTCCAGAACGTTGCCGTAAAAACGGAAAAAGACAGGGACGTTAAGCCGTATGTGCAGGAAAAAGAAATAGAGTGGCTTCATGTCAATCTTCCTGCGGAAATGGCAGAGATAAGAAGCTATCTGGAAAAGATTTTCAATGACAGGCTTGCAATTATCAGAAATATGGGCTTTTCTGTGGGCAGCGGGAAGTATGTCTCTAAAAAAGACCTCCTGCTCCTCCAGAAAAAGCTTCAGGGAGAAATAAGGATAGGAGGAGATCCTGCAATCTTTTCTGCCATGTCCGTGGTCGCAGAAATAATGAAAGTGAACCATGCAGTGGAAATGGTGGAAACCCAGGGGATTGAGGCTCTTAGAAAATACCTGGAAAAACTGGATGCTGAAGCTTCTTCCAGCAATGCGAGCAAGGCTGCAAAAAGATTGATGGACGACCTCTATATGCGAAAAACCCTTTACAGGGTAAAAGAATGCGATGTTGAGCATCCCAAACTTGAGGTTACTAGAAAAATTGTTTGCGAGCAGCTTGAAGGAAACCCCGATTCGCGGGTAATTGTTTTTACGAATTATAGAGACAGCGCTGAAATGGTAACTAACGCTCTTTCGGAAGTCTCCGGAATTATTCCTGTCCGTTTTGTCGGGCAGGGGTCGCGCCATAAGGACAAAGGGCTAACTCAAAAGAAGCAGGTAGAAATCCTGGACAGGTTCAGGGCCGGAGAATATAATGTCCTGGTAGCTACCTCTGTTGCCGAGGAAGGCCTTGACATTCCTGCTACAGATCTTGTTCTGTTTTATGAACCTGTTCCTTCTGAGATCCGGAGCATCCAGCGCAAAGGAAGGACAGGCAGGCAGCATAAAGGCAGAGTGACTGTTCTTGTGACAAAAGGTACGAGAGACGAGGCTTATTACTGGAGCAGCAAAAATAAGGAAAAAAGGATGCTGAACAGTATGCACGGGCTTGAAGCTGTCCTGGGGCCAAAAACTTCAAAGAAAAGCGCAGCACTTTCGGATTTTGAAGGTTTATCCTTTGTTCTGGACTCAACACAAAACTCGAAGCCAGACTCAAGACAGGACTCGAAGCCGGAGTTACTAGAAAACGAAAGCGAAATCTGGGATAAAATTGAAAGCGAGGATGTAGACAAACATCCGGACGGCGATAGTAGCGGTCTTGAAGATGTCAGGGAAAATGGAAACGGGGACCGGGAAGATACAGGTATGAACCTGGAAAGAAGTCCGGGTGACAGCGGAAAGAAAGAAGGAAACGAAAAAGCTGATGCAAACATAAAAGAAAGACAAAAAACCCTTGTGGATTTTGGAGCCGCATCAGGGGAAAATTCAGCAGAACCCCTTAAAATTGTGGTCGACCACAGGGAAACAAAATGCGGAGTTGCAAAAGCTCTTGATAGGCTCGGCATGGAACTCAGCTTTATGGCTCTTGAAATAGGAGATTACATTGTAAGTGACCGCCTTGCTGTGGAAAGAAAGCGTACTGATGACTTTGCAAGCTCCCTGATAGATGGAAAACGCAATCTCTTTGCCCAGCTCTCTGACCTTTCTAGAGTTTATGAAAAACCTGTCCTGATAATCGAAGGGGAAGACCTTTTTACATCCAGGCAGATCAATCCAAATGCTATTTACGGCTCTCTAGTCTCTATTGCTATCGATTTTGGGGTATCCATCCTTTATTCGCGGGATGAGGAAGAGACCGCGTCTATTTTAAAAATACTTGCAAAGAGGGAGCAGACAGAAAATAAACGTGAAATAAATCCTCACGGAAAAAAATCTGCCAGCACTCTTGCAGAACAGCAGGAATATCTTATCTCTTCGATCTCGAATATCGGGCCAAAAGCCGCTAAAAACCTTCTTTCATACTTTGGCTCGGTAGAAGCTGTTATGCGCGCTGACATAGAAGAGCTCAAAAAAGTAAAACAAATAGGCCCGAAAACAGCAGCCAGGATCAGAGAAGTCCTTGAAAGCCCGTATAAAGGATAAAAGACAGGCTGTGAAGTTTCCGTATTCAAATACAACCAGAAGTACATGTGTAACCAGAAAAACTAGAAAGAAAACTAGAAAAATAGAAAAACCAGAAAAATCAGTTTCGGATATAGAGAAAGGAGGTTACCCTTTTGAATCAAAAATGAGTGCCTTTTTTACTCTGTTTCGATCTGGATCCATATCTGGCAAGCTTCGTTTCCAATGATTAGTTTCGGTCACGCTTCTCAATCAGTATTTCGATCAGGTACCTCGACCAGGTACCTCGATCAGGTTTCAGGTTTATATTTTCCTCAACCGTTCTATCAGACCAATACTTTTCTCAATCAGCTCCAGATGTTCAGCAATGCTGCGCGGATTCTTTTCATTCTGCAGGGAAACTGCAATACTGACCATTTTTTTAAGGAGGAGGTTTTCCAGTATTTTATAGTTCCCACTGGCAGTAGAAACCATGGATTCCTGCTCACTTTCTGTCCGGGCCGCAGGTACAGCCTTGACTTCAGGAATTATCCTTTCCACGACTTCGGTTTCATAAAAGGTTTCTGGGGTTTCTGGGGTTTCTTCTTCAACAGGCTGGAAAGTTTTTTCTTCTTCATCTTCGGTTTCCGGCGCCCTCTGGCCAAATCTGGGCTTTTGCCTGCGCGCCTGCGCTTTCTTCCTGGATTCAAAAGACGGC
This sequence comes from Methanosarcina hadiensis, assembly GCF_046529725.1. Classification (GTDB taxonomy): domain Archaea; phylum Halobacteriota; class Methanosarcinia; order Methanosarcinales; family Methanosarcinaceae; genus Methanosarcina; species Methanosarcina hadiensis. Next base: position 3,828,932 of record NZ_CP136241.1, on the reverse strand, counting down.
CTTTCCCTTTCAGCAGAAGGTCTGGCTTCCGGAGCCTGTACCTCTGCCACAGATTCAGGAGCAGGTTCAGGAGCAGATTCTTCTTCCCCTTCTTCCCGAACATCACAGATAGGGCAGATTACTGTTCCCTGGTAACGGAACTTGGGGGCTCCGCAGACCTTGCAGTGTTCAGCAAGCATTGTACCGCCAAGTTCCAGGAAACGTGCTATTCTTTTTACTTTTTTGTCTTTCTCAGAATCCATATGCCTGACCTTCCTTCTTACACAGTTTCTCAATCATTTTATAGGATTTTTCCTGTAGCTCCCTCTATATGAAGTTACCTTTATAACACATAAAGCAGAAAAGGATCTATAAACAAAACCGAAAAGCGAAGACCCTGAAGCAATCGGGCTCAGATATCACCGATAATATTTTATATAACAAGCCTGTCTTACACTAATTTATTAGCTCTAATTTTACATCATAATTGACTGCGAAGGTGATTCAGATGTCATCAAATGACTCAGCAGAAGTTATAAGACAATGTCTTCAAGTTCTAGATAGTATAACCAGCGACTCTTCAGTCCCAAGAAATATCAGGCGTTCTGTGAATGAAATTATGGATATCCTGAACAACGAATCCGAACCTCTCTTCCTTAGAGCGGCATCAAGCATTTCCATTCTCGAAGATATAAGCAATGATCCGAACCTTCCTCTTCACACAAGGACATTAATCTGGAATCTTTCAAGCCAGCTCGAAACCATTCCGGTAGACGAGTAAAGCCACAGAAAAAAGTTTTCTAATTCCGTAAAAATATTTTTCCCGAGAGCATTTTAGAAAAATCAGCTCACGGAAAGAATAAGCTCAGATACGTTTCTTGAGACGATTCTGTAAAAAAATCCCAAACTTAACCTGATTCTAAAAAAAGAAATGTAAGGGAAGTGGGCCGATAAGTTTGACAGTCACCTCCATCTTATTTTGGAATTAATTTGAAGCAAAGGGTAACCGACGAAATAAAAATTAAGGGTAGAAATCCTGTTCTTTTTTCTACTTTTTCTATTCTTTTTTTCTCTGTTTTTTCCTTATTTTTTCCCTATTTTTTCCTATTCCTCTGTTCAAACCCATATTAGACCAAAAAATTAGAGAGTGACAGGGTAATTATTATAGATAAGTTGATACGTGAAAAAGAACATAAAAAGAGAGATAATGATATAAAAAGTCTCAAAATAGAATTATGCAGGGAAAAAATTTGCCCAGTCTTTAAAAAAGTAATCAGGGTGACGGAGATTGATGAACTGAAAACGGCAAATTATAACGCTGAACCTGTAGTGCATGCGTAAGCTACGGTTAAATCAAGGTTTTAAAATAAAACTATAAAACGAAAAAGCATAAAACTGAAACCGGGGGGCAGAAAGAATGCTGGAAGAAATTTCTATCCGGATAAGAAACAATCTCGAACTTAAGGACAGGATCAGAGAAGAAGGATTGAAAATCTCAAGGGAAATTGTCAGGGAATGCAGGACAGCGAGTTTTGCCCTGCATGGGAAGGACTTTGAAAAAGCAGGCAACAGTATAGAAGCGGCTGGAAAAGCTTTAAAAAAGCTTAAAGACAGGTTCGAAGGGCATGCTGATATTTATCATGCCGGATTTGTAGAACATGCACAGCAGGAGTATTCTGAAGTTGCAGTTCTTTACAGCCTGCTGAAGGATAATGGAAAGATGCGGAACCTTCCTTCCCCGGATGACCTGGGAGTTGAATATGCCGCTTACCTTAACGGACTTGGAGATGTGGTGGGCGAGCTGAGAAGGCATATCCTTGACCTTATAAGGGAAGAGTCCTTTGAGAAAGCCGAAGTGTTTTTAGAGATTATGGAAAATATCCATGCAGTTCTCATGGACTTTGATTATCCGGATGCAATTACAGGAGGGCTCAGGCGAAAAACTGATGTGTCCCGGTCCTTGATCGAAAAAACACGCGGCGATGTGGTAAATGCAATTCAGCAGAAAAAACTTGAGAGTGCAATGAAAAGCCTGGAGTCCAGGTTATAAAAGAAATCTGATTTGCACTGAAAGCATTAATTAAAAACCATTTATTATTTATTACAATTGGATTACAATTCAGCACTTAGTTACCTGAAACTTATTATCAGGTACATTTCACTGGACGTTTTAACATCTCAACATATAAATATAAACGATAAAACCCTAAGGTTTGATAGATCCAAATTCCAGTAATTAATTCAAGAGGATACCCATGAAATTTGATCCAGAAAAAATAAAAAAAGATGCAAAGGAAAACTTTGACCTTGCCTGGAATGAAGGCAAGAAAATGGTCAAAACGCCTACCCTTAACGAGCGCTACCCGAGGACAAACCTGAGATACGGGAAGGCTCACCCTGTTTATGATACAATCCAGAGACTGAGAGAAGCCTATTTACGTATGGGTTTTGAAGAAATGATGAACCCTCTTATAGTCGATGAGAAAGAGGTTCACAAACAGTTCGGAAGCGAAGCCCTTGCAGTCCTTGACCGCTGTTTCTATCTTGCAGGCCTGCCCCGCCCGAATGTCGGTATTTCTGACGAACGTATTGCGCAGATAACCGGAATACTGGGTGATATAGGGGAGGAGGGTATAGATAAAATCAGGAAAGAACTTCACGCTTATAAAAAAGGAAAGATTGAGGGAGACGACCTTGTTCCCGAAATATCTGCATCCCTTGGGGTTTCGGATGCCCTTGTAGCGGATATGATCGACAGGGTTTTTCCTGAGTTTAAGGAACTTATCCCCCAGGCAAGCACAAAAACCCTGCGCAGCCATATGACAAGCGGCTGGTTTATTTCCCTTGGCGCACTCCTTGAGAGAGAAGAGCCACCTTTCAACTTCTTCTCAATAGACCGCTGTTTCAGGCGCGAGCAGCAGGAAGATGCTTCAAGGCTTATGACTTATTACTCAGCTTCCTGCGTGATTATGGACGAGAATGTAACTGTTGACCATGGAAAAGCAGTCTCAGAAGGACTTCTTTCGCAGTTCGGGTTCGAAAAATTCCTTTTCAGGCCAGATGAAAAGCGCAGCAAATATTATGTGCCTGACACCCAGACCGAAGTCTTTGCTTTCCACCCGAAACTTGTAGGTTCTAACTCAAAATATTCTGACGGCTGGATCGAGATTGCAACTTTCGGCATATACTCTCCAACGGCTCTTGCAGAATACGATATCCCATATCCTGTAATGAACCTCGGGCTTGGAGTTGAAAGGCTTGCCATGATCCTGCATGATGCCCCGGACATACGCTCTTTAACCTACCCGCAGATCCCGCAGTACAGCGAATGGGAAATGCCGGACAGTGGACTTGCAAAGCAGGTTTTCGTAGACAAAATGCCTGAGACACCTGAAGGATACGCGATTGCATCTGCAATTGTTGCCCAGTGCGAACTGCATGGTGAACAGCCAAGCCCCTGCGAGTTCCCTGCCTGGGAGGGGGAGGTCTGCGGAAGAAAGGTTAAGGTTTCCGTAATCGAGCCGGAAGAGAATACGAAACTCTGCGGGCCTGCTGCTTTCAATGAAGTAGTTGCCTACCAGGGAGACATTCTGGGAATTCCGAACAATAAGAAATGGCAGAAAGCTTTCGAAAACCACTCTGCCAGGGCAGGCATACGCTTCATTGAGGCATTTGCAGCCCAGGCTGCCAGGGAAATTGAAGAAGCTGCAATGTCCGGAACAAACGAGCATATTATCAGGATACGGATTGTTAAGGTTCCCTCTGAGGTCAACCTCAAAATAGGAGCCACTGCCCAGCGTTATATCACAGGCAAAAATAAAAAAATAGACATCAGAGGCCCTGTTTTCACTTCAGTAAAAGCGGAATTCGAGTAAACAACTCGGAGAAATGACTTGAAAACAGGAATAATAAGTGCAAAACGGAATGGGCTGTATGCAGAAAGAGGAAATCCCAGTAGAGGAAGTCCCGATCTCAAGATATCCTGAACTTAAAAAGTTGATGGAAACTGGAGAGCCGGTATGCATCACTTTTGAAACAGAAGAAGGAGATACGAAAGAAGGGCTTCATGGAACAGAGCCTCTCAAAAAAGCAGTACCTTTCCAGGGGACAGCTCCAGAAGAAAAAGTAGCCGGAAAAAAAACGGAAGAGCTTCCCGACAAATCCGGCTTCCTTTCCGGCTTCCTTTTTTGCGAACTTGTGCAAAAAGCCCGCATGGGAGAAAAGTTCAGGATCTCAGGGCAGAAATGCTCCCCAGGAGATTATGTCCTGGGACTTTCTGATAAAAGCCCTGCTGAATATTATTTCAAATCCGGCAGGTACATTAATACACATGCTGCAGAAAAAGCAGCACTTTCCCTTCCCAGATTAAAAAGAAAATTTCGCTCAATAGTGATCGAGCCTCTATCCCTTAACAAAGGTAGTTTTGATGTGCTGATCCTCTTCCTCAGACCTGAGAGAGCCATGCGGGTCGTCCAGGCAAACGCTTACTCCGGAGGAAAAAGGACAGTAGTGGATACAATGGGCGCAGCTTCAATATGTGGAGACTGCACTGTACTGGCTCTGGAACAGGGAATAGGTTTATCTTTCGGGTGCAAAGGATCAAGAAAACATAGTGGATACAAAGACTTTGAAGTTCCCTTTGGGATTGCTTTTGAAAAATTAAAAGAAATTGAGAAGGGACTTTCAAAGCTTCCCGAAACGACAAAATAAGCGTTAATGGATTGCGCCTGTTAGCCTGTTTTTGTTTGCTAATTTTTGTTTGTTAATTTTTTTATTAGTTTTTTGTTTATTAGTTTTCGTTCATTAGTTTTTGTTACACCAGTTTATCGAAGAAGTTTACTACGCTTTCCAGCCCGATAGCTTCTAACTGTCCCGGAGAAACGACTGCAACGGTTGCAAGAAGGCAGACCAGGACAAGAGCGAAAACGAAGGTTTTCAGCAAAAAAGAACTCATTGAAGAATGTTTTTTGTGCTTGCTGTCATCGACCTCTTCCACTAGCCCTTCATACCTGACTTTTACACTTGACCAATCGGCATTTTTGCCTGATTCGCCTGATGAGTCATTATCCTCAGAATCCTGACTCTTTCCAGAAGATACATATCTGGACCAGTCAATAGCTTGGGATTCGGAAGATTGTAAAGTTGACTGACCGGCGCTTAACGGATCATTGCCGGATTTGAAAGAAACATAGGAAATAGTGGTTGTTCTGAAAGGAGATTTGGAACCTGACGGTTCAGGCGCATCCGGTACCTGGGGTTCCTGGGCAGGTTCCTGGCTGCTGGAATTATCAGAGGAGGCAGAAATCTCCATTACCTTTTCCTCTGGCGGCAGGGAAATATCATACGCCTTTCTTTTTTGAGGGTCTTTCAGGATTTCATAAGCCTCTTTAATTTTTATGAATTTTTCGTGGGCATCAGGGGACCTGGCTCTGTCCGGATGATATTTTTTTGCATAATAATGGTACTTATCTTCGATTTCCTCGGGAGTTGCAGTTCTGGGAATATCGAATAATTGATAATAGTCCACCACTTTTCACCCTTTGAAACTATAGTTTATTATTGATCCATTCTATTGCCGTTGCAGTTAATCCGGGAAAATACTAACCTGCTAACCATCAGTCATTGAGACCTTCTGGCCTTTCTATAGTAACGCTTCTCATGATTCCGGTTCCGAGATCTTTGGCCGTAGCATGTATTATTCCGTTAGCGTCAATATCAAAAGTAACCTCTATCCGCGGAATTCCTTTCGGAGCAGGTGGGATGTTATCAAGAACAAGTGTCCCTAAAGTAACGTTTTTAGATGCAGCCCGTTCCTCCCCCTGCAGAATTTTGCCTCTTACAACCTTCTGGTTATCGTAATGTGTGGTAAAGATTCTACTGTTTCTTGTGGGAATTGTCGTGTTCTTTGGGATTATCGGTGCCATCAGATCCCCTACTGTTTCAAACCCTAGGGTAAGGGAGGTCACATCAAGAAGCACTACGTTGCCCGAATCAAGTTCTTCTCTGGCAGATTTAAGATATTCATTTCCAAGAATACCAGCCTGAACGGCAGCTCCCATTGCAACCACTTCATCAGGGTTAATGTTCTGAAGAGCCTTCTTTCCCATGAACGCTTCCACAGCTGTCACGACAGCAGGTATTCTGGTACATCCGCCAACAAAAATAACCTCGTCAATATCCGCGTATGAGAGTTTTCCGTCCTGGAGGGTTTTTTCTATAATTGAGATAGTTCTCTTAACAAGATCTTCGGTCATCCTGTTGAATTGTTCTCTTGTTATATCTATGTCCAGGCTTTTGTTTTCGAAGATATAGGGCAGGTTAACGTTCGCAGTCTCGAGAGCGGACAGATCAATCTTGCAGCGTTCTGCAGCCTCTCTCATACGCTGCATTGCCTCGGGTATACCGGAGAGGTCTTTACCTTCAGCCTCCTGGAACCTGTCGAGCAGGTGTTGAACAATTCTTACGTCGAAATCATCACCACCGAGTTCTGTATCCCCACTGGTGGCAAGTACTTCAAAGATTCCATTTTTGATCTTAAGAATAGAGACATCAAAAGTCCCGCCTCCAAGGTCATAAACCAGAATTTTCCTGTTATCAATCCCGTCCCTCAGTCCGTAAGCAAGTGCAGCTGCGGTAGGTTCATTTATGACTCTAAGTACTTCAAGCCCTGCAAGTTCGCCTGCTTTTTTTGTTGCAAAGCGTTGGGAATCATTGAAATAAGCAGGGACGGTTATTACTGCTTTTCCAACAGCATCCCCTAAATATTTCTCAGCATCCTGTTTTAGTTTTTGAAGGATCTTTGCGGAAATTCCATGAGGAGTAAATGTCTGGTTGTTTAATGACACTTTATAATCGGGTTTTCCCATGTGTCTCTTGATGGAATGAACAGTATTCTCAGGATTGGAAATCATCTGCCTTTTGGCAAGGTCTCCTACAAGTAACTCATTCTTCTTTGAAAAGCCTACAACTGAAGGCGTAAGCCTTTTTCCTTCGGAATTGGTAATGATCTTGGGCTCACCAAGTTCTATCATCGCCATACAAGAGTTGGTAGTTCCCAGGTCTATGCCAAGCACTTTTCCTCTGAGATTTGCCATTGGCGCACCCCCAATATTTTTATGATGTTTTGAAGACATATCAATTTTTCTGTTAGAGAGGAACAAAACAATAAATTAACTTCTAAAGATTTAACAAGTGAAGAGTATAATATTTATTCAGATATAAAACACTCTTCTAAATTTTTTAATTAATACAACAGAAATAAGATTAAAAAAACTTTACGGCTGATATAATAATTAAGTTTCAATCCATCGACTGTCCAGATATAAGTTAAGTATTAAGAAAAAGAAATATAGCAGGCTTTTAAGAAGAATTAAAAGATCTTTCTCAGAAAATTAGATAAAAATCCTGTTAATTTTAGAGAGATATTTGAGCTTTTTTAAGTTTCTTATTTGATTTTTGGTTTTTTATTTGATTTCTGTATTCATTTACTATCATATTTTCTTGCTTCAGCCAAATATTTTCCTGCTTTAGCCAAATACTTTCCTGCTATCGTTTCTTGCTATCATTTCCTGCTATCATTTCCTGCTATCATTTCCTGCTATCATTTCCTGCTATCAGTCAATCCTGATAATTTCGGATTTTTTCTCCGTTTTTCTGGAAATGATTAAGTGGAGAGCGTACCTGATTTTAGTATCTATCTATTTTAAATCGGTCTTTTCTGCTAACAAAAAATTCAATATAAAAAGAGGCTATCCCGGGCTATTCTTTAAATCAGGCAAATGCCAGAGCATACCTATCCCTGGATGGATGACGGGATGAGTTTATATAGAAGTACAAACATGTAAAATGCGATTTTAATTCCAGAGCTATTCCAAACTCACACTAATAAGGAGGATTAAATTATGGCAGGACAGCCAATCTTCATTTTAAAAGAAGGAAGTAAGCGAACAAGAGGCAGGGATGCCCAGAGCAACAACATCATGGCTGCAAAAGCAGTAGCAGAAGCAGTCAGAACCACCCTTGGTCCCAAAGGTATGGACAAGATGCTTGTAGACTCAATGGGCGACGTGGTTATTACAAATGACGGAGCAACCATTCTTAAAGAGATGGACATCGAGCACCCTGCAGCAAAGATGGTGGTAGAAGTATCCAAGACCCAGGACGACGAAGTAGGAGACGGAACCACCAGTGCAGCTGTAGTTGCAGGTGAACTCTTAAGTAAAGCTGAGGGCTTGATCGAGCAGGAAGTCCACCCGACAATTATTGCATCCGGATACAGGCTAGCAGCCGACAAAGCTGTTGAAGTTCTTAACTCCCTGGCAATGAGCGTAGATATGTCTAACAGGGACCTGCTTATCAGCATTGCAGAGACTGCAATGACCGGAAAAGGTGCAGAATCTTCCAAGAAGCTCCTGTCCCAGATTGCAGTGGACGCAGTTACAAGCGTTGTAGACACAAACGGCAAAAAGACAGTTGACAAGGAAAATATCAGTGTTGTCAAAAAAGTCGGCGGAAAAATTGAAGATTCCGAGCTTATCCCAGGCATGATCATTGACAAGGAAAGAGTCCACACCAACATGCCCGAGAAGGTCAGAGACGCAAAGATTGCCCTCCTGAACGCAGCAATCGAACTCAAAGACACAGAAGTCGATGCAGAGATCTCAATTACCTCTCCTGACCAGCTCCAGTCCTTCCTTGACCAGGAAGAACAGATGCTCAAGAAGATCGTCCAGAAAGTCATCAACAGCGGTGCAAACGTTGTCTTCTGCCAGAAGGGTGTTGAAGACCTTGCCCAGCACTACCTTGCAAAAGCAGGCATCTTCGCTGTCCGCAGAGTTAAGAAGAGCGACATGGAAAAACTCGCAAGGGCAACAGGCGGCAAACTCATTACCAACCTTGATGAGATGATCCCTGAAGACCTCGGATGCGCCAAACTCGTTGAAGAGAAGAAGGTTGGCGGCGACAACATGACATTTGTCACAGGCTGCGACAACCCCAAAGCTGTAACTATTCTCCTGCGCGGCGGCACAGAACATGTAGTCGACAGCATAGACAGCGCTCTTGAAGACGCCCTCCGTGTAGTAGGAGTTGCAATCGAAGATGAAAAACTCGTTGCAGGCGGCGGCTCTCCTGAAGTTGAGGTTGCTCTCAGGCTCCAGGAATACGCAGCAACTCTCGAAGGCAGGGAACAGCTTGCAGTAAAAGCCTATGCCGAAGCTCTCGAAGTCATCCCCAGGACTCTTGCAGAAAATGCAGGTCTCGACCCGATCGACATGCTCATGGAGCTCCGCTCCCAGCACGAGAAAGGCATGAAGACTGCCGGTCTCAATGTTTACGAAGGCAAAGTCGTTGACATGTGGAAGAACTTCGTTGTCGAACCCCTCAGAGTCAAGACCCAGGTAATCAATGCAGCTACCGAATCTGCAGTCATGATCCTCAGGATCGACGACATCATTGCTTCCACCCGCGCACCCTCCCCTGAAGAAATGGGAGGTATGCCAGGTGGAATGCCGGGCGGAATGCCACCAGGAATGGGCGGAATGCCAGGAATGATGTAAACTCCTGAAAAATAAGGTAAAACCGAAAACCGAATGAATCCAAAAAGGTGCAGTAACACTACTGCTCCTTTTTTCAAATTCATTCGGAAAATACTTCAGGCCTGAAAGTATATTTTCCGGACTCTCACCGGAAAATCCATGTGAATTTCCGTTCTCTTTTTCTCTTTCAGGCTTTTTTAAGGCAACTGAGAATGTCATCAGCTTCGTATTTCGTCTTAATCATACGGGTTCTGCCTCTTTTACCTTTACCTGTAAAGTCGGCATCCACATAGTTAAGAGTCTGGAGCCTGTTGACCATGCCGTAAAAGCGTGTGTATCCGAGCTGTGTTAGTTCGTGAAAGGATTTGTAGAGCTCTCCAGCTTTAATTTCATCTTTTTTTGCTATAAGCTCAAGCAGCTGTTTTTCAGAATCCGAAAGCAGGCTTATTCCCCTGCACAGGTGAAGCAGTTTGGATGCTTCGTAGGCTTTTTCCACATCCTCTGACAGGATCATACGGCTTCCTCTGCGTTCGGCATTAAAACCTGAACGTCTGAGAAGGTCAATTCCAACCCTTAAATCCCCTGTTTTCTCCACATAAGAAACAATGTGTTCCAGCACTTCATCAGAGATCACTTTAGGATAAAAACCGTATCTTACTCTATCCTTCAGTATATCCATTATCTCTGCTTTTTCATATCTTGGGAAGGATATTTCTTCAGGCAAGAAAACCGAGTTAACTCTTGAATCCAGGCAGTAAAGATCAGATGCGTCATTTACGATCCCTATAACTCCGATTTTCGTTCCCGGATATTGCTCATGAGCCCTTAGCAAAGAATACATTACCTCATTAGCATGCCCTTCACAGCAGAGATAATTAAGGTCATCAAGAGCTACGATCAGGACTTTTTCCGAAGAAACTAGAAAATTCACAACGGTCTCAAAGAGTTTCCTGAAAGCAATTCCGGAATTAGGGGGAGAGATTCCAAATAACTGCCTGTAAATTCTGGACATTACGGCAAAACGTGTGGAATCAATCTGGCAGTTAACCTTTACAGTTACGACATTCGGAGCATGAACTTCTAGTTCTTTAAAGGTCTTCATAACCGCACTGGTTTTTCCAGTACCCGGAGGCCCGACCAGCAAGCAGTTTAAAGGCCGCATACCTCGCAGAGCCGGTTTAAGTGCAAATTTGAGCGCGTTTAACTGCGAATCCCTGTGGGGAAAATATTCCGGGAGATAATCCGGTTCAAGAACCGAAAGATCCTTAAATAGGGTTTCATCCCAGAGTAGTATATCGTTACCTGTCAAGGGAACCTGCTCCTTTTTAGTGATATGTACTTTTATTGTAGCCTTTTGCTGCTTTTACTGTATCCTTTTGCTCCTGGATTTTTACTGCTGGGCAGTCTGATTGCAGATCAGTAATTCTGGGTGCCGGTTTGTAAAGACCTGTCTGGCAGACCTTATTTGGTTGATCCAATGAATGCAGTACAGTTAAACACTACAAGTTTGATAAACATTATAAATTGATAAACATTACAATCTGGAAATCCGGACATGGGTTTTAAAAGGTCAAATCTCTGATTTTAATATAAATAAGTTAAATTTTTGTAAATATATCTATTGCTCTGTTTAAATTTTTCATAGATATGCTTTATTACGTTTTAGCTTTTTTGAATTTTTGCTGAATAATGAATGCGTTTTTAAACAAGCATCCAGTAATTTTGAGAAAATGTCTGAAAAACTCATGATCTGCTAAAATTACATTCAACCCCGGATAAAGAAAGAAACTTATGATTTCCCCTGCAAACTGTATTTAAAGTTAATTTATAAAAAAGATATTTATTGCCTGAGAAAAAAATGAATAGGAGAAGAATTAAAATAGAAACAACTGAAAAGTTAACAGGAAGCTCTGATGAATAATAAATCTTATTGAAAGTAGCCAGTATAAATCTCATTAAAAGTAGCCAGTTGCATCAGAACGGCAGGCACGAAATTGCTCGATATTAATAGTGGGGCGGGAAGAAAAATATGGAAATCGAATCAAAATTTTTGGTACCGGAAGAAAAGGATTTTAAAGCGCTTGAAAATCTCTCCATGCTTGATTCTTATACAATTTCTGAAACTAAGATCCAGCTAAATGAAGACACTTTTCTTGATACGGAAAATAAAGACATAATGGCCGCAGGGTATTACCTGAGAGTAAGAAAAGACTCGGGCGAAAAAGGGAAATGGATCACTATCAAAAGCCTCGGAGGTTTTAATGCCGGAACCCACCGGAGGGAAGAATACGTTTGCTTCCTGCCTGAAGGGTTTTCCGTACTCGAATGCCCGGACCTCCGGATCAGAAATATGATTTTTCAGTTCACTTCAGGGCTAGGCCTCCTCCCGTTAATTACCCTCAAGCAAAAAAGAATAATTCGCCAGTTAAAGCTTGAAGAAAAGCTGATAGCTGACCTCTATCTGGACAGGGTAAACCTCAAAAGTGAGAGCAGGAAGAAAACATACAATGAACTTGAAGTTGAACTTAAAAATGGAGGGACTGTTGATGACCTAGAAGCTATCCGGTCTTTCCTGCTCAGTCATTATAACCTCAAAGAGAGCCCCTTTTCGAAATTTGAAAGAGCGTACATCTTCAGGGAAAACCTGCCGGAGAAAACTCTCCTGAACCTGCAAGAAAGAGCTGTGTGTACACAGCTGGAGAATCACGAAAACATTTACGGCAAATATGCTAAAATTTTGCTTTTACTTGACAGGGGAGGCAATCCCTCAGAACTCAGCCTTTTACTTAAAATTCCGGAACCCGAAATCGAAGATTTACTCTCGCGGTTTGAAAAAGAAAGGCTCTCTATTTTTCCATTTACTGGAACCGGAGAGAAAAATCCTGAAAAGAACCTGACATTTTATTTTCAATCCGGGAGAGGAATCCCGGAAAGTAACTGGAAGGAAACAGGTTATGAAGAATGGACACCTGAAGGACTTTTAGAATTCTATGGAATCAGCAGAGAAAGAGCTGAAAATACAATGTCAGGAGCTCTTGCGCTTTTTGACGGGCTTTCTCCCTATCATGGACTCGGAAAAGAGGAAAGAAAACTGCTTGAACTTGCGGCTCTTTTGCAGAATATTGGAAGTACCGTATGCAGGGAAGAAGAAACCCGTATTATCAGGGAGATTATCCTCACTCATCCCTTAAAAGGCCTGAAGCTTAACGAATTACAGATGCTGGCCCTGGTTATGGAACTCCAGAGCCCTCCAATAAGCGAGAAGAATTTCTCTTTTGCGCTTCAAGAAATAAATACCAGTCTTCCTCCTGCCTCTCAGAACAAAGCTCTTATTCTTGCATCTCTCCTTCGGATTGCAGGCAGCCTGGAAACCGATAATCAGATTTCTTTGCCATGCAGGTTCAGACAGCTTGACAAAGCAGTTGAAATAGAACTGGCAGGATCTGCTGCAGAAAAAATTGCAAAAAAGGCAGAAAAGAAAAGCGATCTCTGGGATTATCTCTTCAGTACCGAATTAAAGTTTACTCAGGCAAAGATACTTTTTGAAGCCGGAAATTCAGAAAAAACGCAGAGAGAAGAAGAAAAAAAGGAAGGAAAAGAAGAGGGAAAAAAGAAAGAAGAGAAAGAAGGAGGAGAAAAAGAAAAAATAAAGGATAGAGCCGAGGGAGGAACTGAAAAGGAAAAGGAAAAAACTGAAAAACAAACTGAGAAGAAAAAAAGAAAAGATACTCAAAAATTCACAGTCAGCCCGGAAGATTCCATGGCTTTTGTTGCGCACAGGATCTTTACATATCAGTTTTCCCAGATGCTCGCCCATGAAAAAGGGTCCCGTAAGGGAGAAGATATTGAAGAGCTTCACGATATGCGCGTCGCAGTCCGCAGAATGAGGGCGGCAGCAATAGTTTTTGACAAATACATTGAATCCGAAAAACTGGACCCTCACCTCAAGGGGTTAAGAAGGACACTCGGTGCTATGGGTGGAGTCCGGGACCTTGATGTATTCAGGGAAAAGGCGGAAGCTTACCTGAAAACCCTGCCATCGGGGCATGAGCATGATCTTGACCCTCTTTTTCTTACACTCGCAGAGGAAAGGGAAAAAGCGAGGGAAAATATGCTTGACTACCTTGATAGTGAAAAATACAGCCGTTTTAAAAAAGACTTTTTAGAATTCCTGGATTTTCCGGAAACCTGGGCTCTTCCCATAACTACGGAAAAACATGACTCTCTGCCGCACAGGGTAAAAGACGTTCTTCCTTCTATCCTTTATGCCCGCTTAGCCGATATAAGCGCCTATTCCGAATGGGTGGAGGGACCCTATGTTTCAGTTGAAAGGCTTCACAGGCTAAGAATTGCTGCCAAAGGCCTGCGTTATACCCTGGAATTCTTTGAGAACGTGCTCGGAAAAGAAGTTGAGAGCCTGATAAGGGATTTCAAAGTTTTACAGGACCATCTCGGAGACCTGCACGATGCAGCCGTTGCAACTGAAATGCTGGATACATATTTAAAGACGGGAAACTGGGGTCTTTCAGGAAGTGAAAAGCTATCAGACAGAATGCAGATTCCCGAAAACTCTGAAGGAATTGAGGCTTACCTTGCCTACAGGGAAGCAGAGCTTTTAAGTTTGCTCGACACTTTTCCCGATGCGTGGGAAAAAGTCAGGAAAGGAGAATTTAGAAAGAAAATTGAAAGTGCGGTCAGAAGCCTTTATGAGAGTTTCTGACGGAGTATTTCAATCCCGTGGGACTTCTTCGACTTCAACGCCTCCTTCAAAAACCAGTGGAGCTCCTGCAGGCTGTTCTATAATTACTTTTGACTGAAGAGAGTAACCGAAGATTTTCTTAAAGAATTTCTTCTGTTTTTCGACTTCCCAGATTTCAAGCTGGCACTCGCGCTGGGCATGCATCTCAAGTACAAGGACTTCGGTAGAGGCTATATAGAAACGGACGTGGGATACAATGCCGGTATGAGAGCGGTCAAGCCCTTCGGCAATACGGAGCAGGGCACTGAGTGCTCTAATACTCTTTACAGTTTCTCTACTTAGCCCTTCAAGGTTGGGGTGTTTCTTTTTAGGGGTGTTTTTCCTGTGGAAGTAAGCAAGGTTTGCAATAATCTCTATTTCCTCAGGCTGGAAGCCAGGGAGGCTGCTTTCTCTTATGAGATGATAGGCGTGTGCCTGATGGGTGTCATATGAGAGAAACGTGCCTATGTCGTGCAGGGCTGCGCCATACTCAAGAAGTTCTCTCTCACTCTCGTTGAAGTCATAAATTCCCAGTGCCTGAATACTGTCAAAAAGTTCAAGTGCAAGCCTTGTAACGATATGGGAATGTTCCTCGTCAAAATTACAGGCAAGGCCGAGCTGCATAATGCTGCGCTTTCTTACCGACATCTGTGTAACCATGTACGAGAATTCGCTCTTTGAAATGTAGTCCACAAGCAGTCCTTCCCTGAGCCCGCGTTTGCTGACCATAATCTCCTGGAGTTCAAGTTCTTCCATAAGAGTCTCTATAATTGCAGCTCCTGCAAGGATTATATCTGCTCTCTGGGAATTTATTCCGGGAAATTTGCGCCTCTCTTCAAGCGGCAGGGCACACATTGCCCTGACAATCTTCTTAAGGTCTTCATACTCAAGTTTCTCAAAACTCTCATGGGCTGTCTTATGCAGGTAGACAAAGGCGATTTTCGCAAGGTTTTCGATAGTCCCCGAGCTTCCAACGGCACAGCTTAGGGTATATCTCGAAAGCTCTTTAATCACATCCGCACTCTTGCGCCTGATATGTGCCTTGACCTGTTCATAACGTTCCTCTGAGACTGGGCCTGTTTCATCGGGGAGGAACATATTTGTCAGGCGGATTGATCCAAGGTTAAGGGAGTGAAGGAAATAATACTGGTTCTGGTCTCCTACAGACAATTCAGTGCTTCCACCCCCGATATCAATGAAAACAGCCTTTGTGTCTCCAAGTCTGAGCCCGCTTGAGACTCCAAGGTAAATCAGGCGGGCTTCTTCCGAACCTGAAATCGTGCAAACCTCAAGGTTTGCTTCCTTTTTTATCATTTCAAGAAGCTGGACTTTATTGCTTGCGTCCCGGGTTGCAGAGGTCGCCACGGCTATGATCTCTTCTGCCCTGTAAGCTCTTGCAAGCTCCATAAATTTCTTACAGACAAAGGTTGCCCTCTCCATTGCTTTTGGCTGCAGGATCCTGTCTATAAACTCTTTATCTCCAAGCCGCACCGTTTCCTTCTGTTTGGTCAGGGGCTGGTAAGACCCGTTGGGATTGATCCGGACCAGAAGAAGCCGGACCGAGTTAGTCCCGATATCAATAAACGCAACAACCCTGCCTTCGGAAATTTTCTCGGGTTCCATTCACGACCACCTGAAAGCCCTGCCTTTCGTTTTTCTCGAAGGATTTGAGAGCTTCATAAGCTTAACAGTATTTGTTCACATTTTTATTCTATTTGAGATTTGTTTTTCGGTCTCTAATTTTCCTGATTTATATCTTTCCATATATGTAAATTGTAAGTTCAAAAATTATGCCCATATGAAACATTAAAAGACTGTATAAAAAAGTTTTCGCAGGATAGGAGAAGCATAAAACCGAGTAACAAGAAGAAGAAAAGAGAAAAAGAGGAGAAAACAAAAGATAAGAAAAGAAAAAAGAGAAGGGGAGAAAACAAAAGATAAGAAAAAAAGAGAAGAAAAAAGAGAAGAGGAGAAAACAAAAGATAAGAGAAAAAAAGTAGAAAGCAAAGGAAAGATGAAGAAGAGATTTGGATTTTCCTTCAGCTTCTTTCTGTTCTTTCTGTCTTAATATCCCAGATACCTCTGTTCTCAAGCATCCAGAGCTGAGAATCCAGTTCTTCTTCTTCAGGTTGCGGGTAGATCCTTTCAGTCCTGCCATTTGGAAGCAGGAGGCGTGCTTTCACGTTATCTTTCAGGTGGATACCAAGGATGATATCGCGCACGACGGGAATATAATCCGAAGACATTGGGAAGAGGACCTCAACCCTGTTATCAAGGTTTCGGGGCATAAGGTCAGCGCTTCCCATAAAGATTTCCTCTTTTCCGCCGTTTCTGAAGTAATATATTCTTGAGTGTTCAAGAAAACGCCCGACTATAGAAGTTACTCTAATATTTTCACTTAATCCATAAATGCCGGGCCTGAGACAACAGATGCCTCTGACAATGAGGTCTATTTTTACCCCGGCTCGTGAAGCCCTGTAAAGCTCACGGATGCACTGGTAGTCCACAAGGGAATTCATCTTGAAGATCAGGTGCCCGTTTCCGAATTTTTCGTGCATATCAATCTCGCGCCTGATACGTTCAAGAATCTGGTGCCTCATGGTCTGGGGTGCTACCAGGAGTTTGATATAATGGTCTTTTCTTGAATAGCCTGTAAGGGCATTGAAAAGGTCGGAGATGTCTTTGCCGATGAATGGATCACCTGTAAGATAGCCGCAGTCGGTGTAGATTTTTCCTGTGACAGCGTTATAATTACCGGTGCTCATGTGCACATAGTACCTGATGCCGCCTTCTTTTTCAGCTCTTACTATGAGGCACATCTTTGCATGGGTTTTACGCCCTGGAAAACCGTAAGCTACATGGACTCCTTTACGCTCAAGCTCTTTTGCCCAGCCGATATTGTTCTCTTCGTCAAAACGGGCTTTGAGTTCAACAAGGACAGCAACCTGTTTACTCCGGTCGGCTGCTTTCATAAGGGCCTGAATAATCCTGGAATTGTCATCCACCCTGTAGAGCGTCATTTTTATCGCAAGGACATCAGGGTCATCGGCTGCTTCTTCCACCAGATCGGTTACTGATTCAAAGCTATCATAAGGGTGATAGAGAAGGATATCCTTCTTTTTTAAGGCTGCAAAAATGTTTTCTTTATCAGCCATGCGGGGATGTTTTTTCTGCTCAAAAGGTTCATATTTAAGCTCAGGGCGGTTAAGTTGAGCAAGTTTCATAAGGCTTGATAGGCCTAGAGGCGCTGCTGATTTAAACATCAGGGGAGATGTCAGTTCCAGGTTCTTAAGGAGAATCTCAGAGACTTTCTCAGGCATAGTATAGTCGGTTTCAAGCCTTACGGCAGGCCCGAAGTAATTTCTGCCAACCCTCTGCTTCACAGCAGTAAGGAGATCCTTGTCCCCATCTTCATCAAAACCAAGATCTGCGTCCCGAGTTATCCTGAAGGGATAAGCTCCCAGAATGCGCTGCCCCGGAAAGAGCAGGTCCAGGTTTGCAGCTATCAGCTGTTCAAGCCACACAAAGCGGCCTGTTTTCAGTTCCTCAAAACCGGAAGTTATTTTTTCCTGTCCTTCTTCAGGCACAGCAATCAGCCTTGAGAACATCGGGGGGATTTTAACTCTGGCAAAACGTTCACCATAATCCAGGTCATCGATAAGTACTGCAAGGTTGAGACTGAGGTTAGAAATATGCGGGAAAGGATGCCCGGAGTCAAAACCGAGAGGAGTAAGTAACGGGAAAATATTTCTTTCAAAATAATCCCTGAGTTTTTCCCTGTCCTGTCCGGAAAGTTCGAAGTAATTAAGAACCTTAATGCCTTCTTCCCTGAGGGCAGGTTCGAGAATTTCATTCCAGCAGCTATCATGACGAGGAAACTGCCTTAGAAGTTCTTCCCGGATAATGCGAAGCTGTTCCTGAGCCAGTTCATCTATGCGATCCTCCTTTGCCGCTTCTGAAATGCGCTTCTGGACCCCTGATACCCTGACCATAAAAAACTCGTCAAGATTGCTCCCGAAGATAGAAAGAAACTTGACTCTCTCAAGCAGAGGGTTACGTTCATCGAGAGCCTCTTCAAGAACTCTATCATTGAACTGGAGCCAGCTGTATTCGCGATCTGCATAAAAACATGGATCATTAAGGTCAGGCATGCCTGATACTTCAACCCGGGTTCCATCAACACTATCCGTAACCGATCTATCAAAATCTGCGCACTGAATTGGGAAGTTCCGCTCCATTCCTATCACGCGTGACCTGGGTTTTGTATCCGTTCATATCTGTCTTCAAAAATATAGCAAGATTTGGATATAACATTTTTGCCTGTTTTATAATTTGACATTTCTGTAATTTATTCGTATAGCTTACAGGGTCGAAAAGAAGATAGCCTTAATCAATTAAATAGTCAAAATATTCGGGCTTTCTAAAAGTTTTCTTTTTATTCATATCAACCCTTTCAATAACCATTTCAACCCTTTCAACGACTATTTAACATGTTGAGATTCTCAGTTTCCTCTCCAAGGCAAAGAGTATTTTCTTATAAACTAATCGGAGATGCATTGTCACCAAGACATATATAGACTTTTGGATTAACAGAAACGTAGAGGCTCTTCGAAACCCTGGCAAACTCACTACTATTTATTAATATATAGTACTAAAGACTTATAACATTATCTCTTAGAAAATGAAGAAAATAAACAAAAGAAAAATGCTTAGCATCTATAAAAACGGAAAATAGAGGCAGGTCATTAAAGTAGAACTATGATAAAAAGTAGGAAAACATAGTATATATTTTAGTCGATATTCTTTTAATTTCTATGCCAACACTACCTTAATTTTTAAATTTATCCTTCAAGTGAGCATAAAATTCCTGCTCTTTCCCGGTAGTTTTTCTCAGCAGCCTTTCCACAATCAGTTCAGGAGTGCTTCTCGCTACACGGTTGTATATAGGGTTTCGGTTTACAACCAATTCCAGACTGGAGTCAAGCCCGTCCGCCTCTATTCCGTCAACCCTGATATCTGTCCCTGTGTTTTCAAGGATAAGTTCCGAAAGATGGGAAACAAAAACTCCAAGGCTCTCTTCACTCCGGGTAAGATATTCAAGAATCCCTGCTATAATCCTGGCTGAAGCTCCGGGTTCGGTAATAGACTCAAGTTCGTCGGCAAGAACAAGTTTTCCAGAAGATTCCGAAAGCACGGAAAATTGCTTGAGGGTAGTTTCAAAAGCTCCTGCATCAAGGGTTCCTTTTGATTTTCCGAAGTAATAGAATTCTTCTACAGGCCCCAGTTCAAGTTCTCTTGCAGGGACCGGAAAGCCCATGTGTCCCAGAACCACACACTGGGCAAGCAGTTCGAGCAGGGAAGTTTTCCCACCGGAGTTTACCCCACTCAAAAGTACAACCCTGTTTTCCAGACCTTCAGGAGATAAACCTGTTTTTCCGACAGAGTAGCTTACAGGATCGATTTCCCCGTATCTGGCCTTTAGGAATAAATTTTCTCCAGCTTCAAAACCAATCCCTGCTTCAGAAATAATTACTGGCATATTCAGCTGGAATTTTGCGGCAAAGCAGGCTATGGAAAAGCCCAGGTCGAAGTCAAGAACTTCCCTCACAAGCCTTTCTACAGTCTGGCGAAAAGTTGAAAGGGCTTTTGCAAGTTCCCTCTTACTGGAAAGCCTTGTTTTTTCAAGGGACATGTTCAGCTTTTGCCTGAGAAGCTGCAACTGAGCCTGCTCTGCTCTGAGAGGATAGGAAATTTCATCGGGGAATAGAGAATCCAGCATCAGTTTTTCCTGCTTCTGAAAGTCGAGCCTTTCTGAGAGTTCTTCTTTCACTGCTTCGATTTCGCCCATATAGACTTTTTGCAGCTCTTTTGCGAGCAGGTCTTTAATCTCAATTCCCCCGCTCACAATCTTGATCAGTTCCTGCCCGCTCAGAGTAAGGGAACTGGATTCAAGTGTCAGGTTCATGCGCTGGTTAGCCTCATTCAGGGCTGAAGTCAGTACAGGATCCAGATTTTCCAGAGAGGCTCCAAGCCTGTCAATTTCGGAGTCAAATCCTTCGACAGGTTTTCCATCCTCTCCAACTTTTAGAAGAGTTGTTTTAAGGATTTCAAGCTCCCCGTCCGAAAGCTCTTCAAAGAAACCGAAACCGGATGTCCGCAAGGTTGATGCTATATTAAGGCAGGCAAGGATGCAGTCCATATTTTTCGCGAAAAAAGCCAGTTCTACTTCAGGCAGGATCTGCCAGAACTCGGCTTTTAAAGGGTCCGGGAAAAGTTCAGGCTCAAGCCCTTCGGGTAGGTCAAAACTGAGATACGTGTCATCAAAAACAATAACACTCGAGTATCCTCTTGCAAGGTCTACAAACTCGGAAAAGTCTTCCACAGCCTGAACAGACAGGAACGCCTGGAATCTCTCTTTGGCTGCATCCAGAGTTTTCCGGTCGCCTGAGATAATAATCCTGTCTCGCACCCTCAAATTTCCGGGCACGGGCTTGAGTTTCTTTACCTTTGAAAGGAGACTGAGAAACTCCGTATTCGCAGAGAGAATGCCTGCCAGTTCCAGATACTCCGCTACAAAAGCCCGCCTCTCTTCAATAAGGTCCATGCGGGATGCGGGGAACGGATAAAAGAGATCCAGCCTGTCCCTGGCATGTGAAGTGTGAGCAAACGTTTTTATCAGCTCAAGAAGGTGGGAATAAAGGTCAAGGGCTTCTTTTGTTTTCAGAAAATCCGAAATCGAACATCCCTCGGCACGGGCTCTGACATCCCTGGCAAGGGAAAGGGCGAATGTGTGGCTGACTCCGTTAACCTCGGAAAGCGAAGCTATATCCCCTTCGAGGATTGCCTGAAGCGCAGCGTCCTCGCTCCCGAAGTGCTCTACAAGCCTGCCGGCTACACGCTCGCCTATTCCATTAAGTTCCCTTAAACCTGAGAGCTGCTGAGAAATTGCCATATTTAAAACACTTTTAGTAGATATTTGAATTCAGGGCTGAAACCCTATTTTTATCTTTTTAGTTGAGAAGAAGAGAAAGTTCTTTTTCAAGATACGGGTGCATAGAAGCCGTATATCCGTGCGTTTCTTCAGTAGTATTGTACATTGCTTTTGGCTCTTCTGCCAGGGCAAAAGTCCTGAGTGCCAGTTCATGAGAGATTACGGTATCATTAAAAGAGTGGACCATGACAAGCTTTGAAGGCGGCAAATCACTGAGGTAATTATCAGGGTCAATTGAACGGTAGAACTGACAGGCTTCAAAGTCAGTTACCTGTGAGGAATCGAGCTCTTCAGTGCCGTATCCTGAAGTACTGATCCCTATTACTCCCTTAATGAAAGGTTCAAGGGCACAGGCGATAACCGCAAACCTGCCACCGTTACTTTCTCCAAGAACAGCAAGCTTTTCCGGATTTATTTCCGGCTGGACAGAAAGAACATCTGCGGCTTTAAGGACATCATAAACCATAAGATATTCAACAGGTTCGAGGCCAGCCCTGAAAAGTTCGAGGTCCCTTTCGATGTTTATTGCTCCCTGATTGCGCTGGTCAAGTGTAAAGGTTGCATACCCCAGTTTTGAGAGCTCCATAGCCAGCCCCTGTTCCCCTTCTTTACTGACTCCTGCTCCAGGAAGCAGAATTATTCCTGGGGAGGAAGGAGATGCATTTGCAGGAATCCTCAGCAGAGCCTGAACTTTATCGCCTCCGCTTTCAAAAGAAACCAGTTTTAAAGTATCCGGGTTTTCAGGCGAATACAGGTCTTCGACTTCCCGAACAGTGAATACGGGTTCTCCTCTCTCTGGAAAAGATAAAATTCCTGCTTCTGAAAGATCCCATTTCAGAGTTTCCTCCATGGAATTGGAAGGGTTATAGAGGATCCCTAAGATACCCACAAGTACCAGGAGAAAACCCAGGAAAAAAATTGCGGGTTTCGGAGTTCTGGTGCCTGAAGAAAATCCCTTCGTTTTTTTGATTACCTTTTTTCCAGAACTATTCCTGCTCAAGTGAACCCTGCCAGAAAAAAGCAATTACGGCCAGAAGCCGTTTACAGCACTTAAGAATAACACTGCTATGCCCACAAGGGCACCTGCGATCAGCACTGTCTTGGGCTGGATGTGAATTGCGTTTTTGTCGGCTTCGTAGTAGCGCATAAGCCCTGCTGAGGACTGAAGTCCGGAACCTGATTTTTTAGCCATGAATAAAACACCATTAAAAATGCATTTGATATTGCTTAGTTTATCCTGAGATTAGAAAACGTAACCCAGATATAAATCTACTGTTAATTTGAACTGCTCATCTGGATAGTCATCAAGTTATTTCCAGTTTTCATATAATTTACAGTTATCATATATAAATTATGCAGAGCAATTACGGATCCAGCTCTGGGAATCCAGCTCTTGATAATCAGTCCTTCATTAACCAAATCTCCAATTAAAGGTCTAATTAAGGATCTAAAAATTAAAGAACAGAAACCAGCAGCGTAGGGTTTCAGATCAGAACCTCTCAGACAAGAACTTCATCAAGCAGGATAGGCGGATAAAATACGCCTCTCTCAGTGATAAGCGCGGTTACGTTTTCCATAGGAGTTGCATCAAAGGCAGGGTTGTAAACCGGAACGTCTTTCGGGGCAATCTGTTCGCAACCTGCAAACCGCAGTTCATCAGGATTTCGCATCTCAATTTTTATGCTCCCCTCCCAGCCTTTAAAGTCGAAAGTAGAGATCG
Organism: Methanosarcina hadiensis; assembly: GCF_046529725.1. Classification (GTDB taxonomy): domain Archaea; phylum Halobacteriota; class Methanosarcinia; order Methanosarcinales; family Methanosarcinaceae; genus Methanosarcina; species Methanosarcina hadiensis. Next base: position 3,805,968 of record NZ_CP136241.1, on the reverse strand, counting down.
GAGCTGCCACGTAAAATGGAATTTCATGTTCTCTTGCAAGGACCGAATGTGTATAGGTGCCTATCTTATTAAAAACAACGTCCTGAGTAATTCGGTCAGCCCCTACGAGCACGCTGTTAACAAGCCCCTGGCGCATTGCCCAGCCAGCCATGGAATCGGCAATAAGGGTCACAGGGATTTTGTCCTGCATAAGCTCCCAGGTAGTAATCCTGCTTCCCTGGTTTAAAGGCCTGGTTTCGCAGGCAAGGACTTTGATCTCTTTGCCATCAGCAATAGCCGAACGCACAACTCCGAGGGCTGTACCCCAGTCAACGCAGGCAAGCCTTCCGGCGTTACAGTGTGTGAGTACGGTATCCCCGTCTTTCAGGAGCTTTGCCCCGTGTTTGCCTATGAGTTTATTTGTTTCGACATCTTCTTCTGCAATATCTCTGGCTTCCTGAAGAGCAATATCCCGTATTCCCTGAACATCAAAGGCATCAGAAACAGCATTCAGGACCCTATCGACGCCCCAGCTAAGGTTTACAGCTGTAGGGCGAGTAGATTTGAGTGCTTTTGCCGCAACTTTAAGGTCTCTCATTATGGATTCAATATCTTTTGCACTGCTGAGGGAAGCTGCCAGGGCAATACCAAAGCCTCCTGCAGCACCGAGCGCAGGTGCACCTCTGATCCTGAGAGACTGTATGGCCTCACAGAGAGAACTCAGGGTTTTGCATTCTATTACTCTGTATTCTTGCGGAAGTAAGGTCTGGTCTACCAGTACCACAGAATTGGACTCTTCGTTCCAGTCAATCGTCCTCATTAAATCACTTTCCGATGTGAACATCAGGTTCTGCCGGAGAATTTCTCGACTTCCTTTTCAAGCCTCCCATCAGATAAAAACTTATTTGGTATCCTTTTTCTGGAAAAACTGAACAAAAGGTTCAAATGAGCTTTTGTTTCCGGATAGCCGACCGAACAGGCGAACCAGAAACCTAACTGAAGATTCAATTTAAAATTCCCTGCTTCAGATAAAAATAATAGATAAGAAGGCAGTTGAGAAGCCTGATATCATATTAATAAATTTGTTTTACTTTAAGCCAGTAAATTTTAGAGTACGTCTTGGATATATATAAATAAACGTAGTATTTCATTCACGGAGAGCAAAATTAGATATAATAGATTTATAAAGTAACAGTACAAATAACAGAAGATTTTAAATTCATAGCTGAAATACAGGAAGATTTGTAATTTAGAATTATAATTCATAATTTCAGGGACTCTGAATCCATAAATCTCTGGATCTATAATTTTGGAAGTTTTGAGTATCTATCGCGTATGCAGGTCGGGTTTATGAGAGTCAGGGTATTCATCGGAGAGTAAGCGCTTATGACAAAAATAAAAATAGCAATTGCAGGGATCGGGAACTGTGCAAGCTCTTTGATACAGGGCATCGAGTACTATAAAACCGAAGATAAAGATCCCATAGGGCTTATGCATGGGGAAATCGGAGGGTACGGGCCCGGAGATATCAAAGTTGTTGCTGCTTTTGACATAGATGCCAGGAAGGTGGGGAAGGACGTTTCCGAGGCTATATTTGCTCCCCCGAACTGCACAGCGGTTTTTTGTCCAGATGTTCCCGTTGCAGGTGTGAAGGTAAAAATGGGCAGGGTGCTTGATGGGGTTTCCGACCACATGAAGAACTATGGGGAAAATTATACTTTTGTTGTCAGCAAAGAATCCGAAGCCACAAAAGCAGACATTGTGAAAGAACTTAAGGATTCGGGTGCGGAAATGCTTCTCAATTATATGCCTGTGGGTTCCGAAGAAGCTACCCGCTTTTACGCTGAATGTGCACTTGAAGCAGGGGTGGCATTTATCAATAATATGCCTGTTTTCATTGCAAGTAATCCGGAATGGGCTAAGCGGTTTGAAGAAAAAAACATTCCCATTATAGGCGATGATATAAAAGCCCAGCTTGGAGCAACGATCACTCACAGGGTTCTTGCAGACCTGTTCGAGAAACGCGGCGTAAAGCTCGAGAGAACATATCAGCTGAATACCGGCGGAAACACTGATTTCCTCAATATGCTTAACAGGAACAGGCTTGCTTCCAAACGTGAGTCAAAGACAGAAGCCGTCCAATCCGTGCTTTCGCAGAAGCTTGAAGACGAAAATATCCACATCGGACCAAGTGACTATGTTGCCTGGCAGAAAGATAACAAAGTGTGCTTCCTCAGGATGGAAGGCAAGCTTTTCGGGGATGTGCCCATGAATCTTGAGCTCAGGCTTTCAGTAGAAGATTCCCCCAATTCCGCAGGTGTGGTTATTGATGCAATCCGCTGCTGCAAGCTTGCCCTTGACCGCGGGATAGGAGGAGTACTGTACTCCCCATCCTCTTACTTCATGAAACATCCGGCTATCCAGTATCCTGACGATGTGGCATACCGCAGGACTGAAGAATTTATAGCCGGCACCAGGGAACGTTAAAGAGGCACTAAAGAAAGAAGAAAAAACCTCTGAGGAAGAAAATACCTGTAAAAACAGTTAATCTCAGAAGATCCCGGAGACTGCCGGGAATTTTATATTTTTCTTCTCTCAAAAGATTTCTGTCAAATAAATTTCCTGTGAGTTTATCTTTTTTACTGATTTAGAGAGTTTGCTAATTTAACGAATTCCTTCTGCTGTAATTGTAAATTCCGCACTTGATCCTTCAGGACGGGAGCGGTGTTTGTAGATAACGGCGCGCCTTGTACCCTCACCTGTTTTTTCCAGCCGAATGATTGTCTTTGAGATATGTTCAAGGGAACTCCCTCCCAGCGGGCGTACTCCTCCTCCTATAACATCCGAATATACCTGGTTTGTTATAACTGCAGCGAAGCCGTGCTTACGGGCAAGGGCGTGTAAAAACCCTATCTGGTTAGCAAGCTCTCTGCGGCTTTTTATGCCGGTCTCCTCATCTTCAAGCTCAAACCTGTAGTATGAGGTTGCAGAGTCCAGGACCACGAGCCCGATATTTTCACCTGCTATTCTTTCTATCTCTCTTACGGCTGAATACTGTTCTTCAAAACTGAGAGGTTCGTAGATAATTATGCTTCTGGCTATTTCCTTTGCATTTTCCCCTGCAATCTGCTTGAAACGGACAGGAGAAAGCCCTTCCGTATCTACAAAAATGACTCTCTGTCCCTGTTTTACACATTCTACTGCAAGCTGGATACAGATGTTTGTTTTTCCGGTTCCTGCAGCTCCGAATACCTGGGTTACGATTCCTTTCTCAAAACCTCCTCCAAGGAGGTCATCAAGGGGTTTGCAACCGGAAGATAACAGCTTCTCTATGACATGACACCTCTTTTTGCGCTTGAGAGAGGTATGAAAGACCAATGATATAATGCTTTTTTTGTAATTTTTTGTCTTTTTCCGAAAAAAGATCTCCTGAAGCTGAAGAATTAAAAGGAAGCTCTCATGTTAGTCCTGTAAAAAGGAATCTTTTATTAATATATTTTAATGTTTTCGAGGAATAAGTCCAAATATATGCTGTCCATACCTATAACCACCAAAATGCCTTCCACATTAGATAAAGTCTCCTGTGATTGAAAATTGACTTATAAATCACATGTTTTTCAAACAAATGATTAAAAATCATAGTTTTTAGGCAGATGACAAAGGTGTAATCTTTAGACATAAAACCAGAGGGTTATTGTATACAAAGTAAGAGGTTTATTGTATCCAGGTTAGGTTGAAAAACCGTTATAAGTAAGATCGGACATTTAAAATAATTGCCTGGAAAGATAAATTTCACTCAAGGGAGTGAAAAATGATATATAAAAGGCACTTTTAGAAACTGCATGCCCTGTTCCGGTATTACTAACGAGTTTGGAAGATTCACTCAATTGGTGAGTTGGTTTGAAATGATACCCGTGCAGGGTTTTGTTTTACTGCTGTGATGCGCTCTGCGCCGGCACAATCCCTCTCTGCACACTGGAAATAAAAATAGGATGTAAAAAGGATACACGATGAAGGTGTGCAAGTGTGAAGTAAGAATAAGAAAATTGTACCAGATAAAAAGTATACAGAATGTGAAAAAAATAATTGTCTATGAGTTTACAAGTGTTAGAAAAAGGAGATGAGAACTGGATAAACAAAACTGGGCTTTATAGATTCCGGAAAAATCTATAAAGCTCTTTGTTAATAACGATGTGGATAACATCATTGCCTAATCAAATTACATGACCATTCTGATGTATAAAAAACTATCGATGCTATGTCAGAGTGACCTTGCTAGAGTCGCCCACATCTTTTTTTAAAAATTGGATCGTCAGAAGACTTCCCAAAAGGCATAATGTGAGATGAACTATGATCAGTTTAGCTAATGCTATCGAATTCGCAAAATTTTTGTTTGAATTGGCAAATGGAATAAAGAATGTAATGGAACTTTACGAGAAAATAACAGCAAATATTAAACGAAAAAAGTAAAAACAATCTTAACCTTTTTATTTTTCGAAATTGACCTGAACAAAGATAAAGTAAATTTACTTTCCTCGCTTATAGTTACAGTCTTCCGCTGTAAGCTACATATTTTTGATCGGCAAATACTGCGTAAATACATTTATTAATATATTTTAATGTTTTCGAGGAATAAGTCCAAATATATGCTGTCCATACCTATAACCACCTAAATGCCTTCCACATTATATAGAGTCTCCTGTATACGAAAATGTTCTTATATGTCAGGCATTTTTTTAAAAACAAAACCCCTTAAATTTGTTACCAGATTTGGTAACAAATGGGTCTCTTTGTATACAAAGTAAAAGGGTTATTGTATACAAAGTAAGAGGTTTATTGTATCCAGAGTTAGGTTGAAAAACCGTTATAAGTAAGATCGGGCATTTAGAATAATTACCTGGAAATAAAGATAAATTTCACTCAGGAGAGTGAAAAACGATATCTAGAAGGGCACTCTTAAGAAACTGCATGCCCTGTTCCGATGTTGCTGACGAGTTTGGAAGAGTATTATACGATTAGTGGGTTGGCTAGGAATGGTACCCGTGCAGGGTTTTGTTTTGCTGCTGTGATGCGTTCTGCGCCGGCACAATCCCTCTCTGCACACTGGAAATAAAAACAGAATGTAAAAAAAGATGCATGTGAAGGCATGCGAATTATAAGTAAGAATAAAAAATTGTACCATAATAAGAGGGGCGCAAATATGGCAAAAGTAATAGTTTACACAACCGAATGTTGTCCGAAGTGCAATAAGTTGAAGAAATTTCTGGAAGCAAATTCAGTACCTTTCGAGGTAGCAGATATGTCTACACCGGAATCCCTGACCGAGCTGCGTTTTAATGGAGTATTTACAGTTACAGCGCCTGTTTTACAGATCAATGACGAATTTTTGACTTATACAGAACTCTTCAGCGGGGATGAAGTGAATCCGGAAAAACTCCTGGGAATTGTATAACCCGGTATATGAAAATTTAAAAAAGCTTAAAAAACGCTAAAAAACTTAAATATTCAACTCTGCAAATTCCATCCTATCATTAAACAATTACCGAAGATGAGAAAATGACAGGCGAGACTTTCTTAACCGATGACGATTTATCTGACGATCAGCCCGTTCGAAAGGCACTTACCGGGCTCTCCATATCTTCCCTCCCTAAAAGTGATCAGCTATCTGACAATCAGCACGTACAGAAGACGCTTGATGGGCTGTCCGTCTCCCCCCTCCCAAAAGTCAGAACTACAGAAGGTTTCATTCTTAACTGGGACAGGAATATTATTGTAAGCCAGCTTTTGAAAGAAACAAAACTTAGTGAGGTCTTCTACAGCAAGCCTGCAATCACAAAAGAAGAAGCCGTTGATATTGCAAAAGAAGCCGAAAAAATAATCAGGAAAATGAATCTCAAATTCCTTTCAGGCCCTCTTATCCGTGAAATAGTAAACAATATTCTGCTTGACAGAGGGCATGTGGAATGGAGAAATATAATGACGAGAGTCGGAGCATCTGTTTATGATGCTTATGAAATCGACTCGGGATTCGGCTTCGGGGCAAACGATAACGCAAACCAGCTGAATAACGCCGAGACATCCCACAAGAGAAAAGCTGACAAGATGTCCAAAGAGCAGAATCTCCTCCTGATGCCCAAGGAGCTTGCAGATCTGCACTTAAACGGCGACTTCCATATCCATGACCTCGAATATATGGGCACAAGGCCTTTCTGCCAGGACTGGGACCTTCGCTACTTCTTCTACTACGGGCTCATGCCTGATGGAGTAGGTACACAGTCAAGCGTTGCAAAACCAGCAAAGAATGCAGAGGTAGCTTTTCTCCATGCTGTCAAGGCAATGGGTTCAGCCCAGACCAATTTTGCAGGCGGGCAGGGATTTTACAATTTCCTGACTTTTATCGCGCCCTATCTGGAAGGAAAGTCCGAAATTGAAATCAGACAGCTCATGCAGATGTTCGTCTATGAAATGATGCAGATGATGTGTGCAAGAGGAGGGCAGACTGTCTTTTCCTCAGTCCAGCTTTCCCCGGGCGTCCCCAGGCTCTGGAGAAATATTCCTGTCGTTGCTATGGGTAAAGTCTGGGATGGAAAACAGGCACCTCTCAGGACCTATGGGGAATTCGAAAAAGAAGTCCGTCTGGGGTTCAAAGCTCTTATGGATGTTATGCTTGAAGGAGATGCCTGGGGGAAACCATTTAGCTTCCCCAAGCCTGAGATTTCTCTTGAACCGGACTTCATGGAAGAAGACGAGAGCTTTAACGAAGCTCATCCCGAACTTCCGACTTACAAAGAACTTTACAGGCTGACCTTTGAGCTGGCTGCCAAATTCGGGACTCCTTACTTTGACAATCAGCTTCCCGAATATAGAGGTGCAGGAGAAGGAATATCCTGTTATCAGTGCTGTGCTTACCAGTTTTCTGCAAACCCTACCGATGATAAGCAATTTGACGACAAACTGCATTTCAGGGACGGAAAGCACTTTTCAATGGGTTCGTGGATGGTCCTGTCTTTAAACTGCCCCAGAGCCGCATACAGGGCTGAATATGATGATGAGAAACTTTTCGCTGAACTCAAGAATTTGATGAATAAGGGTATGGAAGTTTTCAAAATCAAGCGGAGATGGATGAATAGCCTGATTAAGAAAAATAGGATCCCCTTTGCAGCCCAGTGCCCTAAAGACCCGAACACAGGGGAAAAAGGAGCAATGGCTGTTGACTTTGACAGCCTTGTATATACGATTGGAATTGTAGGGATCAATGAGATGGTCCAGTACCATACAGGCTACCAGATCCATGAGTCCCCTGTTGCGTACAAGCTTGCAATCAGGGCTATGTTTGAAATGAAAATGCATGCCCAGAAACTCTCGAAAGAAAACGGCATGGAAATTGCCCTTGCAAGGACTCCTGCGGAAACTACAGCTCAGCGCTTTGCGGTTTCAGACCTCCTGCACAGGGAATATGCTGACAAAGCACAGATCACAATTAAAGGCGACCTGAAAACCGCATTGAAGGAATTCAATGAGACACGGGATCTGCCAATCTACTATACCAATGGGACTCATATCCCTCCGGGAGCCGATATTTCCCTGCCTGAAAGGATAAAATATGAGCACACTTTCTTCCCGATCGTGGATGGAGGAAATATCATGCATATCTGGCTTGGGGAAGGAAAGCCTGATCCAGACGGCCTTCAGGAGCTTGCAATGCACATAGCAAAAAATACCCAGACAGGTTACTTTGCTTTCACAAGGGACATGACCGTGTGCATTGACGAAGGATACGTAACTGCTGGCCTGCTGGATAGATGCCCGAAATGCGGGTCCGGATATGTGCAGCACCTCTCAAGAATCACAGGATACCTCCAGTCCGTAGAAGGCTGGAACAGGGGCAAGCGCCAGGAACTCAAGGACAGGAAAAGATACGGCACAAGGGAACTCAGGTGAGCTCCTTTAAATCTTTTTTACGTAAAAAGGAAATGGAAAAGCCATGAAAGTAAATTACGCAGGTACTGTCCCGCTTTCAACCCTTGACTGGACAGGAAGGTCTGTGGTCACTATCTTTTTCAGGGGCTGCCCTCTTCGCTGCCCCTACTGTCAGAACTACCCTTACATTGAAGGGAAGGGTTTTGTAGAACTTGAATTTGTGGAAGAGCAGATTAAAAGTTCGAAGCCCTTCGTAAGTGCAGTTGTTTTTTCAGGAGGGGAACCACTTATGCAGGAGGCTGTTATTCCCCTTGCAGAGTTTGCAAAAAGGCTTGGGCTTTTTGTAGGGATTCACACGAACGGCTGCTATCCTGAAATGGCAGAAGAACTCGTTAAGCGAAGGTTAGTTGATAAATTTTTCATCGATATAAAAGCCCCTCTGGATAATTCAGTACTCTATGGGGAAGTTACAGGCTGCGGAAAACACGAAGCCGTCAAAAAAAATCCTGAAGAGATCATATCAGCAGTTATAGAAACAATTGAAATCGCAGAGCCCTGCGACCTGGGACCTGAATTAAGAACAACAGTAATCAGGGATTTAATTGGAGATAAAGAAGAAATCGCCTGCATAGCTTCCTGGATTTCAAAGCATGTAAAAAATAAGGAGATTATATACGTGCTACAACAGGGTATTCCCGAATATAGCTTGCAGGAGAAGCTTAGAAAAACAAAAGTCCTGGAAAGGGAAGAATTATACGATCTTGGAATAGCAGCAAAGGTATTTCTTAAAAATGTAAGGATAAGAACAAAAGAAAAAGGGGAGGAGATTATTTGATATTGAACTCTTTTGCTGATAGCTTCTCCTTTTTGTTTTCCTCAGATAATAATATAATTCACTCCTAATTATAATTCATTCTTTATTATAATTCACTCCTTATAATAATCCACCGTTTTTAATAAAACTCGCCCTTCTAATTATAATTCAATCTTTATTATAATTCACTCCTTATTATAACTCACCATTTTAATATAACTTGTCTTTTTAAAACAATTCGTTCTTTATTATAATTAGTCCTTTTCTACGATTTTATCTTTTATCTAACATATCTTTACAGAAAAAACTGTTTTAGGTTCAAATTCATTTGAAGTTTACAAAAGTCTTATACATGACGAAGAATAAAAAGAAATTGATTCAACCCCTGAAAAGCCATTGCTCTGGATTTGAGTTCCTGAGAAATACAGGCTTTCTTTCTCCGGAACACTTTCCAGGCATCTTCTTCGATTCCTGCATGCCCTGAACAGGACGCAGAAAAACCAGGCTGAGTTATCCGGCTCATTGTTAAAGTAGTTAAATGCATGCCCTGAACAGGACTCAGAAAACCCCTTCGCATATGCATCAAAGTTTTGTGTAACCTTTGGGGTTACAAAAGTTAAATAAAGGTGATTAACTCAGTCAATTTTGTTCCGGAAAAGGATACGTATCTATAAAAAATCAAAGAGAAAGTAACTGCTCCTGAAATATGACCATGAAAGAAACAAAAGTATCTTCAATAGGAGAGCGCGCTCTAATCTCCCGCCTATCTGCGATTTTCAATGCCCCCGAAGGAAAGGAAAGAATACAGAAAGGTATTCTTGCAGGTGCCGGTTCCGATGACTGCGCTGTCCTTGACCTGAAAGGCGAAGACTGTCTGGTCGTTACGACTGATATGCTGCACAGGACCACGGATTTTCCTGCAGAAATGACTCCCTGGCAGATGGGCTGGATGTCTGCAGCCGTAAACCTGAGCGATATTGCAGCCATGGGTGCAGAACCGACAGGCATTCTTATGGCTATAGGCATGCCTTCAGATTCTGAAATTGCTTTTATCGAAGAGCTTGCAAGAGGCATACAGGCATGTGCTGATTTCTGTGGGACTGCTGTTATCGGAGGTGACATTGATACCCACGCCGAACTGACAATTACAGGGACAGCCCTGGGAAGGGTTAAAAAAAGCCAGCTTCTCCTGCGAAGAGGGGCAAAGCCCGGAGACCTTGTCTGTATTACGGGATACACAGGAACAGCGGGAGCCGCACTGAAGGCAGTTCAGACGAAAAAATGCGTCAGTGAAGCTGTCCTGAAGGCTCTTTTTGAACCGATTCCCCGTACAAAAGAAGCTAGAAAACTGGCTGAGTCGGGTGCTGTCACGTCCATGATGGATACAAGCGACGGGCTTGCCATGTCTCTTTATGACCTTTCAAGGCAGAGTAAGGTAGGTTTCATGATCCGGGAAAATGCCCTTCCCGTTCTTCCGGAGGTAAGACAGTTCGCTTCAGGTCCGGGGGAACTGCTGGAATTTGCACTTTACACAGGAGGAGACTTCGAACTCATTTTTACGGTTGATCCCGGACGGCTAAAAAAAGTACAAAATATATGTAACTTGACTATCATAGGAGAATGCACAAAGTATGAAGCTGGTATTATGCTTGAATCCCCGGAATGCAGGCTAACAGCTATAAAACAGCTGGGATACCAGCAGCTAAAAGCCTAGATGGCTGATTAGCTTTCCTGATAAACTTACGTTAACCCCCATATCAAAAACCTGGAGTGAAAGTAAGAAGTTTAGAAACATCGAGTACAAAGCCCCATACTACCACAGAAATCGAAAAGGCTTCAGGTTAAATTGACTAAATTTATAAATATATAATTTATGCACAAGGTTCAGAAGGATAGAATATGAAAAAAGCAACTTTACAAACATTTACAGCGATTCTGGCGCTGGGACTATTATTCTGCGGGACTGCAGGCGCAGTTCCAGGTGTAATAGGAGAGATTGCCCCTTCCCAGAATTCTACTGTTACAGGGACGGTGGGAGCAACTCAAACGTTCACCATTCCTTTAAACGAAACCGCGAGCGTTATATGGACTGAAAATGGCGTATCCACAACACTACCAACTGATGGAAGCAATGTCGCAGCTCTTAATCATATCTTCCGGTCGGGTTCATACCAGGTGACAGCTTCCATAGACGGAGTAGGGCAAATAGCAGCCTGGAATGTAGAAGGTGCTGAAGGAACGCTGTCAATTACAAGCAAAAGTCCTGAGAACAATCCAAGCACACAAACGAATGTAACTCAAGAATTCAGTGTTGGCACAAACAAAGTAGCTGACATTACATGGTATATAAACGGAATAGTTGTTGATTCAGCCAGTGGAGTTACATCGGATACGTATCAAAACGTTTCATCCTCAGCAGGCACATATAATGTTACTGCTGTAGCCCTGAATGGTACAGAAACTGCCAGCTACAAATGGGACTGGACAGTAGGAACGTCCGGCGTACCTGTCAGTGTTGATCCCTCAGAAGGGCCAGTAACGGTATCCCAGGGAGGATCCAAGGCTTTCTATGTCAACTCTACAAATAACCAGAACATCAAAGTTGAGTGGTTTGTCAATAGTGAATCAAAGAAAACAGAAGATGGTGTAGCTTCATCTTCATATGAATTCAACGGAACTACCTCAGGCAGCTACAATCTTTCTGCAGTGGTCTCCGATCCTAACGGAAATTATAGTCCATTGACAAAAACATGGAATGTAACAGTCCGGGACAAATATTATTCAAGCGGAAACAGGATCTGGGAAGACGGGATGGACACCACGTACACATGGACTGCCCAGAGTTACTCAGGCTTTTTCTATGACCTTGATAGCGGTGTTTCTTCTGAAGAGATGACTATTAAGGATATAAGAAGAAACATAGACGAGGGGAATATTGAGTACTCAACAAGACCTACCGAAACTAAGTTTGAATACGGCAGCTGGGGTTCATACCAGATAATAGGGTTCATGGCAGAGAAATACTTCGCAGGTTACAGTGATAATGCCACAGTTGATGGAGTAGACAGAGTAAGCCTGATATCCGATGGGGTGCTTGCCAAAATCTTGACAGATAATGACGATAAAAAGTCCGCATACTCAGGAGATTCTTTTGAACTTGAAGATGGTTATGCCCTGAATATTGTGGAAGTTGATGTTAATGGAAAAAGCGTCTGGATCCAGCTTGAGAAGGACGGAAACGTGGTAGACGATGATTTCATTACCTCGGATAGCGACTACGTTTACGAGACCGAAATCGGAGAAGCAGAAGATGTACCAATAATTATAGTCCACTTCGGAACGGTTTTCGCAGGCACTGAGACTTCTGCGGTCTTCATACAGGGCATCTTCCAGGTTTCGGATACCTATATAGAACTTGCAAAAGGAGATTCCTATGGGGAAATGGAAGTAACTTCCCTGAGCAGTGATGAAATAAAAATGAAGAATGAGGACGAAGTAAGCCTTGATAAAGGTGATACGGTCGACCTTATGGGTAAGATACAGATTCAGGTAGCTGATGACAGTGTACTGCGTTTTGCTCCTGTCCTTGATACTTCTGAGGAAGGGGTTTACGAACTGCGCGGAACTGTCTATGATAAAGATGTTGATGGAAGTTCTCTTCCGACCTGGACGCCTTACAATTTTGAAGGCTTCTACTACAATATAGATGAAGGGATAGGAACCGAAAAGCTGGAAATCAAGGAACTTGACGGCAGGGAAATCCCGTCAGGGCAACTTGTCTATACCTCCGCACCCCAACCTGTCCAGTTTGAACACAAAAACTGGGGCAATTTCACAGTCGTTGGGTTCATGGCAGAAAAATACTTTGCAGGATATCCCGATGGTACCGTTGGCGGCGAAATTGACGGAGTGAGCCTCTTATCGGATAGTGTTCTTTCCAAAGTCCTTACAGACAGCGATGACAAGAAGTCATTTTATTCGGGTGATGCCCTTATACTTGAGGAAGGGTACTCACTGAATATCCTGGAAGTGGATATTAATGGAGAGTCCGTCTGGGTCCAGCTTGAAAAGGACGGAAAAGTGGTGGATGACGATTTCATTTCATCAAACGATGATTACATCTATGAAACCGAGATCGGAGAAGCTGAAGATGTGCCTGTAATCATTGTCCACTTCGGTACAGTATTTGCAGGTACCGAGACTTCTGCTGTCTTCGCACAGGGAATCTTCCAGATCTCAGATGAATACATCGAAATCAATAGTGGAGATACCTTCGGTGATATGGAAATCACCAGTGTCTCAGCAGATACCGGCATCACAATGAAGAATGATGATGATATCGGGCTCAGTGATGACGAGACCATTGATGTTATGGGAGATATCAAATTCAAGACCGCTGACAGTAATACTCTCAGGTTCTACCCATTCGTTGAAGTCGAAACCGAAAGTAACGAAAGCAGAGAACTCAAGATTAATTTGCCCGGTGAAATCATCATAGACGATACTTTTAATATCGAAGTGATTGCGGCTGATAATCCTATTGAAGGCGTCACTGTAAGAGTCAACACAACCAACGTGGGTAAAACCAATGCTGACGGAGTTGTTGAATATACAGCTGAAAAGGAAGGAACCTTCAAGGTTACTGCAGAGAAAGACGGTTACACTACAGCAAACAAGAACATGAAAGTTATTCCTCCGAAAGAGAAGATGAGCCTCAATATTACTCCTCAGACAGTATATGTAGGAGACACAATCACACTGGAGGCCTTAAAAACGATTGGAGGAAACCCGATCGAGGGTGTAAACATCTCGATTGACGGCAAGGCTGCTGGAAAGACTGACTCTGACGGAAAGTTCACCTATACTACAGAGGAAGTCGGCAAAATTAAGGTCAGTGCTACCGCAGAGGGGTACCTTGACAAGAGCGTTGAAGTCGATGTGAAAGATTATGAAGCTATCTTCACATTCTCCAATCTGGTAATTGACCCGATAGAGGTAAGAGCCGGAAAAGAAGCAAAGATCAGTATTAATGCCGAAAACTCGGGTAATGCTGCAGGGGAATATGATGTGGAATTAATTGTGAACGATACTTCGGTTGATTCCCAGAAGATTTCCCTTGGTGTGGGAGAAAGCAAAACATTAGTTTTCGAACACAGTGAAGAAATCCCGGGCGCTTACAAAGTTAAAGTTGGAGACCAGGAAACTACCTATACGGTAAAAGAAAAGTCCTCTATCCTGCTTTACTCCCTGATAGGAATTATCCTGCTGGTGGCTGGTGGAATAGCTTATATGTTTACCAAGGGCGGCTGGACTGTTGCGACCCTTCAGGCTAAGGTAGACGAACTTATAAAGTCAGCAAACCTGAAAAAGTAAAACAACAAAAAATTAAGAAAAATGATTTAAACAAAACAGAAACTTAAATTCCCGCGTTTTCATCTAACGCGGGCCTCTTTTATATTTAAAAGATATTGAGCTCATTCTGTTTTTAAAAATATTGGGCTCATTCCATATTTTAAAAGTTACTGAGTTTATTCCATATTCTAAAAGTTATTGATTTATTTCATTTTTTAAAGTTATTGATTTATTCCATTTTCTTAAACGCACGTTCGATGGCATCTATCAGACTATTCTTCGGAGCTATTGTTGTAACCGGAATGTTCAGGATTTTCTCCACTGTAGGCCCTACAATGGGGGCACAGACCAGGGCTTTTGCTCCATCTCTTTCGGCATTCACGGCTGAAATAATTGCTTCTTCCATAGAGGTTGCCGAATACTCTCTGATAGTAACAAGCCTGCCGCCAATCTTTTTCTTTGTCTCCACGATGTTGTCAAGTACGGATCTGGCTGCAATTACAGCGATAAAATCCCCACTATCCGATTCCTTGATATCACGGATAGTTTTTACAATCTGACGAAGAGTTTTTATGTTAGGGTCCCGGTTACCCGATAGGATCTTATAGAGGGTGCTCGGGGGGATGTTCGCTTTTTTTGCAAAATCCACTGCAGTCAGATTGAGGTCTTCCTTGATAACAGCGGAGAGTGTTCTCTGAAACACTTCATCAGACTCAAATGCGGATTTGATGACCTTGTCTGCAACGTTCATAAAATTCAACCTCTGATCCTGTAAAAGATTTTGATAAATATGAAAGATTTACGTTTTACAGGAGTTTTATTCCTAAATGAGAAATATATCCGGAAGTATTAATACATTTGGGTCATAATAAGAAGGCATCTGAGAAAGTATATATAGCAAATTTTAAACATACTAACGCGTAAGAGTTTGATCTTCATTTTACAGAAATTCTTCTTTCAAATAAAATATGAAAGAATGGGGCGGGATGGACTATTGAATAAGTTTGTAAAGATTCATAAAAAAACGGACAAAAAATCTGCAATATTTTCGCAAAGAGAGCCCTGTCCCAGTAGATCTTATTTAGAAGGTGGATCTATTATTGTTAGAAGAGGCAATTATTGAGGTGATATTTTGAGAAAATCAAGCATGCTTATTCTTACTTTACTGATGGTTGCATCTATCTTCGTATCAGGTTGTGCAGATAACGAAGGTACAGATGAGAATGCAACTACAGGAGCTACAATTACTGAATTGAGGATTGGTTACCAGCCGAGTACGCATCAGGTTGCGTATATGACTGCCTATGAGAAAGGATGGTGGCAGGAAGATCTGGCACCCTATGGGATTACAAGAATAAGAGAATATGAGTTTCCGACAGGTGCTCCCGAGATGCAGGCTATGCTTGCCGGAAACCTGGATGTCGCCTATGTTGGAGCAGCCCCGGCTATTACAGCCCTCAGCCAGGGGCTTGATGCAAAGATCGTTGAACCTGTGCAGATAAACGGTTCAAGTCTTGTTCTCAGGCCTGAACACGAGTATGAAAGCCCTGAAGACCTGAAAGGGCTCAGGATTGCTACCTTCCCTCCGGGAACAATTCAGGACACCCTGCTCAGAGACTGGCTCAGGGAAAACGGACTTGATCCTGATAGAGACGTGACAATCCTTGGAATGACTCCTGGGGATGCTGTTACAGCTATTTCAGCCAGACAGATTGATGCAGTTTTCCTGCCTCACCCCTCACCTGCAGTAATTGAAAATGAGGGTAATGGGCGCACTATTGTACAATCTGGAGAAATGAGCCCGAACCATGCCTGCTGTGTACTTCTCGTGAGTGGGAAACTTATCAGAGAACATCCTGATATCGTGCAGCAGATTGTAGAGACCCACATTAAGGCAACAGAATACAACCAGGAAAATCAGGATGAAGCCGCCCAGATCTATTCAAATAAAACCACAGAGAATGTGGAAGTTGTAAAAAAATCTATCGAGGAATGGGATGGAGCCTGGATTACAGATCCTGAACTGATTAAAAGCTCAACTGTCGAATATTCAAACATACAATACGAACTCAACTATACCCAGAAACCTCTGACAGAAGAAGAAATATTCGACACTAGCTTCTATGAAGCAGCCATAAATGAAGAATAAAAGAGAAAGTTAATAACAAATTTTTATTAATGTTAGACTGCCCCGGCTATTAAAGGGGCAGTTTTGAACTTTAATTAGTTCTAAAAACGGAGAACTGCCGGAAAGATAAAAAACTAAGAATTCTTTTAATTAGACATGAAAATCAATTTCATAAAAACAATCCAAAAAAAAGGCGTTGAATTATTATCTCTTATATTTGCAGTTATTATATGGCAACTTGTAGCGGACAGGATCGTACAGGATAGATTGCTTCTGCCAAGTTTTTCTGATGTAGTAATCTCTTTTTCTGCAATTATCGAAAGCGGGCTGATTTATACTGATATGCTGACAAGTTTAGTTCACTTTGGAACAGGCATTGCTGCTGCGCTTATACTGGGAATCCCTCTTGGAATAATTATGGGATGGTTCAAAACAGTAAACACGGCAGTAGACCCTATAATAGAAATTCTGCGTCCTATCCCTCCTCTAGCCTGGATTCCTTTTGCAATAGTATGGTTCGGACTTACTCAGCAAGCAGCAGGTTTTATTATATTTGTAGGAATGGTCTTTCCCATTATCATAAATACTTATACTGGTTTCAAAAATGTACCCAGGGTTTATGTTGAAGCAGCAAAGGTTCTCGGATGTACACGTAACATAGACCTCATCCGATTCATTGCAATTCCCTCAGCCATGCCTTCAATTGCTGCAGGAATCAGAATTGCAATGGGTGTAGGCTGGATGTGCCTTGTAGCTGCAGAAATGTTTGGGGTCAGTTCCAGTGGACTTGGTTACAGACTATGGCAAAATTACTACCTGCACAGGATGAGTTTCGTACTTGTCTATATGCTCCTGCTCGGGTTCATAGGTCTTTTTATTGACCGTTTCTTCAGGCACTATGTAGATTCAAAGTTGCTCAAATGGAGTTCAGGGACTGTGGTATAAAATGGGTAGAGTGAGTATCAAAAACGTTTCGCGTATCTTTAGCAAAAAAGAGGACGGGTTAGGAACCGAAGCTCTTCATAATATAAGTTTTGATGTGCAGGATGGAGAATTCATCTGTTTGCTCGGGCCTTCAGGTTGCGGGAAGACAACCCTGCTCCGGATAACCGCAGGACTTGAAACCCTGACCTCAGGGGAGATTACACTTAACGGAGTTCCTATTATAGGACCTGACCCTAAAAGAGGCATGGTTTTCCAGCAATATTCCCTTTTTCCCTGGAGAACAGTGATGGATAACATTACCTTTGGGCTGGAAATGCAGGGAGTTAAGAAGAGCGAAGCACGAAAGCAGGTTGAAAAGTACATAGAACTTGTAGGTCTGGCACAATTTAAAAACAGCTACCCGCACGAACTCTCAGGAGGTATGCAGCAAAGAGCGGCTATTGCAAGGGCTCTTGCGAATGAACCTGAAGTCCTCCTTATGGACGAACCTTTTGGGGCCCTTGACGCTCAGACCCGAAACGTGCTTCAGGATGAGCTTCTTAAGATATGGGAACAAAAACACGTAACATTCCTTTTTGTAACGCATAGCGTGGACGAAGCTGTTGTCCTCTCTGACAGGATAGTTGTTATGACGTCGAGACCCGGAAGAGTAAAGGAGATTATAAAAGTCGATTTACCTCGACCGAGAAGCCGCACAAGTCCGGAAGTAAACCGTTTAAGGGATCACGTCCTCAAACTTCTGGAAGAAGAAAGGTTCAGCAAGTAAATTCTTGAATGAATGCAAAATAAGTCTCAAAAGAGCCGGAAATTATTTTTCGAGCCGGAAATTATTTTTCGGCTCGGATTATTACTTTTGTCAATGGCTCTACTTTCCTTACATTAACCTTTCCCACAAGCTCAAGAGTTCCTCCCGCTTTTACCGAACCGAGAGTGCAACCAGGTCTTACACGGATGTCCCCTTTACAGGCTGCTGAATTTATGATTGCTCTGTCAAGAAGGACAAGTTCAGAGACTGTTTCTAAATTGCCCAGAACTTTTACTGCTGAACATATGAGGGCGCTTCCGGCTTTCACATTGCCCTGAACAATCGAGCCTTTCCCGAGTTCAAGCCTGCCAGATACTGTAAGATTTTTCCAGAACTTCGCTTCCTGCCCGATAATAACGTTGCCGTCCAGCACGAGGTCTTCTTCCAGAAAAGCCCTTTTTTTAATCACGTAAGTGTTGGACCTGGGGTGGTACTTAATAAAACGCATCACTATAAATCACTCCGGGTTACTGTCCCCGGCTATCGATTCAAGAAAGCCGTAAACAATTTGTTTTTGTGGCGAATATAAGAACTTTGCCAATTGGATTTCAAAGTATGATTGAGCATCTATTATATAATATCATCGAATGTTCACTAACAGAAGCCATAATAAGAAGCCTGGCAAAAGGGACCTTACGGACTAAGAAACAAGATAATGAAAAAGAGGTTCCGGCATATCGCGGAAGCCGGAGATTAGTGAAATTCATTAAGAATAAAAAGACTGAAAAATTATAAACAAATCATTTTTCAGCCTGCTTTCTTATTTTGAGTTATCCTGTTATTCAACAAGGCTGGCAAAACCGTATTTGGGAAGTACCCTTTCGATTTTGATCCTTACCTCGTCTCCTACTTTGGTGCCCGGGACAAAGACTACAAAGCCCTCTATGCGGGCAATGCCATCTCCCTGGCGGGCGAGATCCTGAATCGTAACATCGTAGACTTCGCCTTCTTCAACAGGAACAGAGTGACTTTCTTCTCTGAACATGAATACCATTCCTTTAATCAGGTTAAAATTTAGTATAACCAGGTGGTTTTTCAACCGGAACTTACTCGACAACGCTTGCAAATGCAAACTTCGGAAGTACTCTCTCTACCTTAATGCGAACTTCATCGCCTACTTTGGTGCCCGGGACAAAGATTACAAAACCCTCTATGCGGGCAATGCCATCTCCCTGACGAGCAATATCCTGAATTGTAACATCGTAGACTTCGCCCTCTTCAACAGGGACTGAACGACTTTCTTCTCTGAACATGAATACCATTCCTTTACTTTAAACTACTTCAGTTAAATCTCTAAAATTAAATTAATACCCTTGTGGGGTTATTCGACAACACTTGCAAATGCAAACTTGGGAAGAACCCTTTCGACCTTAA
This sequence comes from Methanosarcina hadiensis, assembly GCF_046529725.1. Lineage (GTDB taxonomy): Archaea > Halobacteriota > Methanosarcinia > Methanosarcinales > Methanosarcinaceae > Methanosarcina > Methanosarcina hadiensis. The sequence continues at coordinate 3,786,651 of NZ_CP136241.1, read as the reverse complement.
TCTGAACCTCGTCTCCAACACTGGTGTTAGGGACAAAGACTACAAAACCCTCAATACGAGCAATGCCGTCTCCCTGGCGAGCGATGTCCTGAATTGTAACATCGTAAACTTCACCCTCTTCAACAGGGACTGGGCGACTTTCTTCTCTGAACATGAAAACCATTCCTTTAATAACAAAATTTAAAGTAATATTCTCTCAAACCCAAACTTATTCAACAACGCTTGCAAATGCAAATTTAGGAAGTACCCTTTCAACCTTAATCTGGACTTCGTCACCTACACTGGTATTCGGGACAAAAACCACAAAGCCTTCGATACGGGCAATGCCGTCTCCCTGGCGGGCAATATCCTGAATAGTTACGTCGTAAGTTTCGCCCTCTTCAACGGGCACAGTACGTTCATCTTTAAACATTAGATTCATTCCTTTAACTTCTCTATTAATTAGCTTATTAAAGCTCTATCAATAAAACAGAAAAGAGTAAAAACAGTACTTTACAGGCCAAACTTGAAAAACCAAATTCAGGAAGTACACATTCTACTTAATCTATTACGGTGAACTAATCCCCAATAGAGCTCGGATAAGTCAATTAATGGTCATACTCATATCCGCTTGTATATAACGTTTTGCTTTAATTCATTTAAAAAAAGAAAAATAAAGAAGTTAGGAAACTGCCCCAAATCTGATTTCCGGAGTTCACGGATCTTACTCTAAAAACAGGATAAGTAAAGATGTATTTTTAATAATTAACATAAAAAATAAAACTACCCAGAATAAAATTCGAACTTTCAATAAAAAGCAACTCCTTAACATAGAAATAAAGTTTTCCCGGAGTCCCGGATAAATATAGAAAAAAGTCCACCCTTAATTTACAAAAAAAGTGAAGAGAGTGCTCATATAAGCGTAACCTATAAATAATTGAAAATACATTCTGAGAGTCGCTCAATAATTAAGAATAACAATGCGTGGGCCCGTAGCTTAGTCAGGCAGAGCGATGGACTCTTAATCCATAGGCCGGGGGTTCAAATCCCTTCGGGCCCGCTGATTTCATTTTTTAGTTTTGTTTATTTCCTGTTCATACTTTTCCTTTTAACAGTTCTTTTTAAATACAGGAGCTTTTAAACACAGGAGCATTTCGAACTTCAGTAGTCGGGAAGCTGTCTACTAAAAGTATCCGTCAACTAAGAAAAGCGTCTGTTAACTAAGAATCTATATTCGCTGGAAAGCTGATTAATCTGAGAGACAGACTTGAACTGAAGAGAAGTTATCAATCAGGAAAGACAAGAATTAAAAGTAATAAAGTAATAAGAAGAAAAAAAATAGAGTGTAAGAAGAAAAAATAGAGTGTAAGAAGAAAAAATAGAGTGTAAGAAGAAAAAATAGAGTGTAAGAAGAAAAAAAATGGAGTGTAGCCCTGATGCCAAAAGTGAGCGTGGAAATCCCTCAGGAACTCCTGGATGATCTCAATAAACATGTGGGAGATAACAAGAAATTTGTAAGTCAATCAGATGCTATTCGAACTTCTATTCGTAAAATGCTGGATATGATGGATGAGATAGATAGAAGGCATGGAAGGCTTAACGAGTGAGCCATCTGGCACATTAAACCTTATCCAATCAAAAACCTTATCCAATCAAAAACCTTATCCAATCAAAAACCTTATCCAATCAAAAACCTTATCCAATCAAAAACCTTATCCAATCAAAAATCTTATCCAATCAAAAATCTTATCCAATCAAAAATCTTATCCAATCAAAAATCTTATCCAATCAAAAACCTTATCCAATCAAAAAGCTGCTGAAAAAAGCACCCCTTGATTTCTACTGTATTTTAGTATCAGTAGACTATTTTTATGAACTTTACAGGATAAAGCAGAGTTTCTACTGGAAAGTAAATAACGGCTAACCAGTACCAGCTGACCTGATACGGCGTGTAAAAATTTCCGGTATCCAGCTGATTTGTCAAAAAGAAAAGTTTCAGGGTTAGAGATTTTCCCTGAAATTCTGTATACCCTGCGCAACATTTGAAAGCAGGATAAAAGCTATTCTCTGGTTAGGCCATGCACCCAGACCACAGTCAGGACCCACGTATTTTATCAGGCTACCAAAACGCCTGTAAGCTAGCTTCAACCTCTTTGTAATGACATCCGGGGTTTCCAGCTGCGAAACGATTTCAGGCAGGTACTGCTGGTCTTTCCAGACGTTAGTACAGTACCTCTCATTAAGAATTCCTGCCAGGGAATAAATATCAGTTCTTGCAATTCCGAGCCTCAGGAAAGAATCGGTGCTTTCAAGAACCTTTTTGTCAATAAGCTCCAGGTAAGAAGGAGTTCCAGCAGATTCTACACCTATCACATTGATGGTGGGCGTTTCGCATGCAAAATTGTAATAAAGAGGAGAATGAAGGTGGATCTCAACATCAGCTCCCCATTTGCTCGCTGATTTGGAAGCTTCGGTAAGGGCAGAGATAACGTCATTTTCGTCAAATGCAAGTTCAGGGTTAAGACCTATGCTTGGCTCGTCAATCGAAACCGTTGCGATCTTAAAGTGTTTTGCAGATCTCATAGAGTTGCGGACGAATTTGTTTATACTTTTTGCAAAAAGAGTATATATATCCGTATACCGGGTGCCTCCGAACTCTTTCAGGTAAAGTTCGGTTGGACCGGTCACGCAAATTCGAACCTTTAAGGCCTCCCCGAATTTCTCTTTATAGGCCTTTGCGACCGTTTCTATAGCCTCAAGTTCTTCAATCCTTGCGCACTCAAGTTTTACCTCAAAGGGACTTTCCGTGCAGTTAGAATCCCGTATAACCTTCAGGAACTGCTCGTTCATGTCCTGATACTGGGGATAAGTAGGAACCTCTACACCGGCATCGATTTTTTGCTGAAAGGCATCATTGATTACAGTAAAAAGTTTCTCATCTTCTGCTCTCGTTTTAAAGGCATTCTTGACCCATTCCCTGCTGACTCCCTCAGGGAGGGGATAGCTTCCTATATCGTCAAAGATGATTTCTTGCATGTTCTCTTAGTAGACCTGTAAGGATTTATTATTATTGGAAAGACAGTAAAATTATAAAATAACAGATAGGAAGTAACACGAAAAAATCTTTGCAAAGGAAAAGAATTCATCTCACATTCAGGGTTATTTTTCTGCGTTACTTCTTCTTACAAAGTTACTCATTTTCCTGGATCAGTCATTTTCCAATCTATTTATTTTCCAAATTATTCATTTTCCAATCTATTCATTTTCCTGGATCAGTCATTTTCCGGATTCATTAACGGTTTTTCATCTCAGCATTAAATGCATTTATGCCCTTTGCTGTATTTTCAAGCAGTCTGAAAGCAAGTTCCTGGTCAGGCCAGAAAGCAAGCCCACAGTCAGGACCTGCATATATTATACGGTCTCCCAGAACGGAGTAAGCTTTCTCAAGCCTTTTTCTCACGAGGTCAGGAGTTTCCATATCGGTTACGATCTTTTGCATATATTCTTTTTCTTTCCAGGCGTTGACTTCGTAGGTTTCGTTAACCATGCCTATGAGGCTGGAAATATCAGTCCTTGAAACTCCAAGCCTTATGTAGGTATTCGAGTCCTCCAGGACTTTTTTGTCAAAAAGCTCTATGTAAGATGGAGTTGCAGCGTACTCAAAACCGATAACGTTGATTGGAGTCTCGCAGACAAGTTTGTACTTTAACGGAGAATGCAGATGGATCTCCACATCAGCTCCCTGTTTTCGTGCGTAAGTAGAAGCCAGGGTAAGGGCAGAGACGATATCAGAGTCAGAGAGCTGGATTCTATCGTTCATTCCAAGGCTCGGTTCATCCAGGGCGACAACCTTGATTTTGAAGTTTTTAGCAGCTTTAAATGCTTCTTTTATGAAGTTTTCAATATCCAGAGCCATTATATGATATGCGTCTGCAAATGCAGTTTCCCCGAAAGCCTGAAGATAAAGGTCAGTAGGACCTGCAACGCAGACTCTTACCTCAAGGGTTTCTCCTGTCTCCTCCCTGCACTGTTTTGCAACCTCATCAATTATCTCAAGCTCGAGGATTTTCGCATTCTCTTCCTTTAAGACATATGGTTCATAGCAGTTCTTTTCATCTTTGATAATGTCCAGAAACTGTCCGATCATATCCCTGTACTGCGGATAAGTTGGAACGTGCACCCCAATATCTATCTTTCTCCGAAAAGCTTCCCTTATCAGAGAAAAGAGTTTTTCATCTTCGGTCCGGGTTTCCGCTGCAGCTTTCACCCACTCCCTTGAAATACCTTCAGGTGTAGGGAGGCTGCCTCCATCGATAAAAGTAATCTCCTGCATGACCTCTATGTAAGATTGATCAAGTATTATAAGTATTGGAATTACTCTGGATAATAAATCCAGAAGAACAGGCATTATATTTTTTAAGCAGAGGAATTTTGATTATTTAGCATCAAATATATAAAAAAGAATTTAAGGATTTGAGGATCATATTATATAAGAAAGTTTAGAAACTCAATCCTGAACTTTTCGTGAATAAAACGACAATTACAGGCAGATAAATAATTCTTAGAATTCAACAATCATCGTGTCTCTAACCAGAAGTTTTGGGGGGTCTGGGTTATGAAAACTGAAATAAAATTATTAGGTAAGTGTTATCCCTGGAGAGAAATAAAACTCAAGGAAGCTGAATGTAATTTAAAAGGAAATGTTTTTTTCAAAAGTAGTCTCCTAAGTCCGGAAAAACTTGCTGAATTGATGCTTACTCTGGTCTGTAAAGATGAGCAGGACAGAGAAAAAGAAACCGGAGATTTTCTTAAGGAATTAAACGGAGAGTTCGCATTCATTGCTGAAACTGAAAATATCATTTTTTGTGCTGTTGATAAAACAAGAAGCGTTCCCCTGTTTTATATAAAAACAAAAAATAGCTTTATCGTATCAGACAGTGCCTGTTACTTAAAAGAAAAAACAAATCAGCGTCTGAATGAGGAAAAGGCAGCAGAATTTATGGTCACAGGCTACGTAACAGGAAACGAAACCCTTTTTGACGATATAAAACAGGTAAGAAACGGGGAATTTTTAATTTATCAGAAAAATGAGAAGCGTCTGGAATCTTACTGCTATTTTAAATTTTTACATGGAGATTTTTACGAGTCTCCTGAGACCGGATTGATTGAGATGCTCGATCAAATCCTCGTAAACGTCTTCTCAAGGCTTATAGAAAGCACCAGCAGGTTAGGGAAGAGGCTGGTTGTGCCTTTAAGCGGAGGGCTTGATTCGCGAATCATTGTTGCAATGCTGAAGAGGCTTGGTGCCAGTGATGTTACATGCGTCAGTTACGGAAGAAAAGGCAGCCGGGAATCCGAGATAAGCAAACACGTTGCAGAAGCCCTTGGGTACGAATGGCTTTTCGTAGAATACACAGCGAAAAAGTGGCATGAATGTTATAATTCAAAAGAAGCCGATTTATTCAGGGAATGGGCTGGAAACCTGTCGTCTCTTCCGCATATGCAGGACTATCCGGCAGTGAAAGAACTGAAGACACAGGGAAAAGTTCCGGAAAATTCGGTATTCGTCCCGGGACACACCGGATACGGCACTTACATTCCCGATTCAATGAGTTTTGATTCGGAAGCCTGTATGGCAGCTTCACTGAAAAAACACTATAATTTATGGCCTTACGGTCAGGAACTCGAAAAGATATTCAAACAAAGGATAAGCAAATCAATATCAGAACTTGAAATTAAAGATGATGAAACGTTTGCAAATGCAATAGAGTATTTCGATTCTAATGAAAGGCAGCCAAAATTCATCTACAATTCGGTCAGAGTTTATGAATTCTTTGGATACGAATGGAGAATTCCGTTGTGTGACACCGAATTGATCGAGTTCTTTTTAAGAGTCCCGCTAAAATACAGAAGAAACTGTAACCTTTACAAAAAATATGCAGGAGAGTGTCTTTTTTCAGGAAAACTGGAGGCGCTTCAAAAAATCGACTGCACTACCGATTTCCTGAACCTCAAGACAATCGAAAAGCGCTCGAAATATGAAAAACTCCTTTATTACAGGACATTTGCTCATAGCTATTATGATCAAAAAGTGAATAACCCTGTATGGGGAAGGTATTTTGAACACCCCCTTATCTCGAGGCTTCTGGTTAAGGCTTCAAGGTACGATAACGAAAATATCGAGGAATACCCGTTACTGAAAAAGATTCTGGAATACAGAAACGAAGAAAAGTATCCTCTGACGGTGAACGGGGTAAGTTCCCTTGAATATCTTGCAAGCCTTAAAGGAGAAACTTATTCTTCCAGAAGTAAGAAAGTTCTTAATCCAGTTGGCGCTCCGGAAAAAAGACCTCTCTGAGGTTGAAGAAATAAAAATAATTAGAAATAGAATGGATAGAACTTATGAAATACGGAATAAAATAAAGAAGAGAGCAAAGGGAGAAAATAAAGAAGAAAGTCGGAAGAAAACAGAGAAGAGAGCAATGGAAGAAGAGAAAAGAGAGCAACGGATGAATAGAGAAGAGAGCAACGGATGAATAGAGAAGAGAGCAACGGATGAAGAGAAAAGAGAGCCGAAAGAAAATAGAGAAAAGAGCAGAGCAAAGAGTAACTAAGAACAAAGGTCTCCCGGAAAGACCTCCATGTTCTTAATACTCAATACCTCTTCTTATACTTCGCAAGCACTTCTTTATTTGCCTCAAAGGCTTTTTCTTCGATGTAACCCTTTTCCCAGGCCCATTCAAAGAAAGTTTGGAGGACCTTTGCGGCTGTTCCAATAAACTTTTTGCCTCCTCCAACCTCAACCACATAGTCATCAAGGAAATCCTTAATCCCGTCAGGGTTAATTTGTTCCGGGCTACAAACATCGAAGTAATTTTTGTTCTCATCAGGTCGGGTGGCACAAAGGGCTTTATCTTCTTCTGACAGGTAATCTTCAGCATTCAGTTCAAGAAATTCCTCGTAAAGAAGAATCACGTCCTCGCAATCCAGGAAGGCATCAGGCTTCAGATTCTCTTCCTGCTCACTCAAAAATTTCCGGAAAGCTTCGTTTATTGTTATCATGTCGATCTCTGCAATGTGATTTGTAGAGTAATATTATTTACTAAGTAAGATACTGTATTTTTCTGATGATGACATATACAAAGCTCTACTACTGCTACTATATATCAGTTTTCTAAAGAAAGACCAAAATAGCAACTCAAAGTAAAATAAAGAAAATGGTCAAGATAGCGGGTCAAGCCAATAAACTAAAAATAAGGAATTAAACAAAAAAACAAAGAAAAGAAATTAAAAACAAAAAATCAAATGAAAAAACTAAAAATTTAAAGAAAGAGGAAAAGAATAAAACCAAGAGATTCTTCTCTCAGTCTTCGTTTCCCTTATCTCTTTTACATTGATTCAGGAGCACCAATTCCCAGAGTATCAAGAGAGTTTGCAAGGACAATTCTTGCGCAGTCTACAAGGGCAAGCCTTGCAGCTCTTACTTTTTCATCCTCGGCTGCGATAACCGGAACGAAACGGTAAAACTGGTTGAAGGCATCGGCAAGTTCGCGGGCATAAATTGCAACGATATGGGGTTTGAGTTCGCGGGCACCAAGGTCGATTATGCTGTCAAATACTGCCATCTTCTTGATAAGATCGATTTCACTGTCCTCTAGAAGGAGAGACGGATCAATCTTTTCTTCAGGATTCCAGGCTGCTTCCTCTTTTGCTTTCTCAAGAATACTGCAGGCGCGGGCGTGAGAGTACTGGATGTAAGGGGCACCCTGCTTCTCGAAATCAAGGGCTTCTTTCCAGTTGAAGACCGTGGATTTTTCAGGGGAAACCCTCACTATATCATAGCGGACCGCACCAAGTCCTACCATCTCTGCAACCTGTTTTTTGAATTCATAGGACGTTTCAGGGCGGCGGGTTTCGACCTGTTCAAATGCAGCCTCAGTAACCCTGTCAAAGAGATTGTCTGCGCTTATAAACTGCCCGCGGCGCGTGCTCATAGAGCCTTCGGGCAGAGAAACGAACTCAAAGATTACAACTTCCGGCTCTTTAATCCCGATAGCATTAAGGGTAGCCCTGAGCTGGCCGGAGATAAGTTTATGGTCAGCTCCGAAAACATCAATTATGCGGTCTGCCTGCCCGGCTTTCCATTCATGATAGGCCAGATCACGGGTTGTGTAAAGGGATGTGCCGTTTGACCGCTGGATAACAAGTGTCTTTTCAAACCCGTAATCCGAAAGGTCAACCACAAGGGCTCCCTTGTCCACTTTAGTCCTGCCTGTAGCCTTTATGCGTTCAACAATGTCATGTACTGCCCCGGATTTAAGGAAAGCGGACTCATTTACGAACTCATCGTGAACCACATTTAAGCGGAGCAGAGTCTCTTTGATTCCTGCAACAGCCAGAGAGACTGCCCTGTTAAAATTCTCAATAGTTGCTACATCCCCGGCTTCCACCTTTTCCATAAGGGCATCGATTTCCTTCACGTACTCAGGGTTCCTGTCGAGCTCTACATTGGCTTTGATATATACGTCAGCAATTGCAGCATCGGACTTTCTGGAAAGGTCAAGCTCAAAGCGCTCACATGCCCAGGAAACCACAGCAATCTGTCGTCCCATGTCGTTAACGTAATACTGAACCTCCACATCATATCCTGCACGTCTAAGGATGCGTGCAAGGGTATCTCCGATGATTGAGTTGCGGATGTGCCCTACGTGAAGAGGGCCGTTTGGATTTGCTGATGTGTGCTCAAGAAGGATTTTATCCTTTGGAGCTCCACAGCCGAATTTCTCTTTTTCTTCCCTGACAGCAGTTACTGTTCTGTCAAGATAGTGCCTGCTTGCAAAGAAATTGATGTAAGGACCTGCAGCACTTATTTTTCCTATATAAGAGCCTTCTGGAATTTCAACTGCAGAAACAATACGGGATGCCAGATCTTTTGGATTTTGCCTGTGGGTGCCTGCAAGCCTGAATGCGGCTCTGCTCGCAAGGTCAGCATGGGGAGAGGTTTCGAATTGAAGTTCGGAATCCTCAACCTCAAAACCTACTTTTTGAATAGCTTCTTTTAAGATTGATATAGCCTGAGCTTTGAGTTCCAGGAACAAGATAAATCACCTGTATAAATTACCTGTAAAAAACTGAAATTGCTTAATTAATCTTCATATAATTAATCTTCGTATAATGGATTTAATCTGTCAAATTCTAATCTGCTATCGATTAATATTAATTTTGATTAATGTTGATTTTGATTAATGTTGATTTTTATTACGTTGATCTACGGATCTGATTAGTGTTATTATTTAGATTTATAACTCCTGATCCACTGATCTAAAGGACAATTTAATTAAAAAAGTATTGGGTAAAATTTACCGGACAGGGGACTTTGCCCCTGAATGAAATCAAACTCCGGTACTGTATCTAAGGATTGCAGCTATGCCTCCAAAAGCATTCATTAGTTGTGAGCCCTCATCAAAGTCAGTGGATACGAAGACTACTTTTGCATTACTTTTGTCAGCGAGTTCTGAGAATTCGTCAACAACGTCAGTAACATCCGTGACCTCAAGGGAAGATCCGCACTTGGGACAGTTTCCGGGCGCAGGAGCAGGTTCTCCGGGTTTCCAGCGCCGGGTCCATTTATTTTCGTATCCGCAAACACTGCAGTTAGTGGTCACTCTTTCTGCACGCAGGTCTTCTGAGAGCAGGAGCACATCCACTGCATTGATCTCGAGATTTGCCCTTACCTGGTTTTCTCCGTAAGCTGCCTTACCAGAATCGGATATTAGTTCCTTGAAAAAGTCCCTGACAGCATTTTTCTGGCTCATGAGTTCAAGATCCTGAAGCTTTTCCCCTGCAGCATTAACAAGCTCGGAAAGCCCTGATTCGTCAGTGTATGCCGTATCAAAGAGCCCCAGGATTTTCTTCATGAGCTCGTGATGGAGAAACTCACCTGCATAGAACTCTTCCTTTGTCGGAGAAGGACCTCCTATCAGGACGCCTTTGAGATCTTTGTGGTCAACAGCCATGAAGACCTCACTTGCAGCATCTCCTATTCTCTTATAGAAGTCGTGAATTGCAATGAGCCTGAGCTGCTGGAAACGGTGAGCACTTTGACCTCCTTTCCTCTGCTTGCCAGGAACTGTTGAAGTCAGGTTTCGGAAGGGCTGGATTCTCTTTCCTACCAGAAGCCCCACAGTTGCTTCTCTACGGTCAAGGACCAGAAGCCCGAAGGTGCTTTTATCCTTGAGCATATCCTCAAGTGGTTCAAGGTAAAAAGATGAGTCACAGTGGTACTTGTAAACAGTAATGGGCTCAGGAGGGACGATTACCTCGCTTTCCATGCTGGTTTTGTTAGCTCCGATATCCACGGCACCAGTGAAGTATACTATTCCGTTCTCAGGTACTTTGTCCAGGTATCTGAGCCTTGAAAGCAGAGACTCAATTGCTCCCTGCACATTGGTCCTCGTAAGCTTGGACTTGATATTTGCAGCCTGCCCGTGCTCGTCTTTTAACTGGTTTGTAACATCAAAAATTTGCTTATCAGAAGGGATGTAAAGGGAAATGAGCTCGGTACTTCTTCCTTTCTTATCCCTGAGGCCCTCAAGCTTCTTTTTAAATTCGTACATTTCGTGTGCGGAATGTTCAGTCATTTTAAAAGTTCCCCAATAGAGTAGTATGATCGGTAATTCTGTGAATGATAGTAAACTGAGATTTGAATTTGTAATTAAGGTTGCAGCACAATTTCAAACCAGTAAACCTGAAGTGAGTTTTAAAGTGAGTTTTAAGGTAGTTTTAAGGTGAGTTTTAAAGTGAGTTCTAAATGGTTTTGAATTGAATCTTTATCTATGTATTAATTCAGAATCTCCAAATTCAGAATCTCCAAATTCAGAATCTCCAGGTCTGGTAAGGGATTTCGGTTTGAATTACCAAATCCGAAATCATATCAAATTTAGTTATTCAGTAAAGTATTTGTTTAGCATGTCGGTTGCATACAACGGATAACCGGAGAATTTGATAAGGATAATCACATAGTGAGTTCCTGTCTCACCCGAAATCCGGGTATAAAAACCGCCTGGAACGCGAAGAACCCTGGAGTGAGTATACGTTTCAGGTGCCAGCATTGCACGAGTTACAGGCCATTCGCTAAAGCCTGCATTTATGCTGTGCGAACCTGCCAGGTTTCGCATTCTTCTGATCGCACTAGATATGAGACATAATCTTACTCAGACTGTATGTGACTGTATGTAATAGTTAAAAATTTGTTTAATTTGAATTAAATTAATCCCTGACGGGAACATATCCTAATTGAAACTTAGGTTTATATTTGTTTCTATCTCCCGACTTATTTTATATATTCATATGACTATAAAACTCTTCCTGTATATCGACTTTAATAAACCAAGCCTTAAAAGAACAGTAGATTCACCTTGAGAAATCCGTAAATATTGAGGGGTTAATTCAGAAGGAAGATTTCTTTACAGGAGATTTCCTTCCGTCCTTTGAAAGCAGGACGACACGGCTTATTTCGGAATCATCTGCAATTTCATACCCAAGATATTTTGCAAGTTCTTTTGAAAATTCAAGGACTTCTTCATGCGCAGGCATTGCGGAACGGTCGAGGCGAAGGCGTGAGAAACCAAGGTGCATATAGGCTTTTATTTCAACAAAATCCGGCGAAGCTTTCTTAATCAGGTCTGCATAACCCTCTGGATTAAACATATTTTCACCCTTAACAAGGGTAGTCCTGATGACTGTCCTTGAGGATTTCTCTTTCATAATATCCAGAGACTCGTTGATTTTGTCCCAGAGATCAGGAGATTTTGGCTGGCAGACCCTGAGATAAGTTTCGAGATCAGGGGCATCAAGGCTCATATATAGCTGGGAAGGATTGACCTTTGCAAGCATTGAAGGTATAGTTCCGTTAGTTACCAGGAAGGTAGTAAAACCTCTATTTTTGTATTCCTCAATCAGTTCCGGAAGGTAAGGGTAAAATGTAGGCTCTCCGGACAGAGAAATTGCAACGTTATTCGGCTCATTTCCTTCAAGCCAGCGTTCTCTGAGTGCATTTGGAGATCCGCCAAAACCTGTGATCAACTTACGCTGGCAGGCAATACTTTTCTCAACGATCTTTTCAGGAGAGTCCCATTCTCCGGGCGCAGGGACAGGAACTTCTGTAGGGCGCCAGCAGAAAAGACAGCGCTGGTTGCACATAAGAGTTGGAGTCATCTGGAGGCAGCGGTGGGACTGGACACCGTAAAATTTGGATTTATAGCAGAAACCTTCGTCATTCATAGCTTTTCTGAGCCAGAGACAGGTCTTTACTGCCGAATGGCGGCCTGCAAGAGCATAACTTTGTTTTTTTAGAAGGGTAGCAAAATCAGGGATATCGAAAGGTAAAGAAGCCTGCTCTTCAACCCTATTTTCTTCCTGGATTTCCGGCAAGTTTTCTCCAGAGTTTTCCTTTTCTTCCTTTTTTTCTTCAAGCGGCATTTTGCGGATATTAATTCTTTGTGGTATATATAAGGATCGGAAAATAATTTTAGAGAACTGAAGGTGGATTACAAGTAGAACATTTAGAGTTACAGCTGAGCATTTAGGTTATGGTATAGCATTTAGGTTACAGTAGAGTTTAAAGTTGCCAAACCTGGTTTGATTGACCGTATTCAATCAACCAGCTTAATCAAATGCCAGGATTTTCACGTCAAAATCCGCGAGATCCACAACCGGAACCCGAGCAGGCACTGGTACCAGATTTACACGTTTCTGAAACTCTGTCTGAGCCTGCCAGGTTCCAGAATTGACAAGAAGGACATTTTTATAACGCTGTACTCCAAGGGTATGGACGTGTCCTGTATGAATAATATCAGGAACGGGGTCAATTATGAAATAGTCTTTTTTCTCCGGGGATATGGAGACTCTGCTTCCGTAAGTCGGGGCAAGATGCCTGCGTTTAAGCATTTCAAGGACTGCTCCTGCAGGCTCGTGATATGAAACTCCAGGGACGCTTGCCACAAGATCATCAATCGACCTTCCATGATAGATAAGGATTCGGATTCCATCGAGATCCACAAGAGCAGGGTTGCCCACAAAGGTGATATTTTCAGGAAAATCTGCGCAGATCCTCTCAGGAAGAGCAGGCTGTGGTTCTGCCTGGCGTACAGCGTCATGGTTTCCCGGACTTATAATTATGCGGATATGCTCTGGAATTTCCCTGAAGTACTCTGCTGCTCTCCTGTACTGTTCATAAACGTCAAGAATATCAAGTTCCATTTCCTGGTCCGGATAAATTCCAATTCCATCCACAAGGTCTCCTGCAACAACGAGATAACGGACCTGGGAAGCAATCTCTCGCATCTCTTCAGAATCGGATTCACCTTTCAAGAAGTCCAGAAAATCCAGCCACGCATCTTCCAGAAACTGAGAGCTGCCCACATGCACATCCGAGATCAGTACGGCTTTGCCGTGGCTTCCTGTCCTGCGCTGAACGCTGTTAGGGACATCAGGCTGGAGGATTTTTGTAGCCATCATAAGGTTTCCGTCATTCGTGACCGAACCTGTTACTCCGATAACTTCGTCCAGAAGAATCCTCGAAGCCAGTTCAAAGAGATCTTTATCACTGTTTCGGATAAGTACTGAAAAAGAGCCTGTAGGGTCTTCAAGGGAAAGCATTTTGTGCCCGTTATTTGTGCTGCTGATGTCTGAAACCATTCCTATGATAGATATTTCCTCGTTGCCACCGTCTGACCCGCGGCGAAAACTCTTCCTTTTCAAACTTTCTATTGGGCGCGCGTTCATTCTGCCTCTGAGGATTTCAGAGAGCCTGCTATACCTGTCCCTGAAGTATTGCACGAACTGCATATACTCTCCGATACAGGTTGAATGTCCTGTAATATCGGAAAGCACGGTGACCGGGTTACGGCCTGAAATATGCCTTGCCCCTTCTGTTCTGGAACCTGAGAAAAAATCATTTCCCTGGTTTAAAGGGGAGTTTGCTCTGGAAATATGGTCAGGAATAGAAGAAGAAGGTGAACTTGCCTGTCCGAAAAAAGGGGAGACCTGTCTCTCTACAACACTTTCTGAGGATGCAAATGAATTGACAGGGCTGGAAAGAGAAGGATGGGCAGAGTTAACAGATGAGACAGCAACAAAATCAGAGGAACTGGCATTGCCAATAGGGTTAGAGATAGGATCAGCAGCAGAACTAACTGCATGATCAGGAATAGAATTAGTTGCAGAGTCAGTGACGAGACTAGCAATAGAATCGGCAATTGACTTGATAGCAGACCTATCAACAAAATCAAGTGCAGGTTCGTGAGAAGAGAGAGTATCGGAATCCATGGATACCGGGACGGGTGAGGGAATACAATTGGAAGACTTATTCCCGGAAGGTATGCTATCGGAATGCATTCGGGAGAGTGTAAGGGAAGATAAACCAGAATTTTTCTCTAAAACCGTTTTCAAGGCTTCGAAACCTTTCAGATCAATATGTTCGGGTTCAATAACAAAAATGCAGTCGCTAATAGATGAGAGGATATATTTTAAAAGGCTTTCAGGATAGTTACTTGACTTGATTAATTTTATTGCTAGCGGGCTTATCTGGTACCCTTCTTCTGTAACTGCTCTTACAATATCGATTTCATCCATAATTTTGACCTGATTTCTGGACCCTGTTCCTGGCTGCCTTAACTTGTTGGATCTGTATAGCCCGACATTTATAATTCTAATCCGAAAATATTTGAGGCTAAGACCCACTCAAAATATAAAAGCTAATAACATACAAAACTAATTCGATACAAGTAGAATAATATCATTAGGTTTTAATAATTTTTTTCATTCTTAAAAATGATTGTGAAATGCCTGAAATCCTGTAATTCCAGTAGATATGTTAGAAAATTAAGGTATCTTGCCAGTAAAATGCTAGTATTACAGGAAACTAACTATAGTTTACAGGTGATTAATGATAATATTACAGGTAACTATCGAGAATGCTCTGTAAATATTATAGTATATACTTTTATAATATTCCTTAGTAACAGTTATAGAGTATGTCTGCCAGCAGGCATTTGTACTTTGTTATAAATATAAGTTTGTTTTGATTTAATCGCCTGGACAACTATAATATTAACCAAAATATGAAACCTATTAAGTAATCTCGCATTGATTTAAGACCATTGGAGTAACCAGATTATTTTATGATCAGAATATTTACATAACCAGATTATTTTATAGCAGATTATTTCGTAATTAGTGTTTATAAGTCAGATTTCTAAACGGGTTATCAAATCTACGAAATTTCAGTTTATTTATTGGATATTAGTTCGCAAATATTATAGCTAGATCATAAAATTGTAGGTTAATATAGAAGAAAAACAAATGTTATGGATAAATAAACCAGTGAGAATAAACCAGTGAGTATCAAATAAAACAAAAAATCCAGTATATTAACGGTACGATAATAGGATTAATGTATGATAACCGGATTTATACAAAAACATAAGTTACAGTTTATGATACTGAACTATACAAAAATATAATTAGCTGGTGATGAAGCCTTAAAAGGAAACAGGGATCAGACGAAATATAAATACAGAACCAAATACAGAACCAGCATCACCAGAAGAATAATCAATAAGATAAAGAGAAAAATACAGCACCAGAAGAATAATCAAAGAATAATATAAAGAGAATAAAGGCTTACTATGAATAAAACTGGTAAACAAAACAATACCCGGGAAGAAGAAAACTTTCTGGTTTCCCTTGGAAAGGATCTGCTATCGGTTGCGGCTGTCCTGATAGTCTTTATGGTTCTTTCCAAGCTGATTTTCGGGCTCTGGACTCCTATGGTTGCAGTGGAGTCAGGAAGTATGGAACCTCATATGCAGGTAGGAGATATTGTTTTCATTAAAAGCATTGACAGAGTCGACCTTATTACCAATGAAGAAGGGAAAAAGTCGAATTATATGACTTTCGGAGATTATGGAAACGTAATTCTCTACAAACCATATGGGCAGGACACCATAACTCCTATAATACATAGGGCGATGTATAGGGTTGAAGCCGGAGAGCCTATGTGGGAAAACGGTCCTGCTGCGCCCTACTCGGGATACATCACCAAGGGAGATAATCCGGTAACTAACAGTCACTATGACCAGGAAGGGCAGATCAGCTATTATGTGCCTGTAAAAGATGAATGGATAATTGGAGTTGCAAAGTATAGAGTTCCTTACCTTGGACACATAAGGTTGCTGTTTTCATGAGCTTTGACTGTATAACCGCAAAACAGCAATTCAAAACAGTTATTCAAAAAATCATGTGATCAGTAAAGTGGTCTGATCACTGATTATATTTCATTTAATCGCTCAATTCTTACCTGGAAAGACTCATATTGATCCTTTTTCATTTTTAAATATCTGTAGCTGACCGTCTCGCAGTGGATTTTAACGAACTTTGATTGATCTGGAACTTTACATTCAAATTGTTTTTCCAGCAGTTATTCAAACCTTTTCTTAATTTTTCCGGGTTTTTGCGAAATGTTTTTGAGTCTCAACGAATCAGAGTAGACCACAAGTTTAAGCGAATCCAGGTAAAGACAATCCCGAAGTAAAAATATTAAAAAAGTATACAAATGAGCAGGTAGAATTAAAAAATGAAAAATAACAAAAATGCAGATAAAAGTTAATAAAATAGCTACAAATGAATAAAATAGCTGAAAATGAATAAAATAGCTGAAAATAGAAAAAAGTTCAAAATCAAAGAATTATGGAACTCAAAAAATTAAAAATTGGCAGGACGGAGCTTTCCGGAAATCTGCTTCTTGCACCTATGGCAGACGTGACAAATCTGGCTTTCAGGCTGCTTTGCAGGCGGTATGGGGCTGATTTTACATATACTGAAATGATCAGCGCAGATGCTTTGCTCAATGAGAGCAGAAAATCTTTCATTAAAGGGCTGAGTACTCAGGAAGACAGGCCTTTCGGAGTTCAGCTTGTAGGGAACTGTCCTGAGAAACTCATAAAGGCTGCACTTTTTATTGAAGAAGAGTACAGGCCTGAAGTTATTGATGTTAACATGGGCTGTCCTTCACGATGCATTACAGGAGCTGGCTGTGGCTCGGCTCTTCTCAATTCTCCTGAGATTGTATATACAATAGTCTCGGAGCTGACAGACGCTTTAAAGACTCCGGTCACGGCAAAAATCAGGCTTCTCGGAAGAGAAGAAAAAACTCTTGAAATTGCTCGCCTGGTAGAAAAGGCAGGGGCATCGGCTTTAACCGTACACGGCAGAACTGCAGCACAGATGTATTCGGGCAGCTCAAACCTTTCTGGGATAAAAGCTGTCAAAGATGAGCTTTCAATCCCGGTCATTGCAAATGGGGATGTAAAAGACGAGGAATCTGTAGAAAAAACACTGGAGCTGACAGGCTGCGATGGACTGATGATAGGGCGCGCAGCAATGGGAAACCCATTTGTGTTCAGGAGAATCAGGCATTATCTGGAAACCGGTGAAAAGCTTGAAGCGGAAGAACAGTCAAGACGACTTGAAGATTTTGATACCTATATTTCTCTCCTTGAGGAACACGGCCTGCTTTCATCCATAAACCTCAGGATGCATGCACACTGGTTTACCAAAGGACTGCGCGGCTCGCGGCAGATCAGGGAAAAAATTAATGGTCTGGAAGACGGAAGAGCCGTGACTGAACTGATAAGGAGTTTCTGCCAGGAAATATATTAAAATATCCCACTTTTTTAAGGTAATCTTTGTTTACGGCGATAATGAGAAAAAACGTTATCATTGGGCAGGTTAACCTGAAAACAATAATTATAAAACACTTAAAATATAATTTCTAAATAGATGAATATATAAATAATTCTTCGACTTTCACCGAAAACCTAATAATAATCTACACTATTATCCATGAACTATCAGGCACCAAACAGCGTGAACATACAATTGAAAATATATTATACGCAAAATAACCATGATCCAATAATTATGAATACTTTAAGGTTGACAAGTCTGCCGTCCAGACTTATGAGTTACCGTAAATTCGTTCTGGATACTCATGGTGTCTGAAGTAAAAAACCAGATAAGAGCCGTAAAAGGGTAGGTACAGAGCTCTAGACTGGCAGGTATTTATATAGAAATTAACTTCAGGTTAACTCAATTAACAGTAACTCAGTTAACAGCAGTGTGCTGACAACTAAATCATAAGTATGCCAAACAGACTGCCGAGAAAGGTTTTAAGTCTTAGAAAAACGGTAGAAAACCCAAATTAAACTTAAAAACGCATTAAAAAGGAGAGTTCAGATGAAGGAAATCAGAATACACGGTCGAGGAGGCCAGGGTTCTGTTACTGCGGCTGAAATGCTTTCCGTTGCAGCTTTTGAAGATGGAAAGTTCAGCCAGGCCTTCCCCGCTTTTGGGGTAGAGCGAAGAGGTGCTCCTGTACAGGCATTCACCAGAATAAGTAACAGCCCGATCAGGCTCAGAAGTCAGATTTACGCCCCGGATTATGTTATTGTCCAGGATGCCACCCTGCTTGAAACTGTTGACGTTGCAAGTGGAATAAAAGATGATGGAATTATCATAGTTAACACCACAGAAAAGCCGGAGAGCCTGAAGCTTAACACAAAAGCCAAGGTTATGACCGTGGACGCTACAAAGGTGGCAATGGAAGTTATGGGTATTCCCATTGTAAACACTGTTCTCCTTGGAGCTTTTGCGGGCGCAACCGGAGAAATTAATGTGGAATCCATCCAGAAAGCCATAAAGGCTCGTTTTGCCGGAAAAGTCGGAGAAAAGAATGCAAAGGCAATCCAGAAAGCCTATCAACTGATAAGGGGAGAAGAAGAATGAGCTCTGGAACCGAGCAGGACCGTAAGATTCGTCCAGAAGTCCTGAAAAACGATAATGAAAAAAACGGTTTAAACATTACACGCTGCAGAACATGTCAGCCGGGTTCAACTCTTAAAAACAAAACAGGAGGCTGGAGAAACTTCCGTCCGGTCTACATTTATGAAAAGTGCACCAAATGTGGAATTTGTGAAATTGTGTGCCCTGACATGTCTGTGAAGCCCAGAGAAGACGGCTTTTTTGAATATGATTACGATTATTGCAAAGGTTGCGGCGTCTGTGCAAACGAATGCCCTGCAGATGCAATTGAAATGATCCTGGAGGAGAAATAATGATCAACCCCGCTCATAAGGGAAAAATGGTAGTTGTGGAAGGCTCTTATGCTGTTGCTCACGCTGCAAAAATATGCCGTCCAAATGTAATTTCAGCCTACCCGATTACTCCTCAAACACATATCGTTGAAAATCTTTCTCAATTCATGGCAGATGGAGAAATTCCTGACTGTGAGTACATTAACGTTGAATCGGAATTTTCAGCAATTTCTGCACTTATAGGAGCATCTGCAGTAGGCGCAAGAACCTATTCAGCCACCACCTCACAGGGACTTCTGCTCATGCATGAAGCTCTTTTTAACGCTTCAGGAATGAGGCTCCCGATCATAATGACTGTGGCAAACAGGGCAGTTGGCGCTCCAATTAACATATGGAATGACCATCAGGATTCAATCGCTCAAAGGGATACAGGCTGGATTCAACTTTATGTAGAAGATGTCCAGGAAGCCTCTGACACTATTCCTCAACTCTACAAGATTGCAGAAGACAGTGACGTTATGCTGCCAGGTATGGTTTGCATGGACGGTTTTATCCTGTCTCACGTTTACGAGCCTGTTGTCCTGCTTGAACAGGAACTGACCGACAACTTCCTCCCGACATTCCAGCCCGAAAACATCCTTGACCCTGAAGACCCCAGGACTTTCGGAGCCTTTGCAGCCCCGGATACCTATGAAGAATTCAGGTTCCTGCAGGAACAGTCAATGCAGAAAGCCCTTCCGAAGATCGAAGCTGTTGCAAAAGAGTTCGAAGAAGTCTTCGGCAGGTTCCATGGAGGGCTTGTTGACGGATATCACCTTGATGACGCTGAAATTATAGTCATGTCCATGGGATCCATTCTCGGAACTGTCAAGGACGTTGTTGACCAGTACAGGGCAAAAGGAGAAAAGATCGGTGTCCTGAAAGTCAGGTCTTTCAGACCTTTCCCGGTAAAGCAGGTCCGCGAAGCTGTCAAGAATGCCCATGCGGTTGTCGTGCTTGACAAGAATATCTCAATAGGTACTAACGAAGGCGCTCTCTTTACAGAAACAAAGTCCTGCCTTTACAACAGTGATATCCGCGTACCTGTAACAGGTTACACTGTTGGACACGGGGGCCGTGACATCCGTGCAGAGAGCATAGAAAAGGTTATCGAAGAGACAAAGAAAGTTGCAAAATCCGGAATTACGGTTGAAAGCAGGTTCCTGGATCTCAAGGAGGAGTTGCTATGAGTAAAGCTGCACCAAAAACATATATTGCTTCCGGACACAGTGGCTGTGCAGGCTGCTGTGATGCCTTTGCTGCAAAGTTCACGCTCATGGGCGCAGGCCCCAACTGTATTGTGGTTAACCCTACAGGCTGTCTTGAAGTGATGACCACTCCTTTCCCGAATTCATCCTGGCAGGTTCCCTGGATCCACTCCCTCTTTGAAAACGCAGGCGCAGTGGCTTCAGGTGTGGAAGCTGCCCTGAAAGCTCTGGGCAAAAAGAACGACACCAAAGTAATATCAATTGGAGGAGATGGCTCTACTATGGACATAGGAATCGGAGCCCTTTCAGGTGCATTCGAGCGCGGCCATGACTTCACCTATGTTTGTATGGACAATGAAGCCTATATGAACACCGGAATTCAGCGCAGCAGTGGGACTCCATTTGATGCCAGCACCACAACAAGTCCGGCAGGAAAATTCTCCTTCGGAAACCAGCGCCCCAAAAAGGATATGCCTGCAATTATGGCAGCCCACGGCTCTCCCTATGTAGCCACAACTTCAATTGGCTACCCGAGAGATATGATACGTAAGGTCAAGAAAGCAACGGAAATAGTTGGCCCGACTTATGTCCACGCCCATGCGCCCTGTACGACAGGCTGGGGCTTTGATACATCCAAGACCCTGGAAGTTGCCAAACTCGCAGTCGAAACCTGCCTCTGGCCAATGTACGAAATGGAGAACGGAGAAATCACACAGGTTAGAAAGGTGAAGGATCCGAAACCAGTCGAGGACTACCTGAGAGTTCAGAAACGCTTCAAACACCTCTTCACAATGGAAGGCGGAGAGGAAGAAATCAAGAAGATCCAGGCAATGGCAGACTGGAACATAAAACACTATGGGCTTCAGTAAAAACTGCAGCTCATCTTTTTATTTTTCATTGTCTTCCGCTGTAATGATTCCGGCACAATGGGTTCCGTGCCAGTTGTCATCTATAGGATCATTATCCCCATTTACGAAATCATATCCTCCGAAGTAGTAATCATTCAGCTCGGAGTGTGTATAATCGATTCCCGAATCAATTACCGCAACTTTAATTCCAGTACCTTTGTTATTGGTGTGAACCTTATCTGCACCTATTCGACTAACTCCTCAGCATATTTCATCATCAAGAACCTTTATTTCACAGTCTGGCTCGATATAAGCTATTTTGCTATTCTTTGACATTTTTTCAATTGCTACTTCTGGAATATTTGCTGCAATTGCATTAATATATTTGTAATTATATTTTATAACTCCATGCTTCTGAAAGAGCCCGATATCTGCCTTATCTTTAAAGCCTACAATTACAGGAACTGCTCCAGAGACGCTGGTCATCATTCCATAAATCAGAACAAACAGGAAAAACAATTAAGCTAAGTTTTTTCATAAATTTTTATGAAGAGTGTTTGTTATATAAATAAATTTATATAATATAGGATTTTTTAGGAAGTTGGCAGTATTTTGTGTTTCCTCAATTATTAGAGTGGCATTGCAAAGCTAAGCATTAGTAATTCACAGAGGATTTCATCCAGTTACAATTATCAAACAAAAGAGTCTGCGGATGTCTTAATCACAACATATTATTATGCCATAAAATTAGACTATCCAGACAGCTTGAAAAAACTAAAATTAAAACAGCCTCATTATCTAAAATAATTAAAAAATATACTGCTAAAGAATTTAATTATAGCTATTTTCCTTTCTTTGTACCTCTCATATGAAAAGTTTCGTACCTGTTTAGCAAGAAAATATGAAGTAAGAAAAAGAGGAAAAATCTTGGAAGTAATTACTTAACTTGGAGCATGATTTGAGATACATGGTAAATAAGCGAAATAAGAAGAAAATGCTTAAAGCGTTTTTAAATGCTAAAATAGAAGTCTAAAATTCTGATTTAACAGTAAGACATTCACCTAATTATTTAAATCTAAAATTATATATTTTCGCATATACATATTGTACCATACTATAAAGAATATGCCTAAGAACATTGTTTTCTTAGAGTCAGAATTCATGTAGTAAAGATTTGGAATAGGGAATATATTCAGGGGAAGATATAAAAATTTATTATCTTCTTGACCTGCACTTCAGCATTACAAAAACGGGTTCTTTGCAAAAATTCAAAAAAATATGTAAATTTATAAGTAGCGGAGCTTATCCCAAAACTCAAAATTTGCTTCTCGAATCCTGTATCTCGAATTATCTATCGTGTTCCGGATCTCGAAAACGATTATAGAAATTACTAATGATTGGAAGTAAAATGTCTTTTGGAATAGGCTCTAAAACTAAACCGGGGTTTAATACATGAAATATAAGATGCAATTACTTCCAATACTTTTTGCGTTATTTATATTGGTGACTGTTATACCATTGGGGATGGCAGCAAGTGTAACACCAGAAAAAGTCGATCCTTGGACGTCCGGCGATGCCGCTTCCGAGTGCGAGCAGGCTGGATACAACTGCGAGTTTTCCTATAAGATCGATAACTGGGACTCAATAGACGAAAATAGTATTTACACAGCAAATGGCAATACCATCACTATCCTCAATAGCAATGGCAAAACTTTTGACTGGAAGTCAGAATATCCAGTATGTGCGGTCATTGTAAAGGCCGGCACAGCGGCCTACATCTATAAATACAATGGCGAGTACAGCAGCGATACTGGACTTGTCGGACCGGATGGTAAGGATATAAGTCATGTTACGTTTTGCTTCAACGTCCCTGACCTTGTTGAGAATCTCAAAGTCAGCAAGACTGCCGACACGTCTTACACTCGCACCCACAAATGGGATATCACCAAGTCTGTTGATACTGTAAACGACTACATGCACAATGGATTCCCAAAAATCTGGCTTTATACAGATGGGCATGGAGATGAAACAGCTACCTGGATCGTGGACGTAAAATATAACGGTTATGAAGACAGCGACTACGCCGTATCGGGCACAATTACTATTGAAAACACTGGAGATCTAGACGCCACTATCACCAATATTGAAGATGTTCTTAGTGGAAATTCGTTTACAGTGGAACTCCCTGGCGGAGTAACATCATATACGCTGCCTGCTGGTCAAACCCTGACGCTTGCCTATAATATGCCAGTCAATAGCAAGATCAATGGCTACAATGATGCGAAGGTAACGACCGAGAGGGGCAATTATGAAGGGAGGAGCGCCGAAATATTCTGGGGTGATCCCACTACAGAGGTAAATAAAGAAATTACAGTCCGTGACAGTATGTACCTTGATGACGTACTCCTTAATGTTCAGGATCTTGGCACAGTAACTGCTTCGAACGACCAGCAGTTTACATACACAAAGGACTTTGCGTGGGCAGACTACGGCAAGGACAAGGGTGGCGATTACACCTACCACAATACTGCAACTATTGTAGAAACTGGTCAATCTGACGATGCCACACTTCTGGTCAACGTCCAGAAATACATGTACGAAACAGCTTATGCTAAGGGCAGTGAGGCAAAATGTTTCATCCCCACCTTTGCAAATTGGGGCTGGACTAACCCGATTAAGCCCGGCACTTACACGATGGACCTTTGGGCTGGAGCCGCGCAGTGCGATACCACTAAAGGCACCCAGGTAGGCACTGTAATTGTAGTGTATGGCATTGATGGCTACGTGACTGTAACCTACAACATGAACAAAGGCTTCCTCCTGGAAGAAACCCACGTGTATGCAGGTTCCGAAATATTCCCGAAGGACAAAAAGGGTAAATTTACAGTTGCGCCAGGAGCATACTCCAACGCCAGTCCGTTTAATGGTGACCCTGTCTATGTCATCGCACACGCGGTGGTAGGAATTCCTGACCCGAATTTTGGCCCCAAATGAGTTAAGAAGAAAAACCCGGGATTCTCCCGGGAATTATTTTTTTGGTAAGGCATCCAATAAGAAAATCAGCGTCCAATCTGCAGACTTTTATAATACACTATTTGGAATTTGTTTAAACGTATTTTCAAAACAGAAACTACTTATCATTTCTCTATTAACTGGAAGAAATAATAGTTCCAATAGTTCCTTTCAGAAAACACAGTTTATTTTCTGAAGAATTCAAATTAAAGATATAATAATCTTGTATAATAAATATAGATGTCTGGAAATAGGAGATCTGGTCATAAAGCAAAAAGAAAGACAGAAAAACACTGGGACGAGTAACACTTTAAAAGAACTAATTATTGGATACAATAGGCATCTGTTTTTTAATACCGTTTTGCAATGCCATTTTGCAATTTCGTTCTCAACACCGTTTTTAACTACTATTTTTAACTATCGTTTTTCAAGGTTTCCGTTTTTAGGTTCCGTTTTTCAAAAATCCGTTATTAAACCGTTTTTTAAGCGCTGTTTTTTAATATAACGTTTTTTAATTCACCGTTTTTTAATATATCGTTTTTTTAGGCTACCGTTTTTCACAGATGCCTTGCACCCCTAATATCTTTTAATAAATATAAGGATACGGATGTACTGAAAATTGAATATAAGTACATGGAGGTACTCAAAATTATCCATAGAGTTTTAAGTGGAAAATCAAAAGAGAAAGCTTGCATAAACGGAATATATTAGAAAAGAGTAAGAAAGATAGAAAGAAAAGAAGAAAATAAGCTGCCAGAGGATTAAATATCAATTAGAGGCAGCTGTCTTCTAAGGTCTGGCAAATAACCTTCTCTGTGAAGAGCAATCTTATAATCGCTTACTGATCTGCAAATTTTTTGTGTATATTTTATACAATCGGTTCCCACTTCCCCCTTAAATAGCAGTTTTTCGATTTTTTCAATGAATTCCGGATAAGTGAATATCAATTCCTCTTTAGTGTGCAGGAAAAGAGCTGCAAAGTCCCTGTGGATACCCATACTTCTTTTAAGCAGTTCGACGTTGAGGTGGTCTTCTGAGATGTAATTGTTGAATTTCACAAACGTGTAAAAGTCTGCGATATTCTGATTCAGGGAATTGAGTATTGAGTGCAGCACATTGTCCGTTTCCGGAAGAGGAATATTCGGAAGATTGAGGTTTTCGCCGCTAAAGGTCTCGTTTTCTTCTATATTTTGATCCTGGGTTGTATCACGGTCCATTTTATCACCCTGGTATTGCGTTTTGTATTTTTACATTTATGTTTTATACTCGGTCAACTGGTCACGGTTTAATGCAGTAGGGACCAGTATTTATCTTTCTGAGGTGGCTTTCGGATACACCCACAGGTCCGGAATATAGGAGACATGAGTGTATCTAAGAAGTTGAAGTATATCCAAGTGATAACTGCCCTGTACAGATTGCCCTAACCTGTCCAAACGTATCGCTTCCCCACTAGAAGCATTTTTGTGGCATTTCACATGGAGCGGTGGACTCCGTTTTTGAATCTCGTTTTTGGATTTCATTTTTAAATCCTTTTTGGACTCCGTTTTTCCATCAATAAATGATTC
Source organism: Methanosarcina hadiensis (assembly GCF_046529725.1). GTDB lineage: Archaea > Halobacteriota > Methanosarcinia > Methanosarcinales > Methanosarcinaceae > Methanosarcina > Methanosarcina hadiensis. Next base: position 3,760,846 of record NZ_CP136241.1, on the reverse strand, counting down.
CAGGTGTGTTGACTCACATTCCTGATTCTGGAGTCCTGCAAAAAACTTAGCTTGATAATTTGCTTGATATTTAGCCTCTAGCATTTTACTGTATATAAAATTATGTCTTAATAAATCTTCTCAAATATAATAATATAGACGAGTATATTCGGTTCTACTGGGAATTCTGTTTAAGTTTGCGACATACTAAGGAGCAATAGAATAAATATTTGAGCTTTTATATTCAATATCTATTCTTATCCATTCTTAATAATTCGAGAAAAAACAGTTTTGAACTTTATAAGTGGGTTTGGATATGACAGGATGCGCTAGTAAAAAGGTAGCCTAGTAAAAAGGTAACTACAGGTTTAAAAAATATTTCTCGGATCTTTCAAACCTTTTTAACACCTTTTCAGTTTAATAAAAACTCCTTCATTTTTTAAACACTTTTATTTTCGAACATATCCATTCCGACAGCTACCAATCCGTATACGAAACTTAAAACCAGAATAATAGTAGCTCCCGAAGGGACATCCAGAGCATATGAAAGGCCTATTCCTGTGACGCTGATTACCATACCAAAAGCTGTGGAAATAAGCATCATTTTTTTCAGATTATGGGTAAATTTGCGGCTCAGAGTGGCAGGAATTGTTAGAAGGGCTATCACAAGAATTATGCCAACTACTTTGATAAGCACCACAATTGTAAGGGCAATAATACATAGAAGGAAAAGGTAGAGTTTTTCAGCAGGAAGGCCCTGTACAGTCGTGAACTCTTCGTCAAAGCATAAAGCGAGAAATTCTTTATAGAACAGATACACTGCACCTACTATGATGACATCAAGAGCCAGCATAAGGTACAGGTCCGCGCGTGGGACTGTAAGGATATTTCCGAAGAGGTAGGTCATCAGGTCTGCAGCATATCCTGGGGTAAGATAAACAAAAATAACCCCCAGAGCCATTCCGAGAGACCATAGTATACCTATTGCACTATCTTCCGGTATTTTTGATTTCTTACTTACGGTGCCCATGACAAGCGCTGATAACAGGCTGAACGGAAGAACCCCGTACATAGGATTAATCCCAAGGTAATATCCAAGGCCTACGCCTCCGAAAGAAGCATGGGCAATTCCTCCGCTAATGAAAACAATCTTTTTAACAACAACATAGGAACCTATGATTCCGCATGCAATACTTGCAAGAACTGCGGCTACAAGGGCGTTCTGAATAAAAGTGTACTGAAGAAGATCAAACATTTTTCTTTCTCCTTAAAGACTGTTTTTCAAATCCGATGATCTTCAGGAACTCCCTTTGTGCCTTTCCAGCACTCTATGGGGTACTCCGTGAGCAATCAATTCGACAGGACACTGGTAAGTAGCTTCCAGATCTTCGAGCGGAATCTCCTTCGAATCATGATAGTGGAGAGTGCGGTTCAGGCAGGCTATTTTGTCAACGTAAACGGAAACTGCACTGAGATCGTGTGTGACCATAATAATTGCCATTTCCTGCTTGAGCCTGTTCAAAAGCCTGTAGAGCTCATCCTGCATGTGGGGATCAAGCCCGGAATTAGGTTCGTCAAGAAGGAGAATCTTGGGATTCGTGGCAAGAGCGCGGGCAATGAAAACTCTCTGTCTCTGTCCACCCGAAAGCTGTCCTATCTGCCTGTTTTTAAGCTGGAACATCTCTACGGTTTTTAGAGCTTCTTCAGTAGCTTTTTTGTCTTCCTCACCATACTTTCTCAGAAAACCCGTATGGCTCATTCTCCCTGTCAGGACCACTTCCCAGACGCTGATAGGGAAATCAAAGTCAAAACGTCTGTATTGAGGGACATACCCTACAAGATCTCTGGTTTTTTCCGGAGGCTTTCCAAATATCTTCACACTGCCTTTATAGGGCTTCAGGAGTCCCAGGAGTACTTTGAGGAGTGTAGTCTTACCTCCACCGTTAGGGCCAATTATCCCGAGCAGCCCTTTAGGCTCCTTTAATTCCAGATTTACCGCTTCAAGGATTGTCTGGGTTCCGTAGCGGACCCAAACATCCTCCAGCTCTATAACCTTCTCCATTAACCTTCCTTCAGATTATCGTTTTTATTTTACCACGAATTATGTTCTTTTTATATTTAGATATAGAACCTGGGCAGGAACTTAAACAAAGACCGAATATGGTTTTATACCAGGTTTCTGGCAAAGATATCAGAGACTTTGTCCATGTTCTGAACGTAATTCTTTGCAAGTGGATCAATAGCCACAACTTCGCCTCCGATTTCTTTAGCTAAAACTTCTGCACTTCGTGTGCTAAACTGAGGCTGGACAAAGATGACTTTGACATTCTTTTCCTTTGCAAGGTCCACAATCTTTGTCAGATCCTGAGCACTTGGTTCTTTTCCTTCAATTTCAACCGGAATCATATTGAGTCCGTATTCTGCTGCAAAATAGCCCCAGGAAGGATGATAAACCATGAAATTCCTTTCCTCTTTTCCTTCAAGCTTTTCTTTAATCCTTATGTCCAGAGCGTCCAGCTCTTTAAGGTAAGCATCTCTATTCTGAGCGTAGTAAGCTTCGTTTTCAGGATCGAGCTCTGCAAGCCCTTCATAAATGTCTTCGATCATTATCTTTGCGTTTGCAGGTGATGTCCATATATGCGGGTCCAGGTCTTCGTGGTTCTCATTACCCTCATTTTCGTGCTCGACTTCAAGCTCTTCATGTTCATCTTCGCCCTCACCTTTATGATTATGACCTTCAAGTTCTCTTAATTCAATCCCTTCGGAGCAATTCACAATAAGAGTGCCGCTATTCATTGACTCGAAGTTTTTAATCCAGTCTTCTTCAAAAGGCATACCAACCCCGACCGTTACTAACATCCTTGCTTTGCTGATTTCTCGGACTTCTTTTGGAGAAGGTTCATAGGTGTGAGGGTCTGCACCGGTTGGAACTATAACTGCGGTTTTTACTTTATCTCCTCCGACTTTTTCTACAAATTCAGCTTGAGGAACAACGCTTACGGCAACTGTTATTGGTTCGCCAGTTCCTGATATTTCAGTTTCCTGTCCTATGCTCTGATTATTCCCTGAGTCTCGGGAATCTGTACATCCGCTGACAAAAATACTTAGGCTGACGATCAAAATAACTAATAAAGGTATAATTCTTAGTTTCATAATCAAACTCCTTTTTTGCCTGCTCTAGCTTTTTTGATACTTTCGGTTTTATTTTGAAGGTTTCATTTTAAGGAACATAACAATACCAATACGAGTAAGATAGAATACAGGTAAGATAATTTTGATATATACCAAAATTTAGAGTTATTTCAATAATATTTTGGCATAACCCCAAATTTGCCTCAGGATTTGTCTGAAACTGCATCAAAGACCTCGTTATGCTCCAAAATAATGTGAATTAATGACGGTGCTTTAATGATGGTGCTCCTCATGAAAGCATTTCTCGTGGCTTATTTCTCCGCAGACGCCAACCATCGGATGTCCCATTGAGCTGCAGATTTTGTTTACCGCATCCCTTGAAACGAAAGCTTCAAAACGAGAAACCTCAGTACATGCTTCTTCTGTCGAGAGACCGTAGTGAGTGAAAAGAAGGCTTAAAATCCTGTGTCTCCTGACAAGAAATTCTGCATAAGCCTTCCCCAGTTCTGTCAGGTTCACGCCCCGGTATGGAACATGGCTCAGGTAGCCAGCAACTGCAAGTTCATTTAGGGTCTTGCTTATTGTTGAAGGGTCCACCTGCAGGCAGGAGGAAAGCTCAGTAGTTTTTACAGTGCCTTCTTTTTCAAAAATAAATTTGAGGTAATCTACCTTCCTCGGGGAGAGTTCAAGACCTGTGAACTCAGGATAATTCAGCTCGTTCATATAGAGAAATATAAAAAACAGGTATTTATTGTTTATCATATGCCAAATTAGAAGCCAATATTTGTAGCATACCAAAATTTGAAAAACCGGTGTATTCCGGGCAAAAAACAAAAACGTGACTGATATTGTGGAAGAGAGATATCAGATCAAACAGGGCAATTGCTCTTGATAAAACATAGCTGCAGTGGAAGTGAGGGGGTTATTGCACTGAAAACAGCTCTTTTGTTATAAGAATAGAGATAATATAAGAAGGGATGCGTATTCCAGATTCCTCTTACGATTCTTCTTATATTATAAATTATTAGTGTCAGAAGAGGGATTAGTGGAAGAAGATAAAAGGGAATCCTGGGGAGAAGAAGAAAGCTGATTCAGTTCATCAATCTCTTCTTCTCCAAGGACTCTTGCAAGGTTCAGGAGGATAAGAATCCTGTTTCCTACTTTTCCGACTCCTGTCAGGTATTCGGAATTAATTTTCGATTTGATCATATCCGGAGTCGGTTCGGTAGAAGAAAAAGGCAGTTTCAATACTCCATTTACGGAGTTCACAAGCATTCCAATCATCGTATCCCCAATTTCTACTATGATAATTCTGGCCAGGCTGTCATTTTCTCTGGGACTGAAACCAAGGCGCCGGTTGAGATCTATTACTACGATAATTTTTCCGCGAAGATTAATCAGTCCTTTTACACATTCCGGAGCCTGGGGAATCCTGGTGATTTTTGATACTGGAATGATTTCTGAGACCTGCATAATATTAACCCCGAATTCTTCTCCAGAAAGCTCAAAAACAACTAGCTGAAGCAATTCTTCGGAGGGTGAAGGGCTTTTCAATTCAACTCTTTCTTCAAACATATCAATTCCTCAGGACCGATTTAAGGATTTTGAGCGGTAGTATTCAGTCAGGAATCCTTTCTGGCTCCATTTTAAAATTACCAAGCCTGAATTTTTCAGTGGTTTTTTTCATTTTTTCGCCAAGCAAGGTGAGGTCATTCGCCATGCTGGCAAGCTCAGACATTGAAGCACTCTGTTCTTCCAGTGCTGCAGCAGTTTCCTGAGTTCCTGATGCAGACTGTTCCGATATTAAAGAGATATCCTCCAGCGTAGACGTGATCTCTTCAATGGATGCCGACTGCTCTTCCGTAGCAGCTGCAACATCCTCTATCATATTTGTGATTTCATTGATTGTAGAGACGATTCCGGTAACCATCTCCACTTCTTCACTGACTGATAATGAGCCGTTCTTCACATTATTTTTACTTGCCTCTATGCTCTCCACAGTGTTACTGATGCTTACCCTGATTTCATCAATCAGCCGGGAGATATCTTTTGCTGCAGTTCCTGACTCTTCAGCAAGCTTGCGGACTTCGTCGGCTACCACAGAGAAGCCTCTGCCGTGTTCTCCTGCCCGTGCGGCTTCAATTGCGGCATTCAATGCAAGCATATTTGTCTGGTCTGCAATTCTGGTTATCAAAGTTATAATCTCATTAATTTGCTGAGATTTTGAGTCAAGCTCCCTGATAACAATTTCAGTCTCATCAACAGAATAACGAATAAGGTCCATTTTTGACAGGACATCTCTGGAAACGTTTCCTATATTATGAACGGTTTCATTAACCAGATTTGTACTTTTAGATACTTTCTGAGTATTGTCAGCAATTTCCTGGATATTGTGAGTCATATCCTGCATTGCATGAGTTATGTCAATAATTTTTGTGCTCTGTACTTCTGCCCCGTTAGAGATTTCAGACGCTGTTTCTGAAATTCTCCTTGATGCGGATGCTACTTCTTCAGAAGAGGCAGACATCTCTTCAGAGAGTGTAGCAAGGTGCAGTGAACCTTCCTGGATTTCTTTAATCAAACTGCACAGATTTTCAATCATCGCCTTAAAAGCCTCTGAAAGCTGGGAGATCTCACTTCTCGAAGAACCTTTAATATCAACATCAAGATTCCCTTCAGAAACCATATCAGCAGCTTCAAGCAGCTCATTAATAGGTTTTCTGTAAATGTTTAAAATCACAAAAACCAGTAGCGCGCCGATAAGCATTGAAAGAAAAGTCACCAGAAAAACCTTATTTACGGAGTCCACAATCAGTGCGTCCAGTTTTCCTTTCTGGTCAGCGCTTGAAGCTGCAGCCATTTCTCCAACTTCTGTGGCTATATCTGTCATGTTTTTTCCTTCAATTGTTTTTCTCTCTTCCAGAGCCTTAAATTGTTCAAAATCAGCCTGGAAGTCTTCGGCGCTTTGAAGTATTTGTTTCCCTGCAGCAATATTTTCAGGCCTTTCCATTCTCCCGTTCAGGTCTGTAGAAAGCTCAATAACATCTTCCATATACGTATCGAAATTACCTGCATACTGCTGATCAGGGTCCATAGCATAATTTTGATACTCATTTCGGGCTTTCATTGTCAGCACAATGATCCTTTGAGCAGTCTCGGCATTTGAAAACTTCTTCTCTAGAGTTTCGTTTGAGTACCCGGCTTCAAACTCCTCTCTGTACTGGATCATCTGGTTTTTGGAAAGCTCATCTGCATTTGTCACCAGGATATCACTATCATTAACCAGTTTATTTTTTATATTTGCCTGTTCTTCGTCAGCTTCGACATATTTATCAAAAGCCTCCTTGAAATTACTGGAAGCTGCCAGGACAATATCCATCCTGTCGCGGTTAACAGGGTCAAGATAGCCTACGTATATCTCCTTGGAAATCGCTGCCTGCGTGGGTACAAGACTGAGATGGTAATACACTTCTTCTTTATAAACAGGATCGCCGTGAATAACGTAGCTTTCTTCGGCTTGCAGGGCGTCCTGCATATTATTCATAATGAAAGTCATATTCTGGATAGCTCGGCTCTTCTTCTCGACTTCGTTCATGCCCTGATAACTCGTGTACCCTACAAAAAAGATCAAAACTAGCAGTAGAGTAAACCCTATCACTATATGCCCTATTTTTGTACTTTTATACATCTTTTTCACCCGTGCTTCCAGATTTCAGAATCTATGGCTTCCCATCCTGTAATTAAACGGCTTTTCTGTCCGGTGGCCGAACCGGATATACGATTATCTGCTAAAGAATAGGAAGGCATAAATCTTAAAAAGTTTTTATCCAGATTTCCCAAACTATTCAATATAGATTATTCAAGAACTCATAAATATTATGATTCTTTAAGAAGGTAAGACTTCAGATAGTTAAGCAATTTAAGCCTGATATTTCTTAAGAGTGTTATTTTGGAAACTTAAAGAAGAACTCTATCCGGATAACCTAGAAGAATCCAATCTGGAAAACTTAGAAGAATCCAATCAGAATAACTTAGAAGAGTCCAATCCGGATAACCTAGAAGAGCTCAATTTGGAGAACTTGGTACTTCGAGAAACTCTTTTATTTGAGATCCAAAAATACCAAAATTTATAGGCTTGGAGAGGACTGCATAACATCCGGCTTTAAGAAACTCCTGTTTACTCTCGGAATCACAATGACCAGTGACAGCTACCACTTTTATGCTTCGTGTATCAGGGTTACACTTTATACGTTGAAGCAGTTCAAGACCATGCATTTTTGGAAGTTCCATATCCATCAGTACAAGATCAATTTTAACCTTACTGAGGACTTCCAGAGCTTCAAAGCCATTTTTTGCCTTCTTGGGGTCATATCCGCAGGATTTCAGCAGGTTAAATTCTACGGTAAGGTTAAGCAGGTTATCCTCAACAATCAGGATTTCAGGCACTCAATCAACTCCTGTATTTGTTTGAAGAATTCTTAAAATGAATTCTTTGTGGAGATGCTGTTCTAGTAGACATATCGTTCTAAAGGGGGCTTTTATGAACGATTTTTTAACCTGAACAGAAAAATGGTTTAAATATACGGAATTATGGCTTGGATATACGAATACGCTCAAATATACAGAGTTATGGCTTAAATGTACGGAGTTAGAGTCAAGAAGTCGATCAGAATTTGCAGTCTGTATTCAAACACTTATAACTAAATATTAACACCAAGTGGAAGGAATACAGTGATTAAAAAGAAGATATTTAGCTCCAGTGTTGACCCTTTGTATAGCATTACAATATAACAGTAAATTCCCCGACTTAATGATGATAATATGAACTCCGGTAGAATATAAATGTATTTGCCAAAATATATAGCAGTATTTTAATATATATTTGAAAAAAATGGAATTCTAATTGGAGCTTTATTTAGAGCCTTCTTTAAAGCTTTATTTAGGGCCTTCTTTGGTATTTTTTTTAGAATCCCTTTGGAGCTTTCTTTGGAGCTTTCTTTGAGTTTTTTTGAATTTTCTTTGAAGTCTTCGTTATTACTTAGATGCATTATCAGAAAAGATTTTTTGTATAGCATATTAGAACGGATCATTAGACTTTAAAGAAGTTCTCCACGATTACTTATACACGAATAGGCCCTGGCAAACTTAAATAGATGACTTAAATAAACAACTTAAATAAACAACTTAAATAGAGGACTTAAATAGATATTACTGAAGATTAACTATTTTTAATAACATCTGTCTACAGTAAAAAAGCCAAAATTAAAAGGAGCAAAACCACAGGATTTTGTAAAGATAATTTAAAAAAGTTTAATATATCTGATTTAAAAAAGTTTAATATATCTGATTTAAAAAAGTTTAATATATCTGATTTAAAAAAGTTTAATATATCTGATTTCGTATATACTTTTTCATATTAAGAATACAGACCTTATGAGTAGAAAACTTGCGTTAGCAACTTTGTTAACCTGTGTATATCTTTTCCGGAAATTTAATCGTAGTAACAGTTGAATCATTATTCACTGCCTCAATTTAAGTTTTTCAATTGCTGCCCTGACAAATTATATAGTTTAAATGAGATCCTACAGTCGATATATTTCTACATTCGTATATGAGGCTTTTACATTGGTATTTTAGATATATGCTCATTTGATACACAGTTGTTCAAGAATTAAAAAGAAATAATAACTTTTGATAACATAACTTTTGATAACACATTGTCCAAGAATTAAAAAGAAATAATAACTGCAAATCTAGCAGGAATGTTTTGGATTTGAGAATATTTCGAAAGATTAAACTGTGATTAAACTGTGTCTTAAGATATTAAACTGTGAGTTCACTGTATTTCAAATGATTAAACTGGGTCATGAAATTTCTAAAAGTCCCGAATTAAAGTCATAGGTAGTATTGAAGCAATAGCTGTCATCTACTTAGCGAAAATAAAGAGGGTGCAGGCATGGCAAGAGTAATGATCGTGGACGATGCCGAATTTATGCGAATGGTAATTAGAGATATCCTTCTAAAGCATGGACACGAGGTAGTTGCTGAAGTAGGTGACGGAGAAGAAGCAATTCAAATATATCTGGAGGCAAAACCTGACCTTGTACTGATGGATATAATAATGCCAGATATGGACGGTAAGGAGATATTGCAAAAACTTCTTTTGATGGATCCTGATGCAAAAGTGGTAATGTGTTCGTCTCTTGGCCAGCAGGCTCTGATAACCGAGTCTATGAAAATAGGTGCAATGGGTTTTATTGTAAAGCCATTCGAACCAGATAGCATGCTTGATGTGATCAGAAAAATTGCTGAGCCAAATTAACTTTTCTAGACGCCAAATTAACTTTTTCAGCTGCCGAATTAACTATTCCAGATGTCGAATTATCCTTGCCAGATAAAATTAGTCGAGTTAAAATAACAAATCAAGCCTGATGTAGTAATTCTTGATAATATAATGCCTGTTTATAATGCCTGTTTATAATGCTTGTTTATAATGCTTGTTTATAATGCCTGGTTATAGTGCCTGTTTTCTACGGCCTTAAAACTCATTATCATATTATGAAACAATTTCAACCCCTGTAATTATAGTATCATGTCTGGGGGAAAGGACTGAAGAGATACCAAGTCAGCCTTTGAATACGGATTAGTGGATGTAATAGAAAAGCAGAATAAAAGCAGAAAGGCCCTGGGCATCTTCAGTCAAAGCATGCCTGAAATGGCAGAAGAAATATGTAGAAAAATCTGAGCAGCCTCACAATTTAATCTTGAAAATCTGGGATGTATGTGTGACGTCGAATCCCGGAGTTCAGTGTGATATGCGAGCGCTCGGCGAGGTTATAAGACGAAACCTTGCAGACCTCTTAATCCCTCTGGATAATCCTCTGGATAAGATAGCTGAAGAAATTATCAAAATAATCAAATAAACTTTAAAGTAGAATAATTAATGGTTTGTAATTAGTGGTTTTAATTAATGGTTTGTAATTAATGGTTTTAATTAATGGTTTGTAATTAATGGTTTGTAATTAGTGGTTTTAATTAATGGTTTTAATTAATGGTTTTAAAAAATAATCAACGATCTTTAGAAAAACTCGATAATTCTCAGGATTATAAAATGTTTACAAAAGGCAGGCAAAATAATGGACATGTCGAAGTATATGAGCATCTTCAGGTCCGAGTCTGACAGAAACATTAAAGAAATGAGTGATTCCCTGCTGGCGCTCGAAAAGAACCCTGAAAATGCGGAGCAGATAAATATGCTGTTCCGCATAGCTCACACCTTTAAAGGCATGGCTGCAACCATGAGGTTCAAAGAGATTGTTGAACTTACACATGAGATGGAAAGCCTGATTGATAAGTTCCGAACAGGAAGATTAACCCCTGATCCTTTTTTAACTGATATCCTTTTTGAATGCCTGGACGCTCTGGAGGGACTTGTTAAGAACGCCTGCGCAGATATGGAAACTAAAACAGAAGAAAGAAAAAATAGTACAGGTGAAGATAGTAACTTTTATCCTGATTCTGAAAAGGCATTGAAAACTCTCAGGACTATAAATAACTCCCTTGAAGAGTCTGCACCCCAGGAGAATGAATTCTGTATCTTTTCCATAGATAAAAGAATAGAGAAAACAAGAGAAAACAAAGAAGTGGAACCGGAAGGAGAAAAGAAAAAAGGAGAAAGAGAAGGAAAGAAAAAAGAGGTAGAAGAAAAGGAAGAGGAGACAAAACAAAGGGAATGGCATAAGGAAGGAGAGATAAAACAGAGAGATGGAAAGGAAAGAGAAGAGAAAATAGAACAAAGAGAGGGAGAGGAAAGAGAAGAGAAAATAGAACAAAGAGAGGGAGAGAAGAAAAAGAAAGAAGAAGATGGGAAGGAGGAAAAAAAGGGGAGAGTGCAAAGCCCAAAAATACAGAGTTCCAGAATCAGCACTGAGCAATTAGATAAGCTGATGAATCTGGTTGGCGAACTAGTAATAAACAGAACCAGGATAAAAGAGCTTATAGCTGAATCGAAATCAAAAGATCTGGATTTTGCTCTTTCCGAGTACCAGAAGTTAACAAGGGAACTTCAAGAAGAAGTGCTGGAAATAAGAATGGTACCTCTGGACCAGATAACCAATATGTATCCAAGAATGATAAGAGATCTTTCAAAAGCGCAAAATAAAAAAATTGACTTCATAATAAAGGGAAAAGAAATTAAACTCGATAGAACCGTTATGGAAGAAATTGGAGACCCTCTGGTGCATTTGCTGAGAAACGCAGTAGACCACGGAATAGAAACTCCCGAAAAACGTGTGGAGTTCGGAAAAGAGGAAACAGGAAATATAACGATAACGGCTTCGAGGCAGCAAAATCATATTCTTATCAAAATAGAGGATGATGGCAGAGGGATAGATCCGGAAATTGTCCGAAAAGCTGCACTGGAAAAAGGGCTCATCTGTAGAGAGGAAGCTGAACAACTTTCAGAGAGAGAGGCGGTACAGTTAATATTTACACCGGGATTCAGTACTGCCAGCGTTGTTACAAGTCTTTCAGGCAGAGGAGTTGGAATGGATATAGTGAAGAAACGGATTGAACGGCTGGGAGGCTCCGTAAGAGTAGAGTCAAAACCCGGAGCAGGTTCAAGGTTCGAATTGAAGCTGCCCATAACAATTGCTCTTTATCAGGCTATGCTAGTAAAAGTCGGAATGGAAAGATACGCGATTCCTTTTACCAGCATAATTAAAAGTATTTCAATTAGAAATAAAGAAGTAAGGCGTATCAGAGGCGAAGAGGTTGTCATAATAAACGAAAAAGCACTTCCCCTGCTGAGATTACGTAAGCTGTTTCAGTTACCTCCCTTACAAAATGAAGAGAGTCTGGTCGTAGTTATCGTTGAAAAAGCTGGACAATATATAGGACTTGTTGTAGACTCGCTGCTTGGGAAGCAGGAAGTAATAATAAAAAACTTCAAAAGCAGGTTTCTGGAAAAAACACGGGGATTTTCAGGAGCAACAATTATGGGGGATGGAAGTGTCATTTTAATCCTTGACGTTAACTCGATTATATGAGATCTTACTTTATGAAATCTTACTTTATGAGATTTTATTTTATAGGTCTTGCTTTACAAGACTTATTTTATGCAAATTTTACTTTACGTGAACCCTGCTCTAGGAGATTATATTTAAGAGAGCAGCAAATGCAATGATCATAAAGTAAACATAACTAAAAAAGTAGATTATTAAGAAAGTAAACATAATTAGAAAAGTAAACATGATTAAGAAAGTAGATATAATTAAAGAAGTAGGCATAATTAAGAAAATAGACATGATTAAGAAAGTAGATATAATTAAGAAAATAGACATGATTAAGAAAGTAGATATAATTAAGAAAGTAGATATAATTAAGAGATTAAATGTAATGCGGTGAAACAAACGTGAATGAAACCAGATAAATATAGAGCAGAGATAAATGGGGAAAAAACAAAAATAGATACGAATTTTGAGGAAGACATAGAATTCGAAATATTAAAAAGAGCGGTTACGGAAAGTACGGGTTTTAACTGCCAGCAGTATAAAGAAGCTCATTTTAAGCGAAGAATTAATGTCCGTGTCAGAGCTACAGGTTCAAAAAATTATGAAGAATACCTGAGGGTGCTGAAAAGAAATTCAAAGGAACGTGAACATCTTATTAAAACACTTACAATAAATGTCAGTGAATTTTTTCGAAACCCTGAAACTTTCGAGGTAGTCGAAAAAGAAGTTATTCCTTTATTAATAAAATCCAGATCTGACTCGCTTGTAAAATCGATCCGCATCTGGAGTGCAGGCTGTGCAACAGGAGAAGAGGTTTATTCTCTTGCTATTTTAATGCATAAAATTCTTGGAAAAGACCTTAATAAGTATAGAATAAGCATTACGGGTACTGATATTGACACTTTGAGCCTTGAAAAAGCACGGCAGGGAATATACCTTGAAAATGTACTTAAAAGTACAGATTCGAGTACAAAAGAAAACTACTTTCTGAAGCAGGGTGATAGATACCAGATTTCCGACCAGTTAAAAGGTATGGTACGTTTTAAAAGACACGATTTGATATCAGAGTCCTGTACTGACCGTTTTGACCTTATAATCTGCCGAAACGTTCTGATATATTTTAAAAAGGAGATTCAGGAGCAATTGCAGCTTAACTTTTACCAGGCATTAAATAAAGGTGGATTCTTTGTGATAGGAAAGGCTGAGACGCTGCTTGGAACTGCCTCAAACCGATTTAAGCCTTACAATTCGAGAGAACGAGTATATATAAAAGTGATCTAGGACAGCTATATCTAAAAGCGATCTAGGGAATTCCCCTATATGCTGAATAAACAGCATCTGAGCCCTATATGCTGAATAATCAGTAGAGTCAGACCATGGAAAACAGTTATGAGACTTTGATGATTTTGATACTGAAATTGGTTTCGGAACGAACTCAATAATAAAACTAATTTTTCTGGTTCATTCAATATTTATCTAATTTTTTAGACATTAACCCTATTTAATATTCTATTAAAGTTTTTGATTTCTTTTCTTCGAAAAATTATATATTTGATATAAATATTATTATAGACATTCATTGGCTAATCGATTGCAGGCAAAAAAATTAAAGCTTGAAACCGGTTAAAGATATAGAGAACAGATACCATAAAACTTTAAGTGTATGCCTGAGATTAAGTAACGCTGTAATTACGAGACTTTTTCCATGCGGCACAAGAAATACAGGCTAAAAGAAAACAAAGATTAGATGGACTGCGCTATAACGTTCTGGCTGGAATATGCTGGAATAAACTGATAAAAATGCTATCATACCAAAGCACGCAAAACCAGTTAAGACATATTGTTTATAGCAGACATCGAGCCTGAACACTATAAATTAGATAGTAAAAATAAACAAGGGGAATTTCATGGAAATTAATGGAGTAGAGATTGAAGATACATATGCAGAAGCGTTTTCGATTAAGATTGCACGAGTGCTCATAACAGCAGCAACAAAGCGCTGGGCCCAGGTAGCGGCTACAGAGGCAACTGGCTTCGGGACATCAGTTATAATGTGCCCTGCAGAGGCGGGAATTGAAAGATTTGCAAGCCCCAGTGAGACACCTGACGGAAGACCCGGTGTATACATTCAGATCTGCACTTTCAAATATGAAGCCCTCGAAGAACAGCTGCTCGAAAGGATAGGGCAGTGTGTGCTTACAGCTCCTACAACTGCAGTCTTTAACGGATTGCCTGATTCTGAGAAGCAATTTAATACCGGTTTTAAACTCAAATTCTTCGGAGACGGAATGGAGTCCGAAGCTCAGGTTGGAGGCCGCAAAGTATATAAAGTTCCGATTATGGAAGGGGATTTTGTGACTGAAGATAATATAGGAGCAGTAGCTGGAATTGCAGGCGGAAACTTCTTTATCTTCGGGGACTCACAGATGAGCGCCCTGACTGCAGCTGAAGTAGCTGTTGACGCAATTGCGGAACTCGAAGGCACCATAACACCTTTCCCTGGAGGTATTGTTGCAAGCGGGTCCAAATCCGGAGCAAATAAGTACAAATTCCTGAAAGCTACCGCGAACGAGAAATTCTGCCCCTCCATAAAGGATAAGGTTGAAAACAGTGAAATTCCTGCTGATGTTAATGCTGTTTACGAAATTGTCATTAACGGGCTCGATGAAGCAAGCATAAAAGCGGCCATGAAAGCCGGAATAGAAGCTGCGGTAACTATCCCCGGAATCAAGAAGATTTCCGCAGGCAACTATGGTGGAAAGCTGGGTAAGTATCAGTTTAAGCTTCACGAACTCTTCTAAGCGGTCTCTTCTAAGGATTCAAGTTTCATGAGCTCATCAGAGCTCGAAACTCCTTTTTTGCCAATTATTGTTCTCTTTTGTTAACTATTGTTTCATTAACTATTGTTTCATTAACTATTGTTTCATTAACTATTGTTTCATTAACTATTGTTTCATTTTATTCAGAAAACTCTCCATAACTTCTCAAACAGCTTTTTATTTTCCAGACCCAATTATTTTTTCAGAAGAAAGTGAGGAAGGAAACTGAAGCGAGGAATGGAAAGTTGAATAAACAAAAACTCAATTACCTGGTGGATATTGCCCTTACCGTCTTATTTTTTGGAGTTGCAGGCACAGGTTCTTTCATGTATTTTTTCATCCCTTCGGGAATTCCAAGGGGAAGATATATCGTATATATGGGGTTAACGAAAGCCACATGGATCTGGTTACATAGCAGAGCTGGAATTCTTATGTCAGTAATTATAATTATCCACCTTATCCTGCATTGGAAATGGATTGTATGCACAACAAGGAGTTTTTTCAGGAAAGAAAAATGTGAGTTGTGAACAAGGAATAAAAGGACAGGAGAAAAGTTCGTGAAAAAAGTAGAAAATTCCTGAAAGCAAGGAAAAAATTCCTGGAAGTAAGGAAAAAGCTCCTGAAAAGAGGAAGAAAGAAGAGAGGAAGAAAATTCTGAAAAGAAAAAGAGCTCCTGGGAAGCAAAGAGGTTACTTTGCCGCCAGAGAACTATTTTTAGAGTCCGAGAGCGCCGAACCCTGAAAGGAGAATGTCTCTCGGGTCAAGGCCAGTGACCTGCATCATGACATAAGCTCCAACAAAAGTCCCTGTCATACTTCCAATGTTTGCAAAGCTTGCAACAAGGAGGACTCGCATAAACCTGTTTTTAAACATTTCCCTGAAGGTTTCTACTCCTGCCAGGGCTTTTATATCTGCTGCAGTAGGGTTTCTTTGCCTTGCTTCTACAAGACCGGCAAACCAGCCTGCGGCAATTAGGGGGTGCAGAGTGGTCAGCCAGGCAACCGAAAAGGCAGTCAGAACTGAATAAGGATGGCCGCCTGCGAGCAGAGTACCGATTGCACTCAGGACTCCTGTGATAATGAACCACCAGCCGAAAGCTATCAAAAGGAGTTTTAACGGAACTCCGGAAAGCAGCAGCATCAAAATGAATCCGGCTATAAGGGCGACAAAAGCAAAGCCAATAATTTTCCCAATGCCGAAACGCTTTTTCGGAATTTCCATAAGAGAGCTGAGAGGCGGAATGCTCTTTGGGTTTTTCAGGTAGTTAATTACACCTGGTTTATGTCCGGCTCCAATCACCGCAACGATAATTTTATTTCCACCTGCTGCGGTCCTGACAATACTTCCCGCAAGGTACGCGTCCCTTTCATCTATAAGGGTTTCAGCCGCAGTCGGGGCAAATTCCCTTAGTTCACTGACAAGGGCTGTAACAACGTCCTGTTGAGTAATTTGATCGATATCTATCTCGGCTCCTTTTCCTATTCCTATAAGACCGCCTATGAGAGAACCGAGCATCTTTACTTTCTCGACAAACTTCATGCGGCCCCAGAAACGCTGGAGAGTCACCTGAATATCTCTATCGATCAAAGCTACTTTAGCTCCTGAAACTTCTGCCTCTTCGATTGCAGAAATCATCTCGGAACCGGGTTTCACACCCATATCGTCCCCTATCTTTTTCTGCACATAAGCAAGAAGCCAGTGGACGAGGTAGTAATACACTTTTCCTTCAGTGAGAATTTCCTTTATTGGAACCTGACTCGTCTCAGGGACATTTCCTTTCAAAGAATCATAACGTGCTCTACAAAGCTCAACGGCTACGATATCTGGTTTAAGATTTCTAATTGCGCTCCGGACTTCATTTACACTTTTTTCGGAGACATGTGCCGTGCCTATAAGAACAATCTTTGAAGGCTGAAACTCAACAGCAGGATTGTTCCCATTTGAAATTTGAGGCTGGTAAGGAGAAGGAATTGAAAGCTCTGAAGCTGAAGCGGGAAGGGGCTCGGGATTACACGTGCCACTTGTATCTGGTTTCATCTCTAACTTTTCAACTTCTGTTGTAGATGCTGGTATAGAAGTTGTTTCCTCTGGTGTGTTAATTGAAGAATCGGAAAGTTTAAACTTCCCAACAGAAACATTACCTTCCCCGGATTCAATAGGTTTGTCCATAGAATATATTGACTCCTGAGATAATCTTTGAGTATTATACCCAGGACCTGTGTCCTGAGCATCTGCAATTTCGTATCTTTTCATAATAAGTCTCTGTGCTGCGGCAGATTAGAACTACTGGAGAACTGTATGGAATAGCTCTCTTATGTACTGCTATGTACTGTTTTGAGACAATATACATCCAGCCATTTAGAATACGTTAGTTAGTCTGTATTATTAGTTTCTCTGTTAACGTTTGTCTGTTATATTTCTGAATCTAAACGATTTGCGCCGCGAATTTAAAGACGTCAAGTGAACCATTTAACGTACAGGTAATTTGGTGCATAGTATAATTAAACTATACAAACTAAATAAGTTATGTATGTTATATAATTGACCCTTAAGTGTTAATCCGCAGGTTAAGTGTTAATCTACAGGTTAAGTGCTAATCCGCAGGCAATCATAATAATATCAAACTCACATCTAGAATATAAATCTAGGATATTGATTTAGGATATTGATTTAAGATATTGATTTAGGATATTGATTTAAGATATTGAATTAGAATATTGAGGCAGGATACTAAATCAGAAAATTAATCTAAATATTAAATCAGGAAATTAACCGGTTATTAAATTAGGGTATTAACTGGATATTGAATCAGGAGATCAACTTTGAATTTAGAACGTAATCAAAAAAATTAAGTTATGTTATTATCTCATGATTATTATTCTGATTTGAGTTTGAGTATCCTGACAAGGTCTGTTCTGGAGAGTACCCCTACAAGAGATCCATTATCAATTACCAGAATTCTTCCTATGTTTCTGGATGTGACCAGTTTGAGAGCATCGCTTGCCTGTGCATTGGATGGAACGGATATTATCTCCCTTGTCATAATATCCGAGACCCGCATTGCAGGACGGTCAAGAGTGGGAACACGCTGGATATCGGTAAAAGTTACAATTCCTTTCAGGTCACTGCCTTCTATTACGGGATAACCCATGTGTTTTTTCTCAAACATGAAATGAACGAGATTTTCAATGCTCATGGAAGGAGGTACTGAAACCACATCTTTTGTCATTATATCTTTTACAAGAATGTTTTCCAGACTTACGGATGCCTGAGTAGAGCGTTCTTCTTCAGATGCGCCAGCATAAATGAAGAGAGCAATCAAAGGAAACCAGAGATTTCCTATGAGGATTCCGAAAATTGCCATCAGGATTGCAAAAAACTTTCCTACGGCAGCTGCATTCCTAGTAGCTTTGACATAGGACATCCTCCTGGCATAAAAGGCACGGAGCACTCTGCCCCCATCCATTGGAAAAGCAGGCAGCAGATTGAAAATTCCAAGTACCAGATTCATTACCCCGAGGATCCAGACCGTCAGATAAACAGGGTTTCCAGAGAGTGCAGGATTTGGAGCAATTATATTGCTGTAGACAAGGAGACAGACAGAACCTATAATAAGGCTTGTAAAAGGCCCTGCGAAAGCCATTTTTGCTTCCTGTCCCGGATTCCTTGGTATCTCTTCCATTGAAGAGACTCCTCCGAAAAGGAAGAGTGTGATGCTTTCGATATGAACTCCATATTTCATCGCCAGATATGAATGTGCAAGTTCATGCAAAAGAATTGACGCGAAAAGCAAGATTGCAGTCAGGGTTGAGAGTATATACTTTGTCGTAGCAGGCTCGACTCCCTGAAAGCCATAAGGGTATGGGTTAATTGCAAATACATATGCAAAAATGGGCAGTATCAAAAGAAAAGTGATATGCAGTCTGATAGGTATGCCCAGTACGCTTCCGATTTTCAGTGCAGATTTCACGAAGTAAGTGCCCCCTTTAGTCTTCCTAAATATAAATCCCTTATAGATATAAATAATTAATAAATATAAACGATTAATCTACTTAAAAGTGATAGTTGTAAGTTAAACGAATATACAATAGATAAGATAATTAATTTTGCGTAACATCTTAACAAATGGATGAATTTAATGAAATCTTAATGGAATCTGAATAAAAACAAATTATTTATTATGTAAATTTATTTAGAGAATAAATACAGAGGGATAAAAAGTAAATTTAGGTAGATAATAAGTTAGGATAGGTAAAAAGTAAATTTAGATAGATAATAAGTTAGGATAGGTAAAAGGTAAATTTAGGTAGATAATAATTAAGTAGATAATAAATTTGGATTGATAAAAGGTAATTTTAGGAAGGTAAATTTAGGTAGATAATAATTAGGTAAATAATAATTAGTTAGGTAAATAATAATTAGGTAGATAATAAATTTGGATAGATAAATGGTAAATTTAGGCGGATAAAAACCGGATTGTGATAAAAATTTATACATTCATAAAAATTTATACATTCATAAAAATTTATACATTCATAAAAACTTTAGATTCCCGCCAAAAGCTTTACATTACTTTCAAAAGTTTATATTTTCTCTTTTTTTATATTTTCTACTTTTGTTTATATTTCTGCTGTCACTTTTTTAAGGTCTTCTAAAAATGCATCAATGTCTTCCGGACTATTGTGAGGCATAAGAACTAGGCGAAGAGCCCTTGGAGTGCGGGTAATTGAGACATTCCAGCCGAACCTCTTAAGGAGCTGTATTCTGACGAGATCAGGGTTCGGCACTTTCAAAGCGACTACATTCATTACAGGCTCGATCAATGGTTCGAAACCGGCTTTTCGGGCTTCTGTGACCATTTTTGATGTGAGCTGCATGCAGTGTTGCACGTTTTTTCTGTAACCCTCATACCCCAGATATTTCATGACCGCATAGGTAGCTGCAGCTGAAGCTCCGCTCCGGGTACCTGTAAGTGTAAACTGGGCCTTTGTGGTAAGGTATGGAGTACTTACCTTGAGAGAATCCAGAAAAGAAGGTGACCTGAAAAGCAAAGCACCTGAAGGAATTGTGGAAAGACCCATCTTATGAGGATCTATGGCAATTGAAGTTACTCCTGGTACTTCGAAATCAAAAGGATGCGGTTTTTCAAGGAAAGGGATAACGAAGCCTCCGAAAGCTGCATCGACATGCAGGAAAATCTCATTTTCAAGAGCTATTTCCGAGAGTTTGTCAATAGGATCAATCTGGCCAAACTCAGTGTTCCCTGCTATTCCAACAAGTCCTATGGTGTTTTGATTAATGAGCTCTTCAACGGAAGCCAGATCCACCCTGAACTCCGAATCAAGAGCAGCTCTTCTCACTTCTATGCCCATCATGTCGGCTACTTTGTCAAAAGAAAAATGAGCTGATTCGGGAATAATAACATTTGGAATGCCTTCAAATCCTTTTTTTCCTGCTGTTACTAGATTTTTCATTCCTCTTACAGCCTGGATATTGGATTCCGTGCCACCTGTGGTAAGGTAGCCGCAAACTGAGCTTTCACATGAATCTCCAGAAGGAATATCGGTTGAAGGAGCATGAAGAAGCTTCCCAAGCATTCTGACAACCTCCTTCTCAAGCCTGTGGGCTCCGAAGAAAAGTCCCAGATCGCCCAGGTTAGCCTCAATAAAAAGCCTGTTAGCTTCGATTGCAATCTTATGAGGGTGAGTACACATTGAACTTAAAACCCGATGATAATTCGTATCTTCTGACTTTGCATCTTCCAGATAGGAAAATATCTCTTTTTCAGAAAGACCTTTCTCATTCATATAGGTAAAGTAAAACCAGTTTTATTTAAAAGACTTATGGAATAAAACTCGAAAAACGCCTTCTATTAAATCATAAAAGTCCAGAATATCATCAATTTTGCAGTGCTTCCGGATAAACTGGAATGTAGCTTTAATAAATAAGTGTTAAGATTAAAATGAAATAAAAAAAGTGTAATGATTTAAAAACCCAAAAAACAAGAGAAAAAGGGCTTAAAGAAAAAAAGAAACAGAAAAAAAGAAAGAAAAAAAGATAACAAGAAAAAATTGAAATAAAAGAAAGTTTCTCGAAGACGTTTAATAACTAATCAGCTTTACTATTTTATTATGAAAGATCAAAAAGAGACAAAATAACTCACAAAAAAGTCACTAAACAGCTCTCACTAAACAGCTCTCACTAAACAGCTCACTAAACAGCTTACTAAACAACTAATTAAACAACTAACTAAACAACTCACTAAACAGCTTACTAAACAACTAACTAAACAACTAACTAAACAACTAAATAAAAAACTAAGTAAAAAACTAAGTAAAATTAAAATTCTATCAAAATGGAGATAAAACTTTAGATTGTAAAGCGTAGGTTGATTTGAAAGGTTGTTATAGTTGAGAGGGACCCCTTTATTTCCACTGGAAAGAAGTTATGTTAGTAAGGATGTAAAAAAACAGGAAAAATTAAAAATATGAAATTTTTTTTAAAGTAAATAAATATTTTATAGACGTTAAAAGATGCAAGTAAAAATATTAAATTAATAAAATTTACATTTTCTATTTTAACTCTAAGGCGGGAAGTCCCCTTCCTCGACAGCCATCAGGCTGGCAGGTGGGGGATGAAAGCCGTCAACTTCCCGACAATTTACTTTTTTAAATTCTGATAGCCTATTTATACACAGACCTCTTGTTTATATACTGCTATGCATCTAACGACAAAAGTTAAGATTTATCCAACAGAAGAACAATTGAAAGTCCTTTGGGAACTTTCAGATAAATGTTGTTCATTGTATAATCTAGCTTTAGCCGAAAGAAAAGATGCATGGAAACTTGAAAGAAAGAGCATCAAGTACGTGGATCAACAAAACAAATTGCCGGATCTCAAGAAAAGAAACCCTGAATACAAAGCTGTTTATTCAAAGACTTTGCAGGGCGTTCTAAAAAAACTTGATGCAAATTATAGATCTTTTTTTGCACTCAGAAAAAATGGAGATCTAAAAGCCAGACCTCCAAATTTCAAAAGCAGGAAATATTTTCAGACAATTCCGTATAATCAAAGTGGATTTTATCAGATTGGTTGTGTCATTTCTTTCTCTCATAAAATAAATGACACCAAACTTGTTTTTGATCTCGGAAAGAAATTTGAAAATATAAAACAAATCGAGATCTATAATGATGATCCTTTCCATGCTAAAGGAGATTTCTATATTTCTGTTACTTATGAAGTCTCTGCACATGAGTACATTGATAATGGTTTATATCAGGCTAATGATGCCGGGATCACAAAAATAGTAACAGCAGTAAATACTCAAGGTAAATTCTTTGAAGTTAAAACTCCAAGAATTGATAAGTACTGGCAACCAAAACTGGATGCTCTAAAATCCAGGAGAGATCACTGTAAAAGAAAGAGCAAAAAATGGGTAAGGCTACACAATATTTATCGTAAAATGGAGAAAAAGAAATCTAATCAGCTTAGAGATTTCCAGCATAAACTATCAAAGAAAATGGTCAACAATACTAAGGCCAATACTATTATTGTGGGAGATCTGAAAACAAAAAACATGGCTCAATCCAAGAGACTTAAAGGAAAAAGAAAAAGAGCTATGAATAGATCTACCCAAAATCAAGGATATTTATCTCGCTTCATCGAATTTTTAGCCTATAAAGCTGAACTTATAGGTAAAAAAGTAATAAAAATTGATGAAAGCTATACTTCCAAAACGTGTTATGTTTGTGGAAAAATCCATGACATGCCACTCTGGAAACGAAATATGGAATGCGATTGTGGCAATTTTATTGATAGAGATTGCAATAGTGCAATCAATATCATGGTAAATTTCCTATTGCAGAATGCCTTGTGGACAGGCTATCAGAAATTCTCTGATAATCTTCGACAAACAGGATTACCGATGTCGGAAAGATTCTTAGAATCTTACCATCAAATGACGTAATCACTCGAAGGAAGCTCCGTCCTCGCCATCAGGCAGGGCGGGGTAGCTCACTTTATTCTTGAACATTCATAACAACATATATATAGAATAAAAGCTATAACACAACACTATTATTTTGTATAATAACAAAATAAAATTATCTTTTATTTTGTTCCTACAACCTCCTTAAACCCTTCATTCGAAACCATGGGGTCCCCGGGTTATATAAACTTTCCAGTGGAAATAAAGGGGGGTTTTAGAAGACGTTTTATATTGATTCATTTATTATACTTTTTAATAAAACAACCAAATTTTACTTCATAATTAAATTCGTTTTATTTGTTCAGTTCGTTTTTTTTCTTTTCTTCTCTTTTCTTTTCTTTTTTTTCCTTTCCTTTCTTTTTTTCTTTTCTTTTCTTTTTTTTTCCTTTATTCCATTGTTCCATTCGTTCAATTCTTTGTAGGTGTAATTTATTCAATTACAAATTTCTTCTATTTTTTTAATTTCCCTTTTTAATTTTATGAAAAATTTTAGAATTATTCTTCTGAATCTGTAATCAAGTCATCAGATTATAAATCCTCATATCGTTAAATCTTTGAATCATAACTCTTGATTCGGCTTTTATTCCAATCCATACTGTTAAGGAAACAGATAATACCAGAAAAACATTAAAGAATAAGATAACATCTTAAAAAGTAGAGATTCTTATAAAAATAAAGGGTAATATTTTATTTCCCTCATCTCTTTTTGACTTTTCTTCTGTCTTCTTTTTTGTAATGGACGTGTATAATATTTATTTTTCAAGATCCAGGAAATATTTCTCATACATTTTATTCAAATTTTGTTTCGAGAGGTCTGATGTCTCCTTTACGGATAGTTTTTCTATTGAGCACAATATGGTTTACTCGGTCGAATTCTTTTAGAATTTCTTCTGCAGGGCCGTTTTTGTCCGTGATGCTCAGTGTATATATCGTGATGCATGAGAGGATGAAACCAGGGACTATTTCATAAAGATCAAAAATTCCTCCGGTGAGCTGCTTCCAGATGATAACGGTTATACCGCCGATAACCATACCACCGAGCGCTCCGTTTCGGGTTGTTTTTTTCCAGAAAAGGGAAAAGAGGATAACAGGTCCAAATGCAGCTCCAAATCCAGCCCAGGCGTATGAGACCAGGCCCATAACCGAGTTATTCGGATCTCTTGCTATTAGATAGGCAATTGATGAAATTACAATAACTGCAATTCTGCCCATCCAGACAAGCTCTTTTTCACTTGCATTTTTTTTCATGGCTATCCTGTAAATATCTTCGGTAAAGGCAGATGCAGATACAAGGAGCTGGGAATCAGCAGTACTCATGATAGCTGCAAGGATGGCTGCAAGGAGGATTCCTGCAATAATTGGTGTGAATGTGCTATTTACCATTACCATAAAAATGGTCTCGCTTCCTGCTCCTTCAAGAAAATCAGGATAGAGATAAGCCCTTCCAATGATCCCAACTCCTACGGCAAAGAATAGGGAAATAATGACCCAGACCATTGCAATAATTCTTGCCTGCTTGATTTTTTCAGGCGATTCTATAGCCATGAAGCGGACCAGGATATGCGGCATCCCAAAGTATCCCAGGCCCCAGGCGAGATTGGAGATCAGGGGGATTGCGCCGCCGGCAAGGGCTGTCCAGGGGTTAAGCAACTGGGGGTCTATACTTTCAATAAGACTGACAGTGGAGTCGTACCCTCCTATTCCTTTCATTGCTGCAAGAGGTACAAAGGCAATAGCACAGAACATTAAGATGCCCTGGAAAAAGTCAGTCCAGCAGACAGCCATAAAACCTCCAAGGAAGGTATAGCTGATAATTACGAATGCACCTAAAAGAAGAGCCTGTTGATAGGGAATTTCAAAAACAGTGTTGAAAAGTTTTGCACCCGCTACAAGTCCTGAAGAAGTGTAAAGCAGGAAAAAGACCAGGATCAGGACAGATGCGATAATCCGTAAAGCATGGCTTTTATCCCTGAACCTGTTTTCAAAGTACACAGGAATTGTAATACAATCTCCTGCAACCTGAGTATACTGGCGTAATCTTTTTGCGATAAATTTCCAGTTTAAATAAGTTCCTGCAGCCAACCCTATTCCTAGCCAGATAGATTCCATTCCTGAAAGGTAAGCATATCCTGGCAATCCTAGCAGTAGCCAACCGCTCATATCCGATGCCTGAGCACTCAAAGCAGTAACCCAGCTGTTTAGTTTTCTCCCTCCTAAAATGTAATCTGAAAGATTTTCCGTTCTCCGATAATACAGAGCTCCGATAGCTATCATAAATAGCAGATATGCTGCAAAAACAAATACAATACTAATGTTATCCAGTACCATGATTTAACTCCATTTTTTAGCAAACGTCTATTTTTTATCTACTCGATTTCAGTGAAAAATCCATTCTCAGTTAACTTCCATAGCATTCTTTTCTTAGGAAGCTTATTTTCAATAACTATCGCATCTCAAGGATTGAGTCTCATGAATCGCACCTTGATGGATCCTTCACTATAGCTGTAGATCAGCAATCTCTACAGTTTTATGGTACTGTCTTGTTATCAGGGATTAAAAGTAGTTCGTTTTTCTTCTGAAATTAAATAAGTTATTGAATGATTATTATTCAATTCATTATCTTGAATAATTTTTTTCCTGTAGTTTTTATAATATTTCAAGTAATTTTGTTCAATTTTTCTGATAATCTTATAATAACAACTGCAGTAAAAATTACTAGATTATAACTTTACAAATCTATTTCTTGAACAATTATTTGAAAAATAAATACTTGAAAAATACTTTAAAATACGTGAAAATAATTTCTTGAAAATAATTACTTGAAAAATACTTGAGAAATACTTGAAAATACTTGAAAAATACTTGAAAATAATTACTTGAAAAGTATTTGAAAAATGAATGCCCTGAAAAAATATTGATAAGAAAATACTTGAAAAATATTTGTAAAACGAATATCCTGAATAAATATTGATAAGTTATATAACCACATAAGAAATTTTTTGGTTATTAAAACTCGCTATATATGTTTAGTTCCGAGATATATTGATACTTTCTTTTATCTATTTTGTATTTTTTATTGTTTATCTTATCTTCAGAATAGCTATTTGCATTAAAACTGTTTTTAATTTTAATATAACCACTTTCGTTTTAAATCAGGCATTTTCTTCTTTTCAACTAAAATAATGTAATAAATATATTTTATCATTCAATGGAAATAAGGGGGTTCGAAAATATTCTATCTTTCTCCATTCGAAAATGAGGGTTTAAATCTAACCTTTGTGGTATATGGAATTTTTTATTTTTTATTTTATTCTGGTGTTGTCTGTTGATATTGATTCTCATATATGGTATTTAAGGAAAATAACAGTTCCAGTGGAAACTAAGGGGTCTTCACCATAACTATTAATACCGTGTACTTCCATTGCATCTACTGCAAATATACCCTGAAATTAGAAGCTTATATACAAATTTTATCTAAAATTTTGGCTAAAGAACATTCCGAATACAAATTTAATCAGGACTTAAGAGATAAGATAAAGTGCGCAACTAACTTTTCAACTAGCCTGAACTTGCCGTAAACAAAATTTTCAGGCATTAACTTTAAGAGACATGCATTTATCTATCCATCTCTTTACGTATCTGTCACCCCTGAAAGCATGACTTATTTAGATTATATAAAATAAAGAGCCGGGTTTCCATAATTACTGAGAACTAAGAATGAAAGACAATTTGAAAATTAGCATTTAAGGTTCCGTAAATATTCGTTCAATGTATGATTGAAATTATACAAAGGAAAAACAATTTTTCAACTCGTTAATTCCTTAGACGCCTTATTTACTTTATACATCAACTTAATAAGCTAACTGTTAATGGTCTTTATTATGTTAGTTGTCTTATTAGCTACTCTAACCCGTTGCATCCGTAATTAAATAACTTTTATGAAGATGGTCACCTATGATAAAAGCTCAATCATTAGACGGCTTATTCGAAAAATTACTTGACGGAAAGTCAATTTTTAAAAATAAAGAGGTCCTCAGGCCTTCTTATACTCCGGACCTGTTATTACACAGGAATGACCAGATAAACAGCCTTGCAACAATTCTTGTTTCCGCACTCAGGGGAGAAACCCCTTCAAATGTCCTTATTTACGGAAAAACAGGGACAGGAAAAACTGCTGTAACCCGGTATGTAGGAAAAGAACTCGAAAGAGTCAGTGAAGATAAATCAATTTTCTGTTCTGTTGTTTATATTAACTGTGAGGTAATTGACACTCAATACAGGCTTCTTGCAAATCTTGCCAGACATTTTGAAGAAGAAGTCCCTATGACCGGGTGGCCTACTGACCAGGTCTTCATGAAATTCAAAGAAGCAATCGATTCAAGAGACCAGGTAATTATAATCATTCTGGACGAGATAGATAAGCTGATCAAAAAAGGCGATGATGTCCTTTACAACCTTTCGAGGATCAACACCGATCTTAGAAAAGCCAAGGTCAGCATGATAGGGGTTTCCAACGATCTTAAATTCACAGAATTCCTGGACCCAAGAGTTAAGAGTTCTCTTGGTGAAGAAGAATTAATATTTCCGCCTTAC
The DNA here is from genome assembly GCF_046529725.1 of Methanosarcina hadiensis. Taxonomy (GTDB): domain Archaea; phylum Halobacteriota; class Methanosarcinia; order Methanosarcinales; family Methanosarcinaceae; genus Methanosarcina; species Methanosarcina hadiensis. The sequence goes on along the minus strand of NZ_CP136241.1, from coordinate 3,733,325 downwards.
GATGCCGAGCAGATCAGCGATATCCTGAAACAGAGGGCAAAAATGGCTTACAACGATGGAGTACTTGGTGAAATGGTAATCCCATTATGTGCAGCCTTTGCAGCCCAGGAACACGGCGATGCAAGGAGAGCTCTCGACCTTCTGCGGGTATCAGGAGAAATTGCTGAAAGAGAAAACCAGCCCCAGGTTCTCGAAGAACACGTAAGGCGCGCACAGGAAAAGATCGAAATCGACCGTGTTGTAGAAGTTGTACGGACTCTCCCTACCCAATCCAAACTCGTGCTCTACAGCATTATCCTGCTCAGAAACAGGGGAAGAGAAGGCAAAAATGTTACAACCGGCGAGATGTATAATGTTTACCGCCAGCTCTGCCATCACATTGACGTCGATATTCTCACCCAGCGCAGGGTCACTGACCTTATGTCAGAACTTGATATGCTTGGGATAGTAAATGCTGTGGTAGTAAGTAAAGGCCGTTATGGAAGGACAAAGGAAATATCTTTGAGTGTCCCTATGGAAAACACCCGCAAAGTGTTACTCGAAGATTACAGGCTCAAACCTCTTGTAGATTTCAAAGTCTCAGTCTTTAATAAAATGTTCTCATGAGGTTCCTTGAAGTAATGCGAGATTCCTTGAAGTAATATGAGATTTCTTAAAGTAATATGAGATTCCTTAGTGGTCTCTCAGATTTCTAAATAACTTCTCTAAATCTCCAATAAAATCTCTATCTTCAATAAAACCCCTAACTTCAATAAAATCCCTAACTTCAATAAAATCCCTAACTTCAATAAAATCTCTAAAAACCGGATGAATCGTCTTTTGACCGGCTTTTTAGAAAGTTCTTTCTTTAAAGTCTCTTTTCAGATTTACTATTCAATCTTTTTAAAATGGATTTTACGGAAATAGCTCATTTTTTTCAGGAAATAATATATATGATCCTGTGGTTTGACTATGATCATATTATAATACTATCATATTATAATACTATAATTCATATTCGACTCATGTTTCAGGTATGGATCTACATTACTCAAATCTGATACTGCCTAATATCTTACAATAAGTTTTTATCAAAACTAATGGTCTAATTTGCTGATCTAAATTTACTTAAATAAGTTTAAAAGGTAATTTTTGATGAAGATAATTGCGTTCGTTGGCATGCCAGCTTCTGGGAAATCCGAAGCTTCCAGGATTGCTGCCGAAATGGGCATTCCTGTTATAATCATGGGTGATGTGATCCGAAAGGAAGTATTGAAGCGAGGGCTTGAGCCCAGTGATTCCAATACCGGAATGGTTGCAAATGATCTCCGTAAACATGAGGGCATGGATGCCGTTGCCAGGCGTTGTATTTCTCAGATCAGGGAAACAGGTTCAGAACTTGTAGTCGTGGATGGTGTGCGCGGAATTGCCGAAGTTGAGTGCTTCAGGAAGGAATTCGGAAAAGGCTTTATCCTGATTTCCATTTATGCTCCCATTGAGGTCCGTTTCTCCAGAATCCAGAAAAGGGGAAGAAGTGACGATATGAACAGTATTGAAGGCCTCCGCCAGCGAGATGAAAGAGAACTCAGCTGGGGTATGGGAGAAGCTATAGACGCTTCCAATGTGGAAATCGAAAACAACTTCACACTTGAGACTTTCAGAAAAGATGTTATTGAAGTCTTGAGTAACTATTTGGGATCAGGCAAAGGAAATAATCTCTAATAATATCTCAAGGAAAAGTAAACTCTAATAATATCCCAAGAAAAAATAATCTCTAATATATCCCAAGAAAAAATAATCTCTAATATATCCCAAGGAAAAAACTGACAGGATAATATTCAAGAATATGCTCTGCAAATAATGTTTTAAGAGCGTTTCAGCAGGTAAGTCTTCCTTGATAGATTAGGTTTTCCTTAATAGGTCAGGTTTTCCCAAATGGTCAAGCTTGCCTTAAAATAGCCAGCTATTTTTAAGTTATCTTTATTGATCAGTCCCAATACATAATAGAGAAAACACTATTAACCGAAGTCCTTCTGGAATAGCAATGTTGGAAGTAAGCAATTTGAAATAATAGTATTTGAAAGTATAAATGGAGTACACTCATGATAAGTGTAAAAGTATCAGCATCTGTATATCCCACGGAAAGTCCTGAGAAGGTCATCAAAGCAATTTCAAGCCTTTTTACAGGAATAGAACTCCAGAAAGAAAGCGTTGACTCAACCCAACATAAAAATGAAATTTCTCCTTCTTTTCGTATTACAGGCAAGGGAGGGCTTGACCTCCTGTTGACCCTGCACGGGCTCATTCGCAGGGAACAAATTATAGATAGCATCCGCAACAAAGTTTTCAATAAAGGATTATCCAGCGAAGGGCTTTCAGTCAGTTTTTTGCTCAACAAACAGGCAGCTTTTGTCGGAGTTCCCAGCGTTCCTGCTGAAGAAGAACCCCTGGGATCTATTGAAGTCAATATAAGGGCAGAATCTTCCGATGAAATGGAAAGGCTTTTTGCATGGCTTTTGCCTCTCACAGAAGAAGGGATACCGGTTGTTGAAGTGGGAATGGATTATGTGGAAAAGAGCTAAAGTCTCAAAATCGGTATTTGAAACTTAGCTAATGAAGCTTGGTAAAAGGATGAATAAATAGGGTGAGTTATTATCATGCAGCTGCATAGAATCAGTTATTCATCGCGTTCGGTCGTTGAAGACCCTTTTAAATGGGCATACACTCTGGAAGACAATGGATACACTGGCTGGGAGATCGTTCAGGAAGGGTCGCAGTGCCTGAGCAGTAAGACCGTTCAGAACCTTAAGAATATTTATGATACTACCAACCTGGAACTGACCCTCCATTTGCCTTTTTCGGACATGAACCTTGCGGGTCTGAATGACTCAATCCGTGCTGAGGTACTCAGGCAGATGAAACACTACCTGACCCTTGCTTCTAATTATGTGAGTCTGGCTGTGGTACATCCAGGATATCTCTCTCCGTATGGGGCACAGGTTCCGCAGCAGGCCTATATGACAAATCTTGCCTCTATCCGGGAATTATGTGATTTTGCAGCTGATCTTGGAGTCCTGATAGCTGTTGAAAATATGCCAGATCTCCCGAAGATTTTTGGTAAATACCCTGATGAAATGGAAGAAATGCTTGATGCTGTTGGCAGCCATAATGTGGGCTTTACTTTTGACGTCGGGCATGCAAACACGGTTGGGCTTATAGACGAATTTCTGGACCAGCTTGGAGACCGGGTTTCCCATGTGCACATTCATGATAATATGGGCAAAAAAGACGATCATTTACCGATCGGAGAAGGTACTATAAACTGGAAGCACGTTATGGAAAGGCTCTCAAACTATAAAGGAATTTTTGTTACTGAAATGGCTTCGGTTGAGGAAGGGATCAGGAGCCTTGAGTTCTTGAGGAAACTGTAATATTAGGCAGTCTTCCGGTACTTTCTTACTTTTTATTTCCTTGTTTTTTCTTTGTTTTGGCTTTTTCGTGGCATTTTATTCATTTTATTTATTTTAATTCTTTTATTCGGATAGTTCTGTATTTTATTCATTTTTATTCTTTCATTCAGACAGCCCTTTTTCTTTGAGGTATCTGGCCCAGTCCCCATGCTTGATTACTTCAGTTTCAGGTTTTTCATCGTAAACATAGATGAAGCTCCTTAATTTCTGCTGCTCTATTTCAAGGTCAATATATTCCCTGTGGTACCCGCCAAAGAGTTCCATATAATCAATGGATTTTGCAACCTCAAGCTGTTGTTTTCCTGAAAACCTGCGCACTTCTGCAACCACAGAACTATTCTCATCAGGGTAGACAGCCGGGTAAGCGCCCAGGGAGTAAAGGGCATATCCTTTAATTATCGTTATGCCCAGAAAGTCCGACCTGTTTGGGAGGTTCAAACGCCGGCTGTTATGCAGTCCGTCTCTCAGGCTGCCGTAAAGAGCCATAATGATCTCTTCACCTTCCACTCTTTCGTAAGAGCGCTGCCAGCAGATGTTTCTATGAAAGATTCTTCCGTAAAGAGCCTTTCCGTAAAGAGCCTTATCTGTACCCTGAGTCATTTTTACCCTTCTGCATCAATCTCTTTCAATTTAGTTTTTAATCTGGCTTTAGTCCGATCCTTCGATCAGCTTTTAATCTTTCCTCTTTTTACCTTATTTCGAAAAGCCATAAGCTGCAAAACGCTGGGTCAGGTCAAGATTTGCGAGCAAAAAACGATCCTGCTTGTCGTAAGCAACTTTTTTGTTCCCTGAAAGTTCCAGTACACAGGTAGTGCCCGGTTTTGCTTCCTTTACTTCATTTCCGTCAACCAGAATCTTTTCAACACGCACAGGCTCAGATTGAAGTCCAACAAAAAGGTGAAGCACACTTGCAGGTTCTATCTTTTTTGTGAATTTTGAGATTGAACATTCAAGAGTATAATCAGTAGTTACAATCTCCTTATCTGAAATGATGAAACCTCTCTCTATATCCTTTGCCTGAACATTTTTAAGGCGCATCCCAACTCTTGTGCCTGCTGGAGCGCTGTTGATATCCACATCATGGCTCTGGATAGAGCGGATTTCAATATCTCTATCAAGCGGGAAAATTTTGGTTTTATCCTTGTCCTTTGATACACCCTGCTTGACAACCCCGAGGACAACACATCCCTTGCCTGTAACGTTGAAGGCATGGTCTATGAAGATCCTTGCGGGCAGGTTATTAAGTTCTGCATGTTCGGCTTCTATTTTTTCTGCCATCTCATTGATTCTGGCTTTGAGGTCATCCACACCTTCAAAAGGATTTTTGGCACTCTTGTTTGTATTGAGGGAAATGCATTCCCACTCCTGAAGTACTGTTCCTGCAGTGATGGCTTTTAGTTTCGCTTTCAGTTCATCAATTGCATGCATGTGCGTGCTGTCTGATCTTGTCAGCGCAATGATTCCATGTTTAAAGCCAAGAAGGTCAAGGGCAACAATGCATTCCCCGGTGTGGGCATCCAGGCCCTGAGGAGGAATGCAAAGGACTGCAAGGTCGGAAATATTCAGTGCCGTAACCAGAGACTTCAGAGTTTTAGGGTAGCTGTGGGCATCCACAAAAACCATGTTGTGGCCTTCTTTATCGTTATTATACATCGTTATATCGGAGGAAGTTCCTTTTCTCCCAAGATTTGCGGCAAGGGAAGTCCTGCCGCTTTTTTCTGTCCCTATAATTGCAACATTTACCATGGTTAGTCCCCTTTTATGTATCAATATTTTATAAACAAATGATATGTATGAGAGTATTACCCAGATTATAAAATCCAGAACGTTGTCAAATCCAGATTGTTAAGTCCGTGTTGTTAAGTTTGTTTTGAATAATTGAATTTCAAATATTAGCCTAACCTTAATGCTTAAGTTTCTGAACATTACGACTAAAGTTATGCATATACTTATTAAGGACCTTATATTGGAAGTGGATGAACCAGTAAGTAATCCTCGTAAGTAATTCTTTAGTCATATACTGGATTAACACCCTTAATCCTGCTATTAATACTAAAAAGCTTTACCTTCAAGAAACGCAAAATTTTACATATCGGACAAATAAAATTCCAAAAAGCCTATTAACAGAAACCAGGGGACAAATATACTCCGAAAATAAATAGAATCAAAAAAGGAAAATTGGTGATACAAGTAAATAAAAAACAGCAGATACAATAGGTATTCCCTGTTCCGTGGAGATCTTTAACAAAGGAAAAAATGTTACCATTATTGTTTATGGAAACTATTTATGGAAATTATTTATGGAAATTATTTATGGAAATTATTTATGGAAATTATTTATGGAAATTATTTGTTGAGATTATTTATGGAGATTATTTATGGAGATGAAACAAGATGACTGAAGAGATGGATAAAATAGCGCTGGAAGGCCAGATAAAAAATATCCAAACATTAATCGAGCTTGACGAAGAGGACATCAAAAATTTTACAGAAGACCTGACGAATCACAATCTAACGGAAGAACCTTATTATAATCACATAATAGAAACTATCAGTGAAAAAAGAACCCATGTGGGGATATTATATAAAAAACTCGAAATTTTGACCGACGAAACCCTATCATATGAAGAAAGGATGCTACGTGCCTCATGGGTAGATTAATTCTTTTTCTTTCCTTTTCGTACTAATAATTAGGGCGTGGACCTGCAAACAGGCTGCTGGATATCCAGGTATAATTAACAATTAAATACCTTTCCGAAAGGGAGGACAATTTTTAAAAAACTGAATTGACACAGGGACGTTTATTGTTTTTCAGTCAAACCACTAAAGGCAAGAAAAGGTTTACCGGAGGAGAATACCTGTCACCAGAGTTCTCCTTCCCATATTGCCTGAGTTTTATCATTTGTGCTTTTATTAACTTTTTTAATGTTTATCAGGTATTCATTTCCTACGGGCTGCGGATCTTCAAAAATAGCATCCACTCCAAGCCTTTTAAGGTAATTCTCGAATTCCATTGCAGTTTTCAAATCTTTTACCCGGATCCTGACATATTCATAGAGTCTCTGCCCATTCTTTACAGTCCTGATCGATTCTCTAAGGGGATTCAGGATGCTCTCTCCAAGTTGCATATAACGATTTTTAAACTCAGCTTCATTTTCATTCCATTCAACAGTCTGGAATCCCTCTCTAACAATTCTGGAAAGCATGTAGTCCCGGCCTGCTTCATTATAAAACCTGAACGCATGTCTTAGATCGGAACAGTTGCTCTCGGACGAGGTATATTTCAGGGGGGCAAGAACCATATCAGGGTCTTTTATTACCACGCCTTCGTGTTCTTTTTCCCCTAAGTCTCTGATAATTTTTGTAACTTCTTCTGCAGCTGTTTCCAGGGAAAATTCTCCAAAACACTCAACCTGCAAAAACCCATATTCTTTCAGAATTCTTTGCTTTCTGTTTATTGGAAGAGGGTTGCCGCTATTTTTTTCCCGGATATCGAAGATATAGAAATCTACGGACTCAATGCCGTAGATTTCTTTTGGGACATAAGGATTGTCAGGGCCCAGCATTTCTCCATAAAGCACAAGTTCGGGAAAGTCATCAAAAAACCTGAGGTCAAGTTTTTCTTTTGCCCTTTCAGTTGAGTAAGGACATACATAGCCGCTCCGTGTAATTGCCAGGATATCATCTTTTACATTTGCGACCCTTACATTATACCCATTCATTTTTTCTTCTACAGATATCTTTTCAAGCCCGTTGAAATGTTTCTTCAGGGTAGGGTCCAGTACCATGGCTCTCCGGATTTTAGGAAAACCTACAATTACTTCAAATGAATCCCCTTTTTCATAAAGCACTGTTCCCCTTTCTATACGGGAAATTTCTTTGTCGAACCGGAAAAGGTAGTCATATTTTCCCCAGTTCCTCGCAAGATAGTTTTTTTCAAAAATGTGTTGAATTCTTCCCTGATCAAACCCCAGGAAGTCAGCCAGCCGCGCAACAAAGTCAGGATCTATTTCCTCATTTTCCCCTCTATTCATACTTATTTATCTGTTTTCGAGCGTGAAATAGGTTATCATCCTTACAGGGTTTCCGGACGTGTCAGTTCACAAAAAAGTCTGTGGTTTATAAAGACGGTCCAATCTATCAAAAATCTTTTTAACTTTAAGGCGGGAAGTCCCCTTCCTCGGAGGGCGTAGCCCGACAGGTGGGGGATGAAAGCCGTCAACTTCTACAAAACAACAGTAGCATAATTATTTATACTTATAGTTACATCAATATAGTGATAACTATGCAGTATAAACTAGATCGTGGAAGCCATTCTGTATATTCACTCCATTATCATTTCGTTCAGTGTGTGAAATATAGAAGAAAAGCTCTAACGAACCCTTTAGTTGTCGATTTTCTTAAAACTAAAATTCATAACATAAGTGAAACATACGATGTTGAAGTACTGAATATCGAGTGTGACAAAGATCACTTCCACTTATTATTTTCAGCAAAACCTTCGCTTGATATTCCAAAATACATCAACACAATCAAAACTATAACTTCAAGGGAGATTCGTAAAAACTTCCCTGAAGTAAAGACTATGTTATGGGAAGATACGTTTTGGTCAAGATCGTATTTTATCGCATCGACAGGGCAAGTAACCCTAGACGTACTTAAAAAATATGTGGAGAATCAAGGCAAATATGCATCTGACGAAGAAGATCAAGATAAATCCGACTGAAGAACAGGTAGATGTTCTTTGGCAACTATCTGAACAGTGTAGATGCCTCTATAATTTCGCTTTAGCTGAAAGAAAAGATGCGTGGAAAACTGAACAGAGAAGTGTAAAGTATGTAGAACAACAGAATCAGCTTCCAGTACTAAAAGTAAAATTCCCTGAATACAATATAGTGTATTCCAAAGTATTGCAATCGGTTCTTAAAAAGCTCGATGCTAATTATAAATCGTTCTTTTCGCTCTGGAAAAACGGGGATAAATCTGCAAGACCCCCCAAGTTTCGAAGTGGAAAATACTTTATGACTTTGGTTTATAATCAGAGTGGATTCAAAATCAATAATGGAAAGCTCAGTTTCTCTCATAAGGCAAACGAAATTCCATTGTCTTTCGAAATTGGAAATGCTTTTGATTTGCTGACAATCAAGCAGATTGAAATCTATAATGATAATCCATACAAAGGTAGGGGTAATTTCTATGTATCAATTACATATGAAGAAAATCCAATAAAAGAGTATGTTGATAACGATTTGTATCAAGCGATAGACTTAGGTATTATAAAAATAGTTACAGCAGTAAATACTCAAGGTAAATTCTTTGAAGTAAAAACACCCAGAGCAGATCAATATTGGAATACAAAGATAGATTCAATTAAATCCAGAAGAGATCATTGTAAAAAAGGAAGCAAGAGATGGAATAGACTACACAAAACATACAGAAAAATGGAAGCAAAGAAGTCTAATCAGATTAAAGATTTCCAGCATAAACTTTCTAAAACAATGATCGAGAACACCAGAGCCAATACAATAATCGTGGGAGATCTTAACGTAAAAAGTATGGCTCAGTCAAAGAAAGTAACTGGAAAAAGAAAACGTTCTCAGAACAGATCAACACAAAATCAAGGATATCTTTCCAGATTCATCGAATTCTTGACCTACAAAGCGGAGCTTGCAGGTAAAAAAGTAATAAGAATTGATGAAAGCTATACATCCAAAGAGTGTTGTATCTGTGGAACACGACATAACATGCCACTTTGGGAAAGAACTATGAAATGTGATTGTGGAAACGTAATTGATCGTGATAGAAATAGTGCTATCAATATAATGAAGCGTTTCTTATCACAAAATGCTTTGTGGACAAGCTATCAGAAGTTTTCTGATAATCTTCGACAAACAGGATTACAGATGGATACCTGCATCACTGCAAATATCCAAATGACATAATCACTCGAAGGAAGCTCCGTCCTCGCCATCAGGCAGGGCGGGGCAGTTCACTACGTGGCTTCTAATTTCTTTTGCATTTTAGTTTTAATGTAAACGAGGAGGCTATAATATAGCTGACGATATCGACTACGAGATTATTGGCAATGAAATGCAGATCGTTGAGATTGAACTTGATCCAGGCGAGGCTGTCCAGGCAGAGGCCGGAGCTATGGCATACATGGGGCCCGGAATTCTGATGCAGACAAGTATGGGCAACGAAGGCGGAGGACTCCTTGGCGGCCTGAAAAAAGGCCTTAAAAGAGCTTTGACAGGCGAAAGCTTCTTTATTACAAGCTTTATTCACAAAGGTTCCGGAAAAGGGCATGTAGCTTTTGCAGCTCCTTACCCGGGCAAAATTCTTCCACTTGACCTTTCCAAATTCGGAGGCAGCATTCTCTGCCAGAAGGATGCATTTCTCTGCGCTGCCAAAGGTGTTGAGGTGGAACTGGCTTTTACCCGCAAACTGGGTGCAGGGCTTTTTGGTGGTGAAGGTTTTATTCTCCAGAGGCTCAGGGGTGACGGACTGGCTTTTATTCACATCGGAGGCACGGTTATAAGAAAAGATCTGGCTCCGGGTGAGACCTATAAGGTTGATACCGGATGCGTAGCAGCTTTTACGGAGAATATAACTTATGACATAACATGGTCCAGGGATTTCAAAAACGCGCTCTTTGGCGGTGAAGGAGTTGTCCTTGCTACCCTGACAGGCCCAGGTACTGTGTACATGCAAAGTTTACCTTTCTCGCGTCTTGCGGACAGAATTTTTGCAGCTTCTGCTTACGGGCGAAACAGGGAAGAACGCAGTGGCATTGGTGGGAGTGATATACTCGGAGGTCTCCTTGGAGGAGACAAATCCTTCTAAAACGGAAAGTCCACAAAAAAATACATGATATTCTTCGAACAACATGCTCAAAAAAGAATATTAAAATAGAATTCACCGGATCAGGAATTTAAAATAGAATTCACCATATTAGAAATTATTGAAAGATCAGGAAGGCCTGTCCCAAAGGGGCAGACCTTTTTCTGTTTCTCTTTTTTTCTCTAAGGTCTTATTCTTGAATTGTATTTATAACGTTCCTGCGTGCAAGGAATCCAACGAGCTCTTCTTCCAGATTAAGGACAGGAACACCTCCAACATCGTGTTCCAGCATGCTTTTAACCGCATCTGAAAGGGGAGTATTGGTGTGCACACTGACCACACTGCGGGTCATAATATCTCCGACGAGCAGGTTCTTTATTCTGGAGTCCTGCTGGTTATCAGCTACCAGGTCCCTGAAAGAGCGCATTGCAAAAGCAATATCATCTTCTGCAATGATTCCTACAAGCTTTCCGTTTTCAATTACCGGCAGTCTTCCAACGTTCTTGTCCAGTATCAGGCGCCTGGCATGAGCCACACGGTCCGAAGGGCTGACTGTAATCGGGTATTTTTCCATCACTTCCCCGACAAAACCTGTGAAACGGTTTACTTTCATGAACTCCTGTGGGGTTACCCAGCCCATTGCATTTCCATTTTCACTGACAATTATAACGCCTCCCTTCTTTTTCATCAGGGTAAGGGCATCTTTGGTATCGGTATCTGGCAAAACCTTTACAAAGTTGTCGGATACGGCTGTTGCAACATGCAAAGAGGATGCGGGTTTGCTCTGTTTCCTTCGAGTTCCGAGCTGCTCTGTCAGACTTCTCATGGTCAGCACTCCGAGTACCTGGTTGTCATGGACTACAAGCAGGCGTTTTGTGTCTTTCTTTTCCATGAGATCAAGGGCGTGAGATATGGTGTCTGACTTATCAATCCTGTGTGGTTGTACCATTATGTCTTTAACTTGCATGCTTTCACCTCATGCGTATCCAGAGTTTAATTTCCAATTTTCGCAATTTCCCGTTTTTACAGATATTCTTGCGTTTTTACAGACGTTAATACATCCATTTTTTCAAGTTTAATTTTGCATCCTTTCGCTTTCAGCTATCCTCTTTTGTTCTTTTTTGCCGTATATACCTCCATATAATACTTGATATTGATTTTAATATTGATTTTAATATTGATTTTAATATGGATTATTCATAATTAATTACTTTTTATCATTTTAAAGGTATTTTGCTTCTTTTTACTGAGCTTCTTTTTTACTCAAATATTACGGTTTATTTCCCAGTCTATTTCCAGAAATCTCTTTAGAGTACGGCTTTCATAATATCGGTCCTGCTCAGTATCCCTATTATTTCTTCATCATCACTGACAGGCAGGGCATTTATTCCTTCTTCAATCAGTTTTTTTGCAGCATCGCTAATTTTCTCGTTTATATCGATGGACATTAGTGGTGAAACCATAATATCTTCTGCTGTTAAGGGCACTTCTTTCACATACCTGTAAGTCTTCTGGCCTCCAGGTGAGGACTTCCGTGTCATCTTTATGCTTTTTGTTGATAGTTTGCCTTCGTTATCTGTTAAAAGGTTTAAGGCAATGCTCCTCCTTGAAATCAATCCGACAGGTTTTCCATTATCATCCTTGACAATTACTCTCTCAATCTCATTTTTATTCAATTCGTCTATGACATGGTTGATTGTGTGGTGCCTGTGAACAGAAACAACATCTTCTGTCATCAATCTTGGAATCTTTGTTTCTATTTCGTCTGCATGTTCAGCAACATAGCGCACGACGTCTGTTCTGGTGACGATACCTACGATATCATTTTTTACCACCGGAATATTATGTACTCCGTTCTCAAGCATCAAGGCGACTGCCTGGGAAATGGAGGCCTCGGGATAAATGGTGATTACGGACTCTGTCATCAGCAACCTGATTGGGATCTGGTCTATAGGCCGTCTCCTCCAGAGAGGTTCGGCCTGAGCCAGGCGGTTAGTGATGTCCGATTTCGTGACGATTCCCACCATTTTGCCCTCGTTAAGGACAAGCAATGTACTGATTCTGTGTCTTAACATCAGATTTCTTGCATGTGACACGGGCCCATCTGCGTTTATAACATACACAGGTGAACTCATGATGTCCGCCACATTCATTGAATACCTCCTTCATTTTTACATATATAAGTATTAACAATTATAGTTTTTGAATCAAATGTGATTTTTGTGATTTTTGATACAAACATTGCTTTAAATTCGAGCTTTTTGCCAGTATCTGTTTCTCTTTTCAACTTATTGCTGCGTTATACAGCATAAATCTGTGATATACGAAGGTGCCTCGAAGTTATCCGGAAACGTAGCTTATCAGGAAATACAGCTGGTTGAAGAGATTTGTTTCAGGTTATCTTAAAGAGTATTATTTCAGGTTATCTTAAAGAGTATCCGTGGTAATTTCTCTTGAACCTTATTTTAAGATCAGCTACGCTCTGAGCGATATATCCAGAATATAAAATTTATTCTGGTCTGTCCAGCCAAGAAGTTTACCTCCTTTCAACCTTCTAATAAAGTTGCTCCGGATTCTCTGGATTCTCTGGATTTTTTATAATTTTCCGGATTATTTCTGGCTTTCAGTTCTGGTCGGTCTAACAGAAGTCTTCTGGTTTAGTAGAAGTTTTCCGGTTAAATTGAACACTTTCGGTTTGGCAGTATCTTCTCCGGTTTCCAGAATTTTTTGGCTTCAAATTTTTTTGGTTTCAGAATTTTGTTTTAAACCTGATGGAACTCCTGTTAAAAGTCAAAACCTTTAAGGAAATCGCTCTCTGTAATAATACCGCGCAGTATTCCTTCTTCCAGAATCGGAAGCGAGCCTATCTTTTTCTCGAGCATGATTTCCATAGCTTTCCCCATATCTGTGCCAGGGCTGGTCCAGATCAGTTCTTGTGAAATAATAGAGCCTACAGGCTGGTCCAGAGCTTCATGAATATTTCCTGTTGTGAGTTTGCCGAATGCATCTCCTCTCCCCAGGTAATGGACAATATCAGAAGCTGTGGCTATCCCCGCAAAGATTCCATCCTTAACCACAGGAAGCCTTCGGAACCTATTCTGCACCATTATTTTTGCAGCCTGTCCTATACTGGTATCTGTTGTCACCATTGTGACACTTTTAGTCATGTACTCATCAACGGTTTTGTTTGTTACAAGTCCGCCCATCAGTTCTACAGCATTTCTTTCAGTAAAGATCGCGACGACCTGCATCTCATTGTTCACTATTGGCAGGCCTCCAACTCTCTTTTTAAGCATCGTTGTAACGGCTTCTTTAAAATCTGCCTGATCATGGATGTATGTAACATCAGTATCCATGATCTGCCTTACCTCTTCATTTATTGCAGCCAGCAGATTGCCTTTGAAGCGGTTTGTAACAAGGAGGTTTCTTCTGCCGCCCCCCAGAAAATCAATGATATCCACAGAAGTAATTACCCCTTCCAACCTCCCTGTTCCTGCATTCGTGATCGGAATACGCCTGAACCTTCTTTCAGTCATAATCTTGATTGCTTCCATTATGGTTGCAGTGGGAGGGAGGGTTACTACATTCCTTGTAGCCAGGGCAAGAATTTTTCCCTCGTGTGCTGAAATTCTTGACTTAAAATCAGGGCCAATTCTCATTGTACCCATGCTGCTGACCATATTTGGGTCTCTCTGTTGTGGTTTTGTGTTTGATTTGTTCACCCTTGGCTGAACATTCATCTTTTCGACTGGTACAAATGTCGTATTTTTGCTCAATAGAATCACCGAATCGAGTTGCAGTTAATTGCTTTTTTCATCTTCCGTTTTTCCTCTACCTGCATTTTGCAGGGACTTCTCCTGAAGCATTAATCGCTGCCTCACGGCCATAGTTGTGTGGAGACAAACAAAGCCTACAGCAATCTTTTCTCGAATCTTTCTGAACACTTACTCCTGTTTGCCAATCTGTAATTACTAATTATAATCTTTAATCGTTATAATCTTTTTGAGTGAGAATCTAAGTTTTTTGCGCCTCGGGATTACTCAGTCCATCCTTTAACTATGGATTCAAGCAAGTCCTGTCTATCAGCAATTCCGGATATTTTGCCCTGTTCGTTTACCACGGTTACTCTTCCTACATCTCGCTGGACAACCAGTTCAATCGCATTCTTAATTGAATCATTTTCGGAAAGAGTGTAAGCAGGAGTCGACATAAACCTCTCAACTTTGGGACTCTCATTTGGCCTCGTTCGCCTATCATCCTCCACTTCAATCCGCAGGGCACCTGATTTAATTATATCCCTTCTGGTTATCATTCCAATGGGGTCTCCCTTCTTTGAAACTACCGGAATGCCGGTGTAATCCGTTTCTATCATAAAATTCCAGACCTTAGAGACTCTTTCATCTGGAGAACAGGTTTTGACCTTTTTTG